>JAJZNF010000135.1 GCA_021847985.1 Actinomycetes bacterium | reverse complement strand
ACGGCCCGGTCAAGGTGGGGCCCCCGTACGGGAGGCGCTCCCGGCCAAGGCGGTGGATTCGCACCCCGCCAGGGCGGCTTCGCCCCGCGTGGCGCAGGCCAGGGTGGCGCACCCGGGTCAGGCGCGCCCTATGGCTCGCGCGGCGCCGGTGCATCGGTTCCCCCCGCCGGAGGCTTTGCCGGCCGAGGCGCTCCGGGAGGCGGCCGCGGCCGTGCCCCGCAGCGTCCCGCCAAGAGGCGCTCGCGTAAGAACATGGAGGAGCTGGAGCCGACGCAAGTCACGTCCTACGTGCCTTCCAACGCGCCGGTGCCCGACTACGAAGTGATCATCGAGCGCGGCTCGTCGGCGCAGGAGGTCGGCCCCAAGCTGAACCGCTCCGCCGGAGACGTGGTCCGCTTCCTGCTTCTGCAGGGCGAGCCCGTCACCGCCACCCAGACGCTTTCCGACGAGGCGATCGAGCTTTTCGCCGCCGAGCTGGGAGCCAAGGTGAAACTGGTCGATCCCGGCCAGCAGCAGGAGGCGGAGCTCTACGCCAAGCATTTTGCCGAGGATGACGTGGCCGCCGAGGATGACCTCGAGCCGCGTGCTCCGGTCGTTACCGTCATGGGCCACGTGGATCACGGCAAGACCAAGCTTCTGGACCGCATCCGCGAGACCAATGTCGTCGCGAAGGAGGCGGGTGGCATCACCCAGCACATCGGCGCCTATCGTGCCGCTGTTGGAGACCGCTTCGTCACCTTCATCGACACCCCGGGCCACGAGGCCTTCACGGCGATGCGAGCGCGTGGTGCCCAGGTGACCGACATCGTTGTCCTGGTGGTGGCCGCCGACGACGGCGTCATGCCCCAGACCGTCGAGGCAATCAACCACGCCAAGGCGGCGGGGGCTCCGATCGTGGTGGCCATAAACAAGATCGACCGTCCCGACGCCGACCCGAACCGCGTCATGCAACAGCTCTCCGAGCTCGGCCTGGTTCCTGAGGCATGGGGTGGCGACACCATCATGGTGCAGGTTTCAGCGCTGCAGAACCTTGGCGTGGACGACCTTCTCGAGCACCTGGTGATCCTGGCCGACGTCATGGAACTCAAGTCGACGCCGCGCGGCCATGCCAAGGGCGTCGTACTGGAGGCCAACCTCGATCCCGGCCGTGGCCCGGTGGCAACGGTTTTGGTCCAGAGAGGGACGCTGAAGATCGGCTCCATTTTGATTGCCGGCCCCGCCTTCGGTCGGGTGAAGGCCCTCGTGGACGAGAGCGGCAAGACCGTAACCAGTGCCGAGCCTTCTACGCCGGTCCAGGTGTTGGGCTTTTCCGAGGTTCCCAGCGCGGGCGACGAGTTCCGTGAAGTGACCGACCTTTCGGTGGCTCGCCAGATCGGCGGCTTGCGCGAGCAGCGCATCCGCCTGGCCGGCCTGAGCGCTCAGGCGGGCGCGGCTCCTGGAGCCAAGCTGGAGGACATCTTCGAGCAGATAAAGCGCGGCGAGGTCGCGACGCTGAACGTCATCATCAAGGCGGACGTCCAAGGCTCGCTCGAGGCGGTTACCGAGAGCCTGCGCAAGCTGGAGCGGCCCGAGGTCAAGCTTTCGATCATCCACCGCGCAGTCGGTGGGATCACCGAGTACGACGTCTCCCTGGGCGCCGCGTCCAAGGCACTGATCATCGGCTTCAACGTGCGTCCCGATCGCCGGGCACGAGAGGCGGCCGAGGCGCACCACGTCGAGATCCGCACCTACGAGATCATTTACAAGATGCTCGAGGACATCGAGGCCGCAATGGTCGGCATCCTGGAACCCGAGTACGAAGAGGTTGTCACGGGCGAGGCCGAGGTTCGCGAGATCTTTCGCGTTCCCCGCGTCGGCGCGGTGGCGGGCTGCTACGTGCAGAGCGGCACCATCACCCGCGGCTCCAAGGTGCGCTTCCTGCGTGACGGAGTGATCATCTGGAAGGGTTCCATCTCCTCGCTGCGCCGCTTCAAGGACGACGTGCGCGAGGTCCAGGCCGGGTTCGAGTGTGGTATCGGCCTCTCGGACTTCCAGGACCTTCACTCCGGCGATATCATCGAGACCTTCGAGGAGCGGGAGATCCCCCGGACCTGATCCGGACTCCCGCACTGACATTCAAGAACATGCAGAAGCATTCTTTTGGCCATCCCTCCTATCCCCGCACCGAGCGAGTCTCGGCCGAGGTTCAGCGGGTGCTGGCCCGAGCCATCGAACGCCTCTACGAGCCGCCGGCGGCCGAGGACGTGGCGACGGTGACCTCCGTCGTGGTCGACCCCGACCTGAGGCGCGCTCGTGTCTACCTGGACCACATCTCTGAAAACCTGGAGCACTGGCTGGGGGAGAACAGGGGCCGCCTCCAAGCGGAGATAGGCCGCCATGTGCGCATGAAGCGAACTCCTCAGCTTGAATTCTCTCCGGACCCGGCCATCCTGTCCGGCACCCGTATCGAGGCCATCATCCGCTCCCTCCATACGGAGGAGAGCGGCTCCGGGCAGGACTGAGCCGGTGCCCGAAGCCGGCATCTTCGGCTTGGCCGTGGTCGACAAGCCTGCGGGGCTGACATCGAATGCGGCACTGTCGCGGATCCGTCGCGCGCTCGGCACCAAGCGCGCCGGCCATACCGGCACCCTCGACCCATTTGCGACCGGCGTCCTGGTGGTGGCGGTGGGCCGTGCTACGCGCCTCATACCCCTGATTACCGGCGATCGCAAGCGCTATAGTGCGATTCTCCGGCTCGGTACGGGCACCGACACTCTGGACGCGACCGGAGAGATCGTGGCAACCAAGCCAGTGCCGCCCCTGGATGGGCAGGTGCTCGAGGGGCTCACTCAAACCCTGACCGGCAAGCAACTGCAGACGCCCCCCGCATTTTCGGCCAAGAAGATCGCCGGGGTGCGCGCCCACGACCTGGCGCGCCGGGGCGAGACTCCCGACCTCGCTCCCGTTGAGGTGGAGATCTTCGCTCTCCGCATTGCCGCCGCGGGCGGCGGCAATGCGCTGCACCTGGAGGTCGAGTGCTCCCGTGGCACCTACGTGCGCTCCTTGGGGGAGGCCATCGCCGAACGTCTTGGCACGGTCGGTCATCTCAGCGAACTGCGCCGAACCTATTCGGACGGCTTTTCGGATGCGGAGGCGGTGCCGCTCGAGGACTTCTCGCCGGCGCGCCTGCTTCCGCTCGGCCGGGTGCTGGAAGGCTTCGCCATCGGCTTCATCGACGGAGCGGCTCTGGAGGCGGCACGGCACGGCCATCCGGTGCCGGCTGCCGCCGCGCGCCTGGAGGAGACGGACGAGGGAGCCTTGGCTGCCCTGTTCCCTGGGGCTCCGCGGAAGTGGTCGGAGCTTGGCACCCAGGAACCCGTGGGCGTCTATCGGATGCGCTCGGGCAGCCTGGTGGCCGAGATGGTGCTTGCCGGCTGAGCCGCTCCACCATGGGTGGACTTTCCGGCCCCATTAGGATCTAGCGGTGGAAAGCAAAGTCTGGAACAGGGAATTCGAGGGCAGATGAAGGTAATTACGCCGGCCAGGCAGCTGCCGCTCTCCGCCTCGGCGATCACCATCGGAACCTTCGACGGGGTGCACAAGGGTCATCGCCATCTTCTCAGCCGCGCCATCGAGTTCGGAGCATCGATGGGTATCCCATCGGTGGCCGTCACCTTCCATCCCCACCCGGCCCAGATCGTCCGGCCCGAGAGCGCGCCCAAGCTGATCAACTCGTTCGAGGAGCGCCTTTCCTTGTTCGAGGAGGCGGGTGTGGACTTCTGCTACCTGGTGGAGTTCGACCAGGCTCGCGCCAACGAGTCTGCGGAGGACTTCGTGAGATCCACGCTCGTGGAAGAGCTTGGAGCCAAGGCCGTGGTTGTCGGACCCGACTTTCGCTTCGGCCACCGGCGCGCCGGTGACGTGGATCTGCTCAGGTCGCTGGGGACCACCCTCGGATTCGTTGTCGAGGCGGACCCCTTCGTGATGACGGACGGGAGGCAGGCCGCCAGGGTGCGCAAGGCGCTCGGCCGCGACGACGATGGTGTCGAGGTCGTAATCTCCTCGACCCTGATCCGCAGCCTGATCGCCAAGGGCGAGGTGGAGCTCGGCAACGAGCTCCTGGGCCGGGACTTCTTCATCACGGGGTTGGTCAACTCGGGAGACGGGCGAGGGGGAGTCGAGCTCGGCTTTCCTACCGCCAACGTCGCCTACTCACCGGCCAGGCTCTTGCCGGCCGACGGCGTATACGCGGGTTGGGTCCGTTTCGGGCTCACCAAGGCGGCCGCCGCGATCTCGGTGGGGACCAGGCCGACCTACTATCCGCAAGGGGGGGACAGGCTCATAGAGGCCTTCGTCCTCGACTTCGCGGGCGATCTCTATGGCCGAGAGATATCCGTCGGCTTCCAGCGGTTCCTCCGCGTGCAGGAGGCCTTCTCCACCAGTTCCGATCTGCTGGCCCAGATCGAGCGCGACGTCGCGATGGTGAGAGAGCAGTGGCGGTAGCAGAATCGCTGGCAGGCTCTAAGATGTTCTCTCCGTATCGGCAAGTGCGCCTCCAGGACGCGACGCTTAAGGTTGGAAATGATTGACAAGAAGGCGATAATCGCAGAGTACGGGAAGAACGAGAGCGACACCGGGACACCCGAGGTCCAGGTTGCGCTGCTTAGCGCCCGCATCTCCAATTTGACCGAGCACCTGCGCACCCACAAGGGTGACCACCACACCCGCCGTGGACTGATGATGCTGATCGGCCAGCGCCGCCGCCTTCTCGACTACCTTCGGGATCAGGATGTCGAGCGCTACCGTACCCTCATAGCGCGCCTCGGGATCCGTCGCTAAGGTTCCCTCCGGCAAACGGAACCCGGGCTTGAGCGCCCGGGTTTTTGCGTTTAAGTGCGAATCTCTGTTAAATCTCGCAATAACCATGACTTTGCGAACCCATGAGTCACTTCCCGGGTGGTATTTTTTTGGCTCGGCGGTCCTGGGGAGTCCGCCGGGAAGGAATTGACTATGAAATCAGAAGTGGGGAGCCAAGTCGGCCTGAAGAAAGAGATGTCGCGCCTCGACCTGACCATGGCGGGCCTGGGTGCGATCATCGGGTCGGGGTGGCTCTTCGGCGTGCTTTACGCGGCCAATGATGCCGGGCCGGCGGCTATTGTCTCCTGGCTGATCGGCGGCGTTGCCGTGGCTCTGATAGGCCTGGTCTATGCCGAGCTTTCCGGGATGATCCCGGAGGCGGGCGGCATAGCCCGTTATCCGCACTTTACCCATGGCTCCTTGACGGGTTTCATGATGGGCTGGGCGGCGTTCATCGCCTATGCCACAGTCCCCGCCATCGAAGCCGAAGCCGTGATCCAGTATTCGGAGCACTACATCCCGGGCTTCTCGAGCAGCACTCTGGCGCGCTTCGTGGCCGAGGCTGTACTCCTGGTGATCTTCTTCCTGATCAACTACTACGGCGTCAAGGCGTTTGCCAAGACGAATACCGTAGTGACCTCGATCAAGTTCATCATGCCCACGCTTACGGTGCTCGTTTTCCTGTTCGTGGCGCCGCACTGGAGCAACCTCAGCTATCACGCCACCTCCGCGTCGATCCCGAGCGGCTTCGCGCCGTACGGCATCACCGGAGTCCTTAAGGCGGTGGCACTCTCCGGAGTCGTCTTCGCCTACCTGGGCTTCCGGCAGGCGGTCGACCTGGCAGGCGAAGCGCGCAATCCTCAGCGCGATGCCCCGCGTGCGATCATCACCGCGATCGCGATCGCCATCGTGCTCTATGCGATGCTGCAGGTCGTCTTCATCATCGGTGTGCCGGCCACGGACCTGACCAAGGGTTGGGCCGCGTTGAGCTTCAGCGGACCGTTTGCCCAAGTGGCAAGCGCGCTTGGTCTGGGATGGCTGGCGACGCTGCTCTATGCGGACGCGGTGCTTTCGCCAGCGGGCACGGGCAACGTATACCTTGCCTCCACCGCGCGCGTTGTGTATGCGCTGGCAAACAACAAGTACCTGCATCCGGTGTTCAGGAAGTTGAATGCGCGCTCGTCGGTGCCTTTCCTCGGCCTGGTTGCCACGCTGATCGTCGGGATCCTGGCGCTCCTGCCTTTCCCGACCTGGCAGAGCCTGGTCGGAGTGATCTCGGCCGCGACGGTCTTCACCTATATGATCGGACCCATCTCGGCCTCGGTGCTGAGGAAGACCCACGACGACGCTCATAGGCCTTTCCGGCTGGGCGGCATGCCCGTGATCTCGCCGCTCGCCTTCGTGATCGGCACCTTGATCATCTACTGGACCGGATGGTCGATCGACTGGAAGCTGGTAGTGGCGATCCTGGGCGGAAGCATCATCTATGCGATCGTCGCATCGCGCCCGAACACGAGCCTGGTCAAGGTGGACGGGGCATCGATGAAGAGCGCGGCCTGGCTGGTGCTCTACCTGCTCTTCCTGCTTGCCATGACCTACTTCGGTTCGGCTGCGTTCGGGTCGCCCTACAACCACGGCAAGGGCTTGATCGAGTATCCGCTCGACCTGGTCGTCGTCGCGGTCGCCGGGTTGATCTTCTACTACGCGGGCGTCGCCTCAGGGCGCCGCACCGAGGAGAGCGAGGCCGCGGTCGCCAACGCCGCCGCGAACCGGTTGGCATCTGAAGGCTCATAGCGGCACTCATAAGGCGGACCCGGCGCCAGAGCGGTCCGCCTGTCCCCGGCGGGGCCCGACGCTCGACCTCACGGTCGGCGTCGGGCCCCGTCCATTGCATGGACGGGGCTATCGGCCCACAACACGGCATACGGCGGCTAAGCTGGCCAGGAACGCATCGTGCGCTTGCTGGCGTGGCTTTCCGCTTTGTGCGAAGTCGCACCGTTTTGCTTCTGCAGCTGCCAGTTGAGCATGCCTAGGGATTCCGAGACATGCTCAACTGGGAACTGCAGGGAAAGCCGATAGGGCCGGGCTGCAACCACACGGGCGTTTCACAGAACTGTTCAAGCGCCTTGCCCACGTGGCCCAGGCGCACGTCAACCTGAGGAAACATGACAAACCCAATCAAGGTCGAGCGTGCCATTTCCGGCACCGACAAGACCATCTCCTTCGAGACCGGCAAGCTTGCACCCTTGGCGGGTGGAGCCGTTGTCGGAAGGCTCGGCGACACCATGGTTCTCGCCACTGCCGTTGCTGCAAAGGGCGTGCGCGAGGGCATCGACTTCTTCCCGCTCACCGTGGATATCGAGGAGCGCATGTACGCCGCCGGCAAGATACCGGGCTCCTTCTTCCGTCGTGAGGGTCGCGCCACCGACTTCGCAGTCCTGGCGGCGCGCCTGATCGACAGGCCGCTACGCCCCTGCTTCCCCTCCGACTTCCGGCACGAGGTTCACATCGTGGGCACGATTCTCGGGGCCGACCAGGAGAATCCATACGACGTGCTGGCCATCAACGCCGCGTCCGCGGCGCTGATGATCTCGGGCATCCCTTTCCAGGGCCCGGTCGGCGCGGTGCGCATCGCCTACTCCGCCGAGGGCCAGTGGACCCCTCACCCCACCTACCAGGAGGGTGATTCGTCCTCCTTCGAGCTGGTGGTTGCGGGCCGCGAGGTGACCGAGGGCCCCAACACCGGCGACATCGGCATCATCATGGTAGAGGCCGGCGGAACCGAGTCCTCGTGGGAGAACTACGAGGGCGGAGCGCCCAAGGTGACCGAGGAGGTCATCGCCGAGGGCCTGGAGCTGGCCAAGGGATGGATTCGCGAGTCCATCGCCCTTCAGCGTGAGCTGGCGGCGGCGGCCGGACAGATCGAGCCCATGCAGTACATCTCGGTGAGCGACTACACCCCCGAGCTGGCAGCCCGTGTGGAGGAGCTGGCCCTGGAGGAGCTGCGCGCCGCAAACGCCATATCATCCAAGGCCGAGCGTCACGCCGCCAACGACGCCGTGGCCGCCAAGGTCAACGCAGCCCTGGCCGACGAGTTCCCGGGCGCCGGGCAGCAGATCGCCCACGTGCTTCGCAAGCTGACCAAGCGTGTCATCCGCGAGCGCATCGTCAACGAGGGCGTTCGTATCGACGGCCGTGACCTCACCACCATCCGCCCCCTCTCCGCCGAGGTGGGACTGATCCCGACCGTGCACGGCTCGGGCCTCTTCCAGCGTGGAGAGACACAGGTTCTCAACGTCTGCACCCTGGGCATGCCCAAGATGAACCAGATGCTCGACAACCTGGGCGTGGACGAGTTCAAGCGCTACATGCACCACTACAACTTCCCGCCCTTCTCCACCGGCGAGCCCGGCTTCATGCGTGGACCCAAGCGTCGCGAGATCGGCCACGGTTTGCTTGCAGAGAGGGCGCTCGTCCCGGTCATACCCAAGCACGAGGAATTCCCCTACACCCTGCGCCTCGTCTCCGAGGTGCTCGCCTCCAACGGCTCGAGCTCGATGGCCTCAGTCTGCGGCTCGACTCTCTCGCTGATGGATGCGGGTGTCCCGATCAAGGCGCCTGTAGCGGGCATCGCCATGGGCCTCGTCTACCACGAAGGCGTCTACCGGACCCTCACCGACATTCTTGGTGACGAGGACTTCTTTGGCGACATGGACTTCAAGGTCGCGGGCACGGCGGACTTCGTCACCGCGCTGCAGCTCGACACCAAGATCGATGGGATTCCGGCCAACGTGCTGGCCCAGGCGCTCTCCCAGGCCAAGACCGCTCGGCTCACCGTTCTGGACGTGCTGCATTCGGCCATCGCCGCACCGCGTCCGGAGTTGAGCCGCAACGCTCCCAAGATCGTCACCTTCGAGATCCCGCTGGACAAGATGGGCGAAGTGATCGGCCCGAAGGGCAAGGTCATCAACGCCATCCAGCAGGAGACCGGCACCGACATCAGCCTGGACGAGGCCGAGGGCATCGCCACCGTCACAATCGGGGGCAAGGAGACCGAGGCGGTGGAGGCGGCCCGTCAGCGTATCGAGCTCATCCTCAACCCGCCGAGCGCCGAGGTCGGCGCGATCTACACCGGCAAGGTTGTTGGGATCGCCAAGTTCGGCGCCTTCGTGAACATCCTTCCCGGACGTGACGGCCTGCTCCACATCTCCAAGATCGGGGGCGGGAAGCGAATCGACAGGGTCGAGGACGTCCTGATGCTCGGCCAAGAGCTCACGGTCGTGGTGGATGACATCGATCCGGCCGGAAAGCTTTCCCTCTCGCTGGTCAAGGAGGCCGGCGAGGCCGAGTCCGAAGACGGCGAGGAGGCGCCCGAGACGGGCGAAGACGTCGTTTCGTTCGAGGACGCCTTCGAGAACGAGTTGCTCGAGGAGTATGGCGATCTCGGTCCCGGCGCCGACGGCGGCCGTGGCGAGGCACGCTCCGCGCGTCCGCGCCGCAATCGGCCGCGGCGCGAGGGACGGCGCTAGCCGCCTGAGCGCCCCTCCGGGGCATGAATTGGTTCGAGGCATGGGGGCGAGATGGCTGAGACGAGGGTAGCGGTCTTCGGAGCCGGCGGCAAGATGGGCAGGACTGTCTGTCGGGCCGTCATGGACGACCCGGAGCTGGTGCTCTCCGCCGCCCTCGACCCCCGCCTCACCGGAATCGATCTGGCCCAGGCGACCGGTATCAACGGAACGGGCATGCAGATCATCTCCTCCCCGGAGGGACTCGCCCCGGGGAGCATCGACGTTGCGGTGGACTTCACCCGCGCCGAGGCCGCGGTGGCCAATGCTCTGTACTGCGCCGGCGCCGGGATTCATGCGGTCGTCGGCACCACCGGCATCAGCGAGCACGAGATGGCCAGGATCCAGGAGGCTTTTGCCAATTCCTCGGCTAACTGCATCGTGGCGGCGAATTTCGCCGTCGGCGCGGTGCTGATGATGAAGTTCGCGGCGATGGCCGCTCCGTTCTTCGAGACGATCGAAGTCGTGGAGCTCCATCACGAGAACAAGGTTGACGCTCCCAGCGGAACCGCGCTTGCCACCGCCAAGCGGATGGTGGAGGCGCGCCGGGGGGAGCCGTTGCTGGCGGATCCCACCACCTCCTCGCTTGAGGGCGCGCGAGGGTACGAGCTACCGGGAGGCGTGCGCGTGCACTCGCTGCGAATCAAGGGGATGATGGCGCACCAGGAGGTGGTGCTGGGCACCACCGGACAGACCCTGACAATCCGACACGACTCGTACGACCGGAGTTCGTTCATGCCCGGGGTGCTGATGGCGGTGAAGGCGATCCGTGACTTTCCTGGCGTGACCGTGGGTCTCGACCCTATCGTGGATGCCAGGCTACGCTTCTGAACTCCGTTCATCGGAAAGACCTGGAGGGCACAATGGGAACTGCCGCCGACCTGTTCGGCCCGGTCATCACTGCCATGGTGACGGCCTTTGACGACGAGGGCGCCCTCGACGTCGACAAGACGGTGGGGATCGCCCGCTTCCTGCAGGCCCAGGGCAACACCGCCCTGGTCTTGACCGGAACGACCGGCGAGGCTTCCACGCTCACCGACGACGAGAAGATAGCCATCTGGGAGTCGGTGGCGGCTGCGGTGACCATACCGGTGCTCGCGGGATCGGGAAGTAACGACACCGCGCACTCCGTGCACATGACAGCCTCCGCCGAGCGCGCAGGAGCCGCCGGAATCCTGGCGGTGGCGCCCTATTACAACCGTCCCGCCCAGTCGGGCATGGCCGGGCATTTCCGTGCGGTGGCGGGCGCGACCAAGCTCCCCGTGGTCCTGTACGACATACCGGTGCGCACCGGGCGCAAGGTGGCGGCCGACACGATCGTCGCACTGGCCAATGAGCTGCCCAATCTGGTCGCTCTAAAGGATGCGGCGGGCAGCCCGGCGGCGACCGCCGAGCTCCTTGGCCTGGCAAAGCGGGGATTCGACGTCTATTCGGGTGACGACTCGCTTACCTTGCCGCTCCTATCCATCGGTGCGGTGGGTGTCATCGGCGTTGCCACGCACTGGGCCACCCCCTTCTTTGCGGCGATGGTGGAGAGCTTCTTCGCCGGCGACGTCGCGCGGGCGGCCGAGATCAACCGTGTCCTGGTGCCCTCCTACAACTTCGAAACTTCTGAAGCAGCTCCCAATCCGATTCCCACCAAGGCGATGATGTCCCTGCTCGGGCATGTGGCGGGGGACTGCCGCCTGCCTCTGGGCAAGGGACCCGACTGGCTGGCCGAGAAAGCGGCCGGAGTCCTCGCGGGACTGGTGGATGCGGGCGCGGAGCTCGACATAAAGGTGTCCTATTGAGCCCTTCCAACGAAAACAAATCCGGCGAGAACCTCAAGGTCGTCTTCCTGGGCGGCCTGGGCGAGATCGGCAGGAACTGCGCCGCCCTCGAACTCGACGGTGAAATACTGATCATCGACTGCGGGCTGATGTTTCCCACGCTGGAGACGCCCGGCATAGATCTGATCCTTCCCGATTTCGAATACCTGCAGGAGAATGCCGACAAGGTCATTGGTGTAGCCGTCACGCACGGCCACGAGGATCACATCGGCGCGCTCCCGTACCTGTTGCGAGAGATGCCACTGAAGATCTGGGGATCCCAGCTGGCCCTCTCCCTGGCGCGCTCCCGCATCGAGGAGGCGGGGCTCCTGGGCCGCGCGGACATGGTTCCCGTCCAGGATGGCGACGTGGTACAGGCGGGAGGTTTCAGTGTCGAGTTCATTCCCGTCACCCATTCGGTTCCCGACGCGCACGCGCTGGCCATCCGCACCCGGGTTGGCACCATCGTGCACAGTGGCGATTTCAAGCTCGACCTGAGCCCGGTCGACGGCCGCCTTCCTGATATCGGCAGGCTGGCCCAAATTGCCAGGACCGAAGGCATCCGGCTGCTGATGGGGGATTCCACCAACGCCGAGGAGGAGGGACACTCCCAATCCGAGTCCAGCGTTGGGGAGGTGCTGGACCAGATAATGCCGCGATACAGGGACAAGAGGGTGGTCGTCACCTGCTTCGCCTCGCACATCCACCGGATCCAGCAGATAGCCGATGCGGCAATCGACTCGGGGAGGATGATCTTTCCGCTGGGCCGTTCCATGGGGCGCAACATCGCCTTGGCCCGCAACCTGGGCCTCCTGGACATCGCCGAGCATCACTTGGCCGACATCGAGACTGTCTCCCAGTATCCGGACGGCAAGGTCTGCGTCATCTCCACGGGCAGCCAGGGCGAGCCGCTCTCGGCTCTCAGCCTGATGGCGGCCAACGAGAACCGCTTCCTCAAGCTCTCCAACCGCGACGTGGTGATCATCTCTGCCGACATCATCCCCGGCAACGAATCCGCTGTGGGCAAGGTCATCAACGGCCTGCATCGGCGCGGGGCGGAGGTGATACATGCGGGTATCGCCAGAGTGCACACCTCGGGGCACGCCAAGCGGGACGAGTTGCGCCTGATGCACTCGGTCTGCCAGCCCGAATCCTTCATTCCCGTGCACGGCGAGTTCCGCCACCTCTCCAGTCACGCGGCGCTTGCCGTGGAGATGGGAATGGACGAGGACCAGGTGATAGTGGCCCTTGACGGCGACGTGGTCGAGATCGGCGAAGGCGTTCTCGCCAAGCGGGGCAGGGTCAGTGCCAACTACCTCTACGTGGACGGAGCGGTGGGAGGAATCTCCAAGGGCGTGCTGCGCGATCGCAGAACGCTCGCCTCGGAGGGCGTTGTCATAGTGGTGGTCGCCCTGGAGGCGGGAAGCGGGACCGTCATCACCGGTCCGGAGATCATCACGCGCGGATGGGCGCACCACGCCGACGACGAGCACGAGATGGTCGAGGAGCTCCTCACGGAGCTGGGAGACGCTGTCCTGCACGCCATTGGGACCGCGGTGGCGGAGGGCGCGCCGGACTCCGAGACGGTTGCGCGCCACATACGCAAGACGACAGCGAAGCTGATCGAGAAGCGCACCAAGATGCGGCCCATGGTGGTTCCCGTCGTCACGGAGATCTAAAGCGGCGCAGCCCGGCGCACCCCGGCCTCGGGGTAGCGTTGGTGACAAGGCTGTAATTCCGCCTCTCGCCGGAGGCATGGAACTGGTACCGTGGGAGGTGTGACGCTGTCTAGCAGGGGCACATCCAAGCGCAGCGCGCCGCGCAGCTCCGCCA
>JAJZNF010000255.1 GCA_021847985.1 Actinomycetes bacterium | reverse complement strand
TCCGTGCTGCTCACGGAGATGCACCCCATATTGGTTGGACTCTCAATCATCCTTTGGGCCTTCGGGACTTGGTGGATCCCACTTCTGGTCATCTTTGGCATATGGCGCCATTTCTCGGAGCACTACTCGGGCTTCTACGATTCACGTCTGTGGAGCGCCGTGTTTCCCTTGGGCATGTACGCCGTGGCCTCCTATACGTTGGGAAAGTCGGTGAATATCGGGTTCCTCGTGAGCATCGCCAAGGTCTGGGTCTACGTAGGTCTCGCAGCTTGGGCGATCGTTATGCTGCTGATGATCCTTGCGGGAGTGCGTTCGCTGCTTTCCCTTCGGCGGCGTCAAGTTGCCTGAGGGGAGGTTGTCTACCGCGTATGCACGTCTGGAAGCCCGAATCCAGTGGTCACTACTCTTCGGGGCTGTGGCGATGCTGCGCAAGCCGGACTCCCACGTGCCGGTGGTTGTTTCCGTGGCCCCTGCAGATCTGTCCACCAACACTCAAGTCGCGTGTATTCGAGCGTCAATTGGCATGTCGGCTTCGATGTCGGCAGGAGCAGTTCGTTGCGCAAGGCGGCCTGATCGGGTCACCTTAGCCGCCACCTCCGGAGCGTTAGGACCCTCACGGGCTGCGCGTGCCATTGCATCGGATGGTGTCTGAAGTCCGCAAATCGGGGCCGACCACCCCTGTGGCCCCACCGCCTTTGCACAAGGTCATTCGTCCGATGGCACCGGTGCCCGGGCTAGCGTGCATGGGATGCAAGATCTGCCGAAGATGGTTGGGCGACCAATGCCGGGCGAGCGACGGGATGGCCGGCGACCATCGCATCGACGAGGGGGATGGGTGTTTGCGACGCAGCACTTTGAGGACGAGTGGAGATCGATCCCCTCTTTGGCGTGCCTGGGGTGGGGGTCGTGAGCCGTCGCTTGATCGCGGTTGACACTTTCGGGGCATTGCTCGGCATCTCTTCGGATGCCGGAGAAGAGGTCCTGGAGGGCAACCCGTCGGCCGCCAGTGCCGAGCTTGCCGCAATCGGCGGCGTCGAAATCGGTCTGTGGGAGATGACCCCCGGCACGGTGCGCGACGTCGAGTCCGAGGAGATATTTCTCGTCGTCGGCGGCCGGGGCAGGGTCGAGTTCGATGACGGCGAAGTCCTTGACCTGGAGGTGGGCGCGGTTGTACACCTTCGCGCCGGCGACAGAACGATTTGGACCGTGTTCGAGCCGCTGAGGAAGCTCTACATTTCGCCCGTTACGTGAGCCGCGTTCCTCATTGCGGGGAGCGTGTTTTTCCAGGCAAGGAGTCGCAGCAGTAGCCAGGGTTCGGCCCGGTGCGCTACGCCGTTTCCTCCTGCTGTCGAGCGCGCCCGTTGCTGAGCAACCCCAGGTCAATGTGGATGGCCGACACCCGCCGGCGGGGTTGGGAATGCTTAGGGCTGAAGAGGCCAAATTAAATACGAAACTCCAATCAAGGATCGCTCATTCGCTGCCGAATGAGGGTCCGTGACTGCAACCAACACCACAACCCCGATATTGCCCAGGCAGCGCCACACTGCCACGGCGGGCGGCGCGGCCTCGTATCTGGCGGGTGCCGACTTCGATGACCACCGCCAGCCTTCACCGTCAAACTGGCGCACGGAGTCTCCGATCAGGCGCCGCCGCCGCATGGCGCTCGGCAACCTGAAGGTCGCAACCAGGTTGGGGGTCGGTTTCGGTGTGCTGGTGGCGCTGCTGCTGGTGGTTACCATCCTCGGCTGGAGTTCGGCGACCTCGTGGGGGACCTCGGCGCGCTCGGACGACCAGCTCCTACGGGAGATGCAGGGGATTGCCTCCTTGAGGGCGGACTTCCTGACCGTGGCGTGGGCGGAGAACTCGGTGGCCGCCGATTACAGCGGCCGCGTTGCATCGGCAGCGGACCTTGCCAAGCTCGCCGGTGCCGGCAGCCAATTCTCTCGTGACTATTTTTCCCTGGCCGCCGGATCGCTGAGTGGGTCTGACCGTGCCCTCCTTGGTGCGGCTCGCAAGGGGGAGCTGGCTTATGTGGAGCAGTGCCAGACGATCAACCGCCTGTTCGCCGCAGGTGGCGTTTCCGCGGAGGCGCATGCGCTGGTTCTAGTGGGAGCACTAAACGAGGGTCCCATCCTCAGTCGAATCGAACAGGTTTCCGCCAACCTCGCGCAGCAGAGCCACCTGCGCGCACTGGCGGCGACGAACTCCGCCGGCGGTATGGGCACCGCCATGCTTCTCGTCGGCGCGTTGGCGGTGGTGATCGCCGTCGCCGCAGCCCTGACGATCATCATCGGGATCACCCGTCCGCTTAGCGAGACGGTCCGCATACTTGAACGCGTTGCCACCGGAGACCTGACCGCGCAGGTCAGAGTTGCCTCCAATGACGAGATCGGCCGCATGGCCCGAGCATTGGACGAGGCTTTGGGACGACTTCGAGAGGCAATCAGCGCGATAGGACGTCACGCGGGAGCTCTCTCCGAGGCGTCGGGCACCTTGTCTGCGGTGTCGACGGAGATGGTTGGAAGCGCCGAGGAGACCGCGGGTCAGGCGGGGGCGGCGACAACCGCCGCGCGCAACGTGTCTGAGCGTCTCGAAACCGTTGCCGCCGGGGCCGAGGAGATGTCGGCCTCCATCGCCGAGATTGCGGCCTCCGCCTCCAGTGCCACTGACGTTGCTCGCCACGGGCTCGACGTTGCCGGCTCCACCGGCGAGGTGGTTGCCCGCCTCGCCCATTCAACGGTACAGATCGGTGAGGTGGTCCAGGTGATCACCGCGGTGGCCGAGCAGACCAATCTGTTGGCGCTCAATGCCGCAATTGAGGCGGCCCGGGCCGGCGAGGCGGGCAAGGGTTTCGCAGTGGTTGCGGGGGAGGTCAAGGAACTCGCGAAGGCCACCGCCGCCGCCACCGGCGACATCTCCGCCCGGATATCTGCAATCCAAGGCGACTCGCGTGACGCGACCTCGGCGATCGAGGAGATCACGGCGATCATGGAGAGCATCAGCGGAGCACAGATGACCATCGCGTCGGCCGTCGAGGAGCAGACTGCGACCACGAACGAGATCGGCCGCAACGTGACCGAGGCGGCCACTGGATCCGGCGAGATCGCCGACCGTGTCGCGGATGTGGCTTCGGTCGCGGACAGGACTAGTGGCGGCGCCATGGATGTCAGGCGCTCGGCAGGTGAGCTCGCAGATCTCGCCTGCAAGCTGGACGAGTTGGTTGGCTCCTTCCGCTTCTGACCTAGTGGGCCGGACTCGCGGTGAGCCTCCGCCAACGCGGAGGGCGCCGCGGGCACCGCCCACTGCGCGGTAAGTGAAAGGCCAAAGCCCCGATCCTGGTCCAAAGGTGCCAGGTCATTTTCAATGCCGAGGGAGTTCGTGTGGAGCTCCGGGCCGTAAAGCACCGTCGAAATGGTGCCGCGTCCGCCTCCGTCGTGCCTTATGTGCTGTTGCGGCGATCTCCACTGTTCCGGGCGCGGCATTCAGTGTGCTTCGAACTAGCGTGGGCCTCACTGTTAGCCTTGCACGGAGACGGTTCGGGCTTCGGGCGAAATGGAGCGCTTCGCCGCCCGCGTTCCGACCGTTCTCCGGGAGCCCGGGGGGAATCTCATATGGGAAGGCCAAAGGTCGCGATTCTCTCGCGCCCGGGCATCGCTAGGGCTGCAATCGACATTCTCGACGAGGAGGGAGTCGACGAGTTCACCCTCGCCAGGGTCGCCAGCGTTCTGGGAGTAAAAACTTCATCGCTGTACAACCACATCCAATCCAAGGAAGACCTGGTCGACATGATCCGGGAGGTCGTGACCGCCCCGATCGAGGCCCCCGACTTCGCGACCACCCCCTGGGATGAGGCGTTGCGCCAATGGGCGCGTTCATACCGGGACGCGTTCGCGATGCATCCCAACACCATTGGGCTCCTGGCCACTCGACCTATCCGCACGCCCATCGTGTTGCACACCTACGAGGCAATCATCGCCGGCCTCACCCGTTCGGGATGGGCAGTGCGCGACTGCGTGCCCATCATCACGGCGATTGAGAGCTTCATATTGGGTTCGGCGCTGGATATGGTGGCACCGGAGGTCATGATCGACCCCGAGCATCTGCGAGAGCAAGTCCCGCTGCTGTACGAAGCCACCCGTCCCATCGACAGCGCACGCGCCAATATCGCCTTCGAGATGGGGCTCACGGCGATGATCTCCGGCTTTGCCGCGCTTAGGCGCAACCAGAGCGAAGGCGAGCCTCCGCGGCAAGGAAACTGACCGAGGGCAGGGTGGCACCCTCCGTGGGTCCGGTCGCCCGGTTTTCTGTGAAGACGCTGAAATTAACGTTAAAGAAACCTGATCCCCTTGCGCGCCACGAGAAAACGTAGATAATTAGTTAACTCGCTGGCGGTAAGGAGCCTCGGGGGTTACGTAAGCCATTGGGGGTACCTTGGCCAGATCTGGTCTGTATCGGCGCATTGCCAAAGCGGTGGCAGGCGCTGCCGCTGGCGCGCTCGTCTTAAGTGCATGCGGGTCCGCGGGATCCGCTTCCTCATCGGGCTCGTCGGGCGCTGCCACCAACGGTGGCACCGCGACGTACGCCTTTGGGGCCAACTATTTCAAGTGGATCTTCCCGCTCCCCAATGAGGTGAGCTGGACGGAGTATCAGCAGGCGATCGAGTACAGCCTTTGGGCGCCGCTGTACGAGACCGGCGCCGGCACGCAGCCGATTGTCAACGAGGCGCAGAGCATTGCCTACGCTCCAGTCTTCTCGAACAACAACTCGGTGGTGACGGTCAATCTCAAGCCGGGCTGGAAGTGGTCGGACGGCACGCCGGTGACCACCAAGGACATCCAGTTCTTCTTCCAGCTCTTTGATGCCAACAAGACCAGCGTGGCGAGCTATGTTCCAGGCAACTTCCCTGACAACATCACCAGCGTCGACTACGTGAGCCCGACCCGGTTCGTGATTCATTTGAACGGGTCCTACTCCCAGCAGTGGGTGGCGGACAACGAACTCACCAACATCATCCCGCTCCCCGCTCAGACCTGGGACCGTACATCGCTAACAGGCCCGGTCGGCGACTACGCCTCCACCACCGCGGGCGCGAAGGCGGTCTTCAACTTTCTCACCAAGCAGTCCCAGACGCTCTCCACCTACGGGTCCAACCCGCTCTGGAAGTCCGTCGACGGCGCCTGGACTCTGACCAGTTACGACCCGACCACCTCGCGCGTAGTTCTCACCGCCAATCCGAAGTACACCGGACCTGGCAAGCCGCATCTGCACCAGGTGATCATCGAGAGCTACGCAAGCGACACCGCTGAGGTTGACGCCTTGCGCTCGGGCAGCGTCGACTACGGCTTCCTGCCATACAGCGACTACCTGGGCCTGAAGGGTTACTTCCAAAGCCATGGCTACACCGTGGCGCCGTGGATTCCTGACTTCGTCGAGTGGGGTGTTGTCAATTACACCGGCCCGTACGCGGCCCTCGACAGCCAGCTGTACATTCGTCAGGCGCTCCAGCACCTGATCAACCAGCAGCTGTATATCAAGACGATCCTGCACGGCATTGGTGTTGAGACCTACGGTCCGGTGCCCAACTCGCCGGGATCGCCCTTTATCAGCCCGCAGGAGAAGGTGGATCCATATCCTTACTCCACCTCGGCGGCCAAGTCGCTCTTGACGGCGCACGGCTGGCAGCCGGGAGCCAACGGCGTTATGACCTGTCAGAGTCCGGGCACGGGCTCAAATCAGTGCGGGGCCGGCATCACCCAGGGGCAGCAGCTGACCCTGTCGCTCCTGTACGTGAACAGTTCGCCGACCCTCACGGCCGAGGTACAGTCGTTCCAGACCGCGGCGAAGGCGGCCGGCATCAACATCACCCTCAATCCGCAGTCCGAGACGAGCGTCTACACGCTGGGCGGGCTTTGCCCGACCTCGGCGCCTTGCAACTGGGCCATCAAGCTCTTCCCGAACTGGCTGTGGAACTACGGTGACCTGGGCACCTATCCGAGTGGCGGCCAGCAGTGGGCCACCGGCAACTACTGGGGCGGCGGGTATTCCTCGCAAGAGGCCAACACCCTTATCAAGGCCACGCACACCCAGTCTGGCACTGCCGCTCTCTTCCAGTACCAGAACTACATCTCCCAGCAGGTAGCCGCTCTCTGGTTCCCCACCTGGGCGACGCAGATCTCGGTCGTGAAGAACACTTTGCACGGTTGGCAGCCCCAGCAGGTCTTCGGCTTCCCGAATTGGAACAACTGGTCCGTTAGCTAATGCCCTTATTGACGAGTGGGAGAGGGCGCCGTGGCGCTCTCTCCCGTTGAATACGCGCGCTACGACGCGATCGGCCTGGCAGACCTCGTAGCGCGCAAAGAGGTGGCCCCCGCCGAACTCCTCGAATGCGCGATCGACGCTGCGGAGGCTCTAAATCCCGAGCTCAATGCGCTCGCCGAGATTTACGTAGACAGGCGTGACTCCCAAGCGTCGTCAGGCAGGCTCGCCGGGGTGCCCACGCTCCTCAAGGACATCGGCCATATCGAGCCGGGGCGCGTGATCGAGTACGGCAGCCGGCTGGCTCGAGGCAACCGGGCAGGGGTCTCAACCCGTTTTCTTGAGTCGATTCTCTCGAGTGGAATGGTTCCGGTTGGCCGCACCACCAGCTCGGAATTGGCGATTGCCGGCATAACCGAGACAGCGGCCTTCGGTCCCACCTGCTCGCCCTGGGATAGCGCGCGCAGTTCGGGTGGATCGAGTGGAGGCGCAGGCTCGGCGGTCGGGGCGGGAATTGTGCCGATCGCGCAAGGAAGCGACGGGGGAGGATCCATCCGGATACCGGCGTCCTGCTGCGGAGTCGTTGGCCTGAAGCCCACGCGCGGCAGAATATCTCCGGCCCCGTACGGCCACGCATTGGCCGGCTTCGCGGCCTCGTTCGTCCTCACCCGCACGGTTCGTGACACCGCCCTCGCTCTTGACCTCTACGCCGGGTCGGCTCCGGGCGACCCCACGCCCCTGACTCACTCGGGCCCGCGCTTTCTCGAGCAGCTGGAAGATACACCTCGGGGTCTGCGAATTGCCGTCGCGCTCGAGTCATTTAGTGGGCACGACCTGGATCCCCAGGTGGTGCGTGCGGCGCGGCAGACGGCTGAACTGTTGACCCAGATGGGTCACGAGGTCGAGATTCGCCAGCCTCGGGTTGCGTGGGAGCCGTTCCTGAGGGCAATGTCGTTGATGTGGGCCGCGGACACTGGCAGGCTCGCCGACCTGTTGAGTGCGCGCACCGGCCGCCCGGTGGACGAGACCACCTTGGAGCGCCAGACCCTGGCAATCTGCCGCGAAGGGAAGGCGCTCGGCGCGGATGACCTCTTGCAGGCTGACGAGACCTTCAACGAGGTCAACCGTGCCATGGCGGCCTTTTTCGGCGACTGCGACGTCCTAGTCACCCCGACCCTGGGCCAGCTCCCGCCCCCCATCGGCCGCTACAGGCCGGACGAGGAGCTCGACGCCGTTTCTTTCTTCGGCAGCTGGGCCGATGTGGAGTCGTTTTTACCCCTTTTCAATTGCACCGGACAGCCCGCCATTAGCCTCCCTCTCGCCATGACCGAGGACGGGAAGCTTCCGATCGGCATCCAGCTCGTCGGATCGTACGGTGACGAGGCACTGGTGCTGCGCGTGGCGCGTGCACTCGAAGTGGCTGCACCCTGGAACGGGCGCACGCCTCCAATCCACATTTCAGAGAGGATGGACGAAAATGGCAGCTGACCTCGCGGTCTTCGGCGCCAGGATAAGGACGATGGACCCCGACATGCCCCTCGCCTCGGCGATAGCCGTTAAAGATGGCCGTATCGTCGAGGTGGGGAGCAACGACGAGGTCCGAGATGCCTGCGACTCGGCCACCGAGCGCCTGGACGGGAGCAAATGGTCGATCACTCCGGGGTTGACGGACGGCCATCAGCACCTCTTCACCGGGGCGGAGTTGGGGCGCGGCATCGACTTTGACCGGACCGGCTCACTTGCGGCTCTCCGCGAGCGCCTGCACGCCGAGCGCAAGCGCATTGGGCCGGGGAAGTGGATCCTTGGTTTCGCCCTCGAGTACTCAACCTTCGAGGGACATCAGTACCACTACGACTTGATCGCAGACGCTGCGGGGGAGGGACCGATGATGGTCTACTCGCTCGATCTGCACACCGCCTTCGTCAACGAGCATGCCTTGCGGGTGGCCGGTGTCGATGGACCCCGGCGCTTCGCGGACGCGAGTTCCGTTGTCTGCGACGAGAACGGCCACCCTACCGGCGAACTGCGGGAGAAGTCAGCGATGCAGCTGGTGGCCGAAGCGGTGGAGGGCTCCTCGCGCGAGGACCGGATCGGCTGGTATCGCGACGCCATGTATCGGCAGAACGCTGTCGGGATCACCTCGATCCACCTCATGGACGGCAACCTCGATACCGTTGCCCTTCTCGACGAGCTGGAGCGGCGTTCGATTCTGGACCTGCGCGTCTGGCTTCATTACAGGATGGCGCCTGCGACAACCAATGAGGAGGTCGACGAGATCCTCCACGGTGGAGTGCGCAAGGGGGGCCTGTGGGAGGCGTCCGGTGTCAAGTTCCTTCTCGACGGAGTGGTCGAGACGGGCACGGCCTGGCTCGAGGAGCCCGACACGCATGGGGACGGTGGCAGCCCAATGTGGCCGGACCTCGGCAGATATCAGGAACTCGTTCGGCGCTTTGCCACCTCCGGCTACCGGATCGCCACGCACGCCATTGGGGATCGTGCTGTCCGCTTCGTGCTCGACACCTATGCGGATCTGCCCAAGGGAGCGGCTCAACACCGCATCGAGCACATTGAGACCTCGCCGGATCGGACCATTTCACGGTTTCGGCCGGAAGGCGTGACCGCCTCGATGCAGCCCATCCACATGAGATGGATGAAGCCCGACTTGAGCGACCCTTGGTCCGAGCGCCTTGGCCCGGCTCGCTGCGAGCACACCATGCGCTCCGGCGACATCAGCGCAGCAGGCGCCAGGGTCGTGCTCGGCTCGGATTGGCCCGTCGCCCCCTTCGACCCGCGATTGGGGTTCTTCGCTGCCCAGCTGAGGCGTGCACCCGATCTGCCCGACGAGGGTGCGATCGGCGCCAGCCGGCCGCTGAGTGGCGAAGAGACGCTTGCCGGCTACACGAGGAATGCAGCCGAGGTTGTGGGCCGAGCCGGAGAGCTCGGACTGCTCAGGCCCGGCTACCATGCCGACTTCGTTGCCTGGGTGGAGGATCCCTCCACGTGCAATCCACGCGATGTGCTCGAGGACCAGGTACTGGCGACGGTCATCGGCGGCCGGGTGGTCTACACGGCCCCCTAGGGGACCGATGGCGCGGCAAGGAGACGCCCGGGGCATTACTGCCCCGGTTTGCTCCCCGCATGACTTCCCCGCGCTCGGTGTCGAGGGCTCCGGCGCGAGGCATGGGAAGTGTTTCTAGGAGGGTTGGAAAAACGCGATGACTGATGCGAAGGATGGTTGGAGCCTCCCGAGCTTCTGGTTATCCGAGATGGCGCCCCTTACCCGGCGCCCTCGGCTGGAAAAGTCCGGATCGGTCGATGTCGCAATCGTCGGCGGCGGCTTCAGTGGCCTTTGGACGGCCTTCTATCTGCACGAGCTTGATCCGTCGCTTCGGATCGCGGTGCTCGAGAAGCAGGTGGCCGGGTACGGAGCGAGTGGCCGCAATGGCGGCTGGGTATGCCCGTTCTTTCCGGTGGGGTGGGGTCGCGTCGAGTCCATCTTCGGCGCCGAGACGACGCGGCGCTTCTCCGAGGAACTCGTCGGCACCGTTGACGAAGTGGGTTCACGCGTAGCCGAGCTCGGGATCGACTGCGATTACACCAAGGCGGGCTCGATTTCGTTCATGCGCAACCAGGCTCAGGTCGGCCAAGCCGAGGACGACGTCAAGGCGATCGAGCGACGGGGACTCTCGGGAGACTGGCGTCTTTTAGGGGCGCGAGAGGCCGAGGCGATGCTGCGCGTCTCCTACGCCGATGGCGCCACCTTTACACCCGAGTGCGCGACGGTGCATCCGGCTCGCCTGGTGCGCGGCCTGGCCAAGTCAGTCGAGTCGCGAGGCGTGGAGATCTACGAGGACTCGCCGGTAAGTGAGGTCGAGGACGGTTTCGTTAGAGTCGGTTCAGTCCGTCTCTCCGCATCCAAGATCGTGGTGGCCACCGAGGGATATACCGCCGGTTTCGAGCGCTGGCGTCGGCAGTTGCTCCCGCTCTATTCGATGATGATCGTCACCGAGCCACTGAGCGACGCCCAGTACGAGGCCATCGGTTCACCGAATCCGGGCCTCTGTTTCGCGGATCACCGACACCTGGTGATCTACGGCCAGATCACTCACGACCGCAGGATCGCGTTCGGGGGTAGGGGTGCTCCTTATCACCTGGGTTCACGCGTTTCGCGCATTCACGATACGCACGGCCCCTCCCGCGACGGCCTGCAGCGCGAGCTACTCAAGCTCTTCCCTGCGTTGAGGGGGATTCGCATCGCTCGCCACTGGGGTGGGCCGCTGGGCGTCTCCAGGGACTGGTTCCCCAGGGTGGCGCAGGAGCCCGCCACCCAGCTGTGGCGAATCGGCGGGTACGCAGGCGACGGTGTGGCGACCACAAACTTGGTGGGAAGGGTCACGGCCAGGCGCCTTTTGGGACTTGCCGACGACAGCGCCTCGGCAGCGGTGTTCGGGCGCCCGCCCCGGGATTGGGAGCCGGAGCCTTTCCGTTGGCTTGGCGTCAACCTCGGACTCAATCTGACGCGGGTCGTCGATCGCCTCGAAGATCGAGGCGCTCCGGTTTCCGCACTTGATCGTCTGAGAAGGACCTTGATTGGCCAGGCCTGACTCGCGCCGTGAGTTCACGCATGCCCGCCCAGCGAGGGGACCTGAGCCGCGCGCCGTCGAGGTGCGGCATACGACCCTTCCCGTGCCCGAAGCGCCTGGCGCTCGTTGCTCGGCGTCGCCGATGGCCTCCTACGTCTTCGGCCGCCGGCGAACGGATTGTTTCGAGAGCGTTACCCATTCCGTGCCCGCCGAGACGGGGCGCACATTCTTAGTAGAGTCTACGAAAGCAACTCAGGTCCATCAGGAACCGGGCAACCCTCAGCACGGCCTTTCATGCCGGGCTGGCGGGCTCTTCTTCCGAAGCGAACCGAGCAAGCTGATTGGGGGGAAAACCCATGGCGACAACCGTCGATAGCATCCCGCTCGGCGTAGTCGAGAAAGACGCCAAGCCACGCAGCCTGGCGCGCATAGCTCTTTCCACTTTCATGGGGAACAAGCTGGCGGTGGTCAGTCTGGGAATTCTGGTACTGATCGTCCTATTTTGTTTCCTCGGACCGGTCATCTACCACACCAACCAGACCAGCACGAATCTTGTGCTCGAGAACCAGTCTCCCTCCTCGGCGCATATCCTCGGCACCAGCCCGACCGGCAAGGATGAGCTCGGACGCCTGATGCTCGGTGGCCAAAGCACGTTGGAGCTAGGACTGGCGGTCGGCGTTCTGGCAACCGCGTTTGGCCTGGTATGGGGAACCGTCAGCGGCTTCGTCGGTGGGGTCGTCGACTCGATCATGATGCGCGTGGTCGATGCTTTCCTCTCGATTCCATTCCTCTTCTTCGTCATCCTTTTAGCCTCCATTGCCCGTCCTACGCTCGCGCTGATCATCATCGTCATCTCGGCGGTCAGCTGGCTCTCCACCGCCCGACTCGTACGCGCGGAGACACTCTCCCTGCGTACTCGCGATTACGTCAGCGCTTCGCTCGGGTTTGGGGCCAAGGGCTCGCGTCTGATTGCGCGGCACGTGGTGCCGAACGTGCTGGGAGTTCTGGTCGTAAACGGAACCCTCAAGATTGCCGACGCCATCCTCACCTTTGCCGCGCTGGGGTACCTCGGCCTGAGCGTGCCACCCCCGGCGACGAACTGGGGCGAGATCCTCGCGGGCGGCGTCAACAATATCTTTGACGGCTATTGGTGGCAGATCTGGCCGGCGGCAATCCTGATCGTCTTGACCGTGCTCGCGGTCAATGTTCTCGGTGACGCTTTGCGCGATGTCGTCGAAGCGCGCCTGAATCAGCGATGAGCGCGCGTTTCTTGGTGGCAATGCTGCTTGCGGCACCGGGGTCGAAGGCCGATCCCGTCGCGGCGACGCGACATGCGAATCCGGATGGACTTTCCCGCCGCGGCGATGCCGCGGCCAATACGGGCAGGTGGTGGAGTTAGATGGCGGGCTACGTCCTTAAGCGCCTTGGCCAGGCGATCATCACGATCTTTGCGGTGTCGCTGATCGTCTTTGCGGTTCTTCACGCGCTTCCCGGGGGGCTGGTGCGCGCCCAGCTCGGTCAGAAGGCGACCGCGGTGCAGGTGCATACCCTCGAGGTGCAGGAGGGGCTTCTCAAGCCACTGCCGGTGCAGTACGTGACCTGGGCGTGGAACGCTTTGCGCGGACAGCTTGGCTTCTCGTACAAGTTGAATGAGTCCGTGGCGAGCCTGATCGCCCTGTATGTGCCGCGAACCTTCATACTGGTGCTGGTCTCTCTTCTCTTTGCCGTCGCCATCGCGGTGCCGATGGGCTTGTGGCAGGGCTATCGGCGCAACAGGGGTGACGACCACGCGCTCAGCGCCACCATGCTCATCCTCTATTCTATGCCCACCTTCCTTCTGGGCGTGGTCCTCATCGTGGTCCTCAACCTGTGGTTTCCGCTGTTTCCTTCGACCGCGTCGGACTACGGCACGAGCCTGATGGTGGACGTGCGCGACCTCGCTCTGCCGGTGATCACCCTCTGTCTTGCCAACGTGAGCTACTTCAGCCGCTACATGCGCTCGGCGGTGATCGACAACCTTCTGGAAGACTACGTGCGGACCGCGAGGTCGAAAGGTGCGACCAACAAGCGCATCCTGCTTCGCCACATCCTGCGCAACTCACTCACTTCGACCGTCACCTTGCTCGGCCTGACGCTTCCGTACACGGTTTCGGGCTCCCTGATCGTCGAAGCCCTCTTCAATTACCCCGGCGCCGGCTTGCTTTTCTGGAACTCGGCCCAGACGCGAGACTTTCCAGTGCTGCTCGGCGTCGTGCTGATCATCGCGGTTCTGACGGTTCTAGGGAACCTCGTCGCCGACGTCCTTTACGGCGTGATCGATCCGCGGGTCAGGCAGCGATGAGGAGAACTCACATGATGGCCGTGCTT
>JAJZNF010000205.1 GCA_021847985.1 Actinomycetes bacterium | reverse complement strand
AGCCGGCACCGGCTGGGCCCCGTGGGTCTCGCAGTAGACGATCGGGATCGGGCAGCCCCAGAAGCGCTGGCGCGAGACCAGCCAGTCGCGCAGGCGGTACTGCACGCTGCGAGTGCCCATCCCCCGCTCCTCGAGCCAGGCGATGGCGGCCTCCTTGGCCTCCGGGATCGACATGCCGTTCAGGAAGTCGGAGTTGATCTTCTCGCCCTCGCCGGTGTAGGCCTCGCCCTCGAAGTCCTCCGGCGGCTGGACGGTGCGGACCACCGGCAGGCCGTATGCCTTGGCGAAGTCGTAGTCGCGCTGATCCTCGCCGGGAACCGCCATGATCGCCCCGGTCCCATAGGTCATCAGCACGTAGTCGGCGATGTAGAGCGGCACCGGCTCACCGGTAAAGGGATTCATCACCTTTGCGCCCGTGAAGACTCCGCGCTTGGGGCGGGTCTCCGAGGTGCTCACGCGATCCAGGTCGGAGAGATTGCGTACCGCCTCGATGAAGGACTCCACCTCCGCCCGCTGCTCGTCTATGACGACCTGGGCCACCAGGGGATGCTCGGGGGCCATGACCGCATAGGTCATGCCGAAGGTGGTGTCGGGGCGGGTGGTGAAGACCCGAAGCGCCAGCTCGGGCTTGCCATCCACCACCAGGTCCATCTCGGCACCCACCGAGCGGCCGATCCAGTTGCGCTGCATGGTCTTGACCCGCTCGGGCCAGTCCAGGTCCTCCAGCATGTCGAGCAGCTCGTCCGCATAGCGCGTGATGCGGAAGAACCACTGGGAGAGGTTGCGCTTGACCACCAGGTCGCCGGAGCGCTCACAGGTCCCATCGGCCAGCACCTGCTCGTTGGCGAGCACGGTCTGACACCCCGGGCACCAGTTGACCGGGGCCTCGGCCTTGTAGGCCAGGCCGGCCTCGTACAGCTTGGTGAAGATGAACTGGCTCCAGCGAATGTAGGCGGGATCGTGGCTGCGGATCTCCCGCCGCCAGTCATAGACGGCGCCCAGGCGCTTTACGTTGGACTTCAGCTCCCCGATGCGGGCGTCGGTGAACTCCCGGGGGTGGATGCCGGTCTTGATGGCGGCGTTCTCGGCCGGCAGCCCAAAGGAGTCGAAGCCGAAGGGCGAGAGGACCGCCTCCCCCTTCATGGTCCGGTAGCGGACGTTCAGGTCGCCGTAGGTGTAGTTCTTCACATGTCCCTGGTGAGCCGGCCCGGAGGGATAGGGGTACATGCAAAGGACGTAGGACTTGGGGCGGGTGTCATCCAGGTCGACCTGATAGAGACCGGACTCCTCCCAGATCTTCTGCCACCTGAGCTCAACCTCTTGTACGTCGTACGCCTCTGCCATGGGTCCTCGCCAATAGTCGGATAACGACTCAAATCCTAATTGCCGCAGGTTGGCAACGACGGGGAGGAGCAGGGCTTCGGGAGCGCTATGATCTGTGGGTACCCAACTTGGGGGTGTAGCTCAGCTGGAAGAGCACTTGACTGGCAGTCAAGAGGTCGTGGGTTCGAGTCCCATCACCTCCACCACATTTTTCCCTGGTCAAAGGCATGATTCTGCCGAGTCCCGAAAGTTGTCCCGGGTCCCGAACAGCTTGCTCATCGTGTTCGGTCGCTTTCCGCTTAGTCCCGGCGAAGGTTCCGGTAAGACGGGCGCCCAAGAGAACGCCGGAGCAACTGCCACATGAGCGATTCCGAATGGCTCGAAAGAGTCGCGCATCTCAATCAGTGGAAATCCCACGGCCGTCGAGCTCCACACAAACCGCTCCTCCTGCTCTACATGATCGGCCGCCTCCAGCGCCTCGGGACCGCCGGAGTCGACTTCAGAGAGGCCGAGCCGGAGCTTCAGCTGCTTCTCGACGAATTCGGACCACCTAACAAATCCACCCCGGCTTATCCGTTCCATCACTTGATGAGCGACGGACTCTGGGTAGTGAAAGGTCCGAACGGCGAGGACAGCCCTGGGCCACAGGTGTCCCTCCTCAGATCGGGGTACCGCGGAGAACTCACACGCGATTTCGCCCAGGCTCTCGAAAGCCGCCCCCACCTGCTGAGTGACGTCGCGCTCAGCCTTCTGAATATGCAGTTTCCTCCGACTATTCACGAAGACATCCTGCAAGCGGTGGGCTTGGAGCTCCTATCTGCTACAACTTTGGCGTATGAGCGTCCTGATCACCGACCACGGCGAAGAGATCCGACGTTTCGAGAACGGGTCCTCACGGCATACGAATTCCGTTGCGCAGCCTGCGGATATGAAGGAACGCTCGGCCGTGAGGCAATCGGTGTCGAGGCCGCACATGTTCGCTGGTGGGCTGCGGCAGGGCCGGACGACGTGTCGAACGGCATTGCGCTCTGCTCAATACACCACAAGCTGCTCGACCGTGGCGCAATCGGGATCACCGACGACTTGAAAGTCGCTGTCTCACAACATTTCCTGAGTAACAGCGATGCTGCACGCCAACTCGTCTTGGCGCTCGTCGAACAACCAATCGCAAGTCCGCAGCCAGGCCACGAGCCTCCGCGCCGCTCTCACATTCTCTGGCACCGGGATCAGGTATTCCGAGCGCCCGCACGCATGCTACGTCAGGGTGACCCGCCAAACCTGTAGAGCGGCAGGCGCTTTGAATTCGGCGGGATGAACTCCATTGAGGACCCCGAAAGAGCGCGAAAGATCCGTGGCCGACGCGAAGACCTCAAAACATCACCAAACCGGCGGTTACGTTGAGATCGATTCCGGTCACTCCTGACATCCCGTCCAAGGCGATCACCGCGTTGGCGATCTCGACGTCAGTCACCATTCTGCCCAGGGGGGTCTCCGAGACCATTGCGTAACGGACCTCCTCGATGCTCCTGCCACTCGCGACCGCCTGGCCGGCAAGCACACCCTCAATTCGCTCGCCTTCCACCAACCCAGGGCTTATCGCGTTAACCCGTATACCATGACGTCCAACCTCCGCAGCCAGCGAGCGTGTGAAGCCCACTAGGCCAAGTTTGCTTGCCGCGTAGGTACTGCGTTGAGCCAATGGGCGCTTGCCGGTTATCGACGCAATGTTGATGATGTGTCCCGAACTCCGCTCGATCATCCCTGGCAGCAGGGCGCGCGAGCAGAGGAACGGACCAGTGAGATTCACTCGCAAGACCTCATTCCACTCGTCGAGAGGGACCGTCCAGGTCGGTCGTGTGGCTCCGGGGATGCCGGCATTGTTGACTAGGAGGTTCACGCCGCCGTACTGGCGCGTCAGGTACTCCCTCATCGATTCCACCGATTCGGCGTCCCCAACGTCACACACGTGCCAAGACGCTTCCAGTCCCCGCCGCCCGAGTTCGGCGGCCGAGCGCGCGATCGCCTCGCCATCGCGGCTGCACAACACGACCGACCAGCCCTCCTCGGCCAGGCGAGTCGAGATGGCCAGCCCGATCCCCTTTGAAGCGCCCGTCACCACAGCCACCCTCATGGCATTCCCCTCTTGTCTTGATCGTCCGCCCGTGCCAGGCAGGTAGGACGTCCTACGACGGCTTCTCTTGCCGCCGATCTCAGCTCCGGCCAACCACCACTTTGCCCACCACTGAACGGGATTCCAATACCCCGATTGCCTCGGGGACGCGCGAGAATTCGAAGGAAGCTCCGATGTGCGGCTTGATCAGCCCTCGGGTGAAGAGCTCTCCCAGCAGCGTCTGGGTGCTCGCCACCACCTCGGGCGCAACTTTCCTGTAGAGCCCCCAGTGCAGGCCAACCAGCGAGTAGTTCTTGAGCAGCACGTGATTGGCGGCGGCATTGGGTATCTCTCCCGAGGAGAAGCCTATGGTGAGGATCCTGCCCTCGAAGGCGATGCACTTCTGGGACAAGCGAAAGAGCTCGCCGCCGACCGGGTCGAAGACAACGTCTGCACCCCGACCGGCGGTGGCGTCTTTCACCGCCTCAACGACGTCGGCCCGATCCAGATCCAAGGCCAAATTCGCCCCCAACTCGCTGCAGGCGCGTGCGCGGACGACGCCGGTGGCGGTCGCGATCACGAAGGCCCCGGCCGCCCGACCAATCTGTATGGCGGCCGAGCCCACGCCGCCGGCGCCGCCATGCACCAGCAGCGTTTCGCCGGATTTCAGGCCGGCTCGCCGATGCAGCGCAACGTGAGCGGTGTGATAGGTAATCGGCATGGCCGCCGCAACTTCGAAATCCATCGATTCCGGGATCCGCAGCACGTCGGCGACGGAAATCGGCACCACCTCGGAGAAGGCGCCACTCGGCATGGAGGTAAGCCCGGCAACGCGCTCCCCCAACATCTCCCCATAACGCTCCGGAGCGGCGACAACGCGGCCGGCCAGCTCAAGGCCCGGCGTGAACGGGATCTGGGGTCTCTCCTGATACTCCCCCCCGCACATGAGGAGGTCAGGAAAGTTGACGCCGGCGGCCTCCACTTGGACGAGCACCCCATTCTCAGGCACCTTGGGCTCGGGCACCTCTCGGAGCTCCAGCGCGTCGCCAGGCCTTCCCAGCCTTATCACCTGCCAACTAAGCACGATCGGCATCCCCATGGTCGGAATCGCCCGCGGCGCCAGTGGGCGCCTGCGCGCGCAGTTCGCGCCGCAGCACCTTGCCGCTGGCGGTCTTGGGCAGCGCGGCGACAAATTCGACCTGCCGAGGATACTTGTAGGCCGCCATCTGGCTCCTGCACCACTCGATCAGCTCCTCCTCGGAGAGCAAGTGGCCTTCTCTAAGTCTCACAAAGGCCTTGACCGTCTCACCTCGGTAGGCGTCCGGCACGCCGACCACAGCAGCCTCGGCCACTGACGGATGGGCCAGAAGGAACTCTTCGATCTCTCGCGGCCAGACTTTGAAACCGGAGGCATTGATCATGTCCTTGATCCGATCCACCACGTAGAACCAGCCCCGATCGTCGCGGTAACCAACGTCCCCCGTTTTCAGGTAACCGGCCGCGAACGCAAATCGGGTCGCCTCGGAGTTCATCCAGTAGGAGGAGATGACCCCCGGACCCTTGATCCAGAGCTCCCCCATCTGCCCGTGCGGCACCTCGATGCCATTCTCGTCGACAACCTTGCAGCTGGTGTCCTGGACAGGGATGCCGACCGAGAGCATCCCGCTCTGGTCGTCCACCATCACGTCGCGCCCGAATGGGGCGGCATGGGATGGCGAGGTTGTCTCGGTGAGGCCATAGACGCTGTAGACGGGATTTCCGGCCCTCTGGCGCCACTCATCGGCCAAAGCCGCAGGTATCGGCGCTCCACCGCTATAGCACTTGGTAAGGGTGAAAACTTCACGCGTTCCCAGCTCCGCGGAGTCAAGTAGCGCTCTTAGCGCTGTCGAGGGGAGAACAGTGAAGGTCGCTCGCCACTGCTCGATCATCTGCAGGCATTGCTCAGCACGGAACCTGTAGAAGAGCACAAGCGGGCAGCCGCTCGCAAAGCTCGCGCAGATTCCTGCCATCATGCCGGTGATATGGAAGAGTGGAGCGCCTCCGAGAATCACATCCCCGGCCCCTAGCTCAGCCCAGGTCCTGAATACATGCGCGTTATGGCTGATGTTGGCGTGGCTGATCACGGCTGCCTTAGGGAGTCCGGTGGTTCCAGAGGTATAGACCAGTAGCGCCGCGTCCCGGGGGGCAGGGGCAAGGTGATCGAGCGAAGCGGTCGAGGCATCGGCGAACATGACCTCCTGATAGGGGGAGACAGGAACCTCGGCCACCCCCGCCGATGCCTCGACCGCTTCGCCCACAGCGCACAGTGCTCTCAGCTGGGAATGGCCGATAACCTCGCCCGAATCAATTGTCGCCAAGAGCTCGCCTTCGGCGAAGAGCGCAAGGGCACCGCTGTCGTTGAGTTGATGCAGCAGTTCCCGCTCACGCAGCATCGGATTGAGGGGCACAACCGAGCAACCCGTCCTCCAGGAGCCAAGCATGGCGCAAACGAACTCGGGGACGTTTTGCGTCCAAAGCGCCACCCGATCCCCCGGTATCATCCCCTGGCCAAGCAGCCATGCGGCCACCTTTCGGGACTGTGCGTCGATTTCACTCCAGCTCAGGGTAGAGTCCAGGTAGTGGATGCATGGCGCTTCGGGCTGGCGCGCGCAAGTCACGTCAAATAAGGACAGGCCTGTCTGCCCCTCACTCCGGATCGGATTCTCCAGTCCGGGTGGGTAAAGGTTGGTCCAGCTGGAAGCTTCGGACTCCCGCACCGAACTCACCGTGCGTAGTCTCTATCGACCGCGAACGCGGCTCGCGCGCGGCCGTCATCACGCTGGACGCTAAGCACCATCCGCTGGTCGATCCTCAGCTCGGAGGGCTCGTCGACCAGGCTGGCTATCAACCGTGGGCCTTCCTCCAACTGGACCACCGCCACCGCGTAGGGCAGCTTGTCCTCGAAGTACGGGTGGTAGCTGGTGTGGTAGACCACCCAGGAGATCAGCCGGCCCCTCCCCGAACTCGGCACCATCGTCCAGTTGGCCTCCAGGCACCTGGGGCACTCAGAACGGATGGGTAGCCAGGCATTGCCGCAGCCGAGGCAGCGCTGGTACTTAAGCACCCCCTCTTCCAAGGCCGCCCAGTACTCCCGGTTGCGCTCGTCAATTTCCGGTTCCGGTCGCGTGGTCATCGGCCGAGGATGAGGGTCGAGTGGGTGTGCATGATTCCCCCCTGATTGCTCACGATCGCGGTTCTGGCCTTGGGCACCTGCGTCACCGCGGTGCCGCGTATCTGACGCACCGCTTCCAGAACCAGCTGCATGCCCGGCATTCCGGTCTCCGAGAGCAGGCCGCCTGCCGTGTTGAGCGGCAGTGCGCCGCCCAGCTCAAGTGCGCCATCCTCGACGAACTTCCCACCTTCGCCCTTGGCACAGAAGCCGTAATCCTCCAGAGTGAGGAGCACGGTGATGGTGAAGCAGTCGTAGATCTCGGCGATGTCGATGTCCTTTGGCCCCAGCCCAGCCATCGCGAAGGCCTTGGAGGCCGAGACAGCTGCGGCGGTGGATGTGAGGTCCGGGCGCTGCGCAACTTCCCAGGAGGTCTGCCCCTGTCCGAATCCGAGGATGGGCACTGGATCAGCTACGCCTAGTTCCTCTGCCCGCTCGGCACTCATGACAACCGCGGCAGCCCCGCCGTCGGAGACAAGACAGCAGTCGTCTCGGCGCAGAGGCTCGACGATCCAGCGTGAGGCCTGATGGTCGGCGATGGTGATCGGGTTGCGCAGCTGTGCACCAGGATTGGCGGCACCGTGCTTACGGCAGGCGACTGCGATGGCTCCAAGCTGTTCGCTCGTCGTTCCGAACTGTTGCATGTGCCGCTGCGCGATCATCGCGTAGCCTGCCGGGGTCCCGAACCAGCCGTAAACGGCATCGTCACCCCAACCACGCTGGTAGGCCTGCCGGGTCCCGGTGCGCGGGTTGTCAGCGAAGGTCACCAGGGCTACGTCGCACTGGCCGGCCTCAATCGCCATGACGGCGAAGCCGATCATGCTGGCATTTGCCGCTCCGCCTTGGTCCCAGACGCCCCCAATGGCCGGCTGGATCCCCAGGGCCTCGGCCACAGTCTGGCCGTACATGCTGTGAAAGGTGGAAGTTGGGTACTTCACAAAGAGCCCGTCCACCACATCCTTCTCGATGCCCGCGTCGGCCAGCGCCTTTCGGCATGCCTCCACGTTGAGAGAGAGGGGGTTTCGGCCTGGCAACTTTCCATACTCCGTCTGGCCGATGCCCGCAATCACAGCGGTTCCTCTCAGGCTCACTCAGATCACCTCCTCGGCTTGCAGCTTCTCGATCTCCTCCTGGTCGAGCCCGAGCATCTCCCCGAAGATCTTGGCGTTGTGCTCGCCAAGCCGCGGGCTAGGCCGGAGACTGGATCGGGGATCCTCGCCGAAGCGCATCGGGCTGTGCGGAGCGATTACCTCACCCAAATCAGGGTGGTCTATTCGCTGCAGCATGCCACGCGCCCAAAGGTTCGGATCCTCGACAACCTCGCGCAAGTTCTGCACGGGCGCGCACGGCACACGTCCGCCGCGGAGGCGCTCGATGACCTCTTCCCGGCTGTAGAGGCTGGTCCAGGCGCCCACCAACTCGTCGACTTCGTCCATCCGCGCCACCCGCTCGCCCAGCGTCGCGAATCTCGGATCATCGGCCAGCTCCGGCCGGCCCATCACTTCGGCAAGAGAGCGCCAATGGAACTCGCTGACGCAGATTATCGCAATGTGCCCATCGGAGGCCGGGTAAACATTGTAAGGCGACTCGGCAAGGCCGGAATGGCGGTTGCCCGTCCGTTCCGGAATGCTTCCTCCCCCCGAGCCGAAGAGGAGCCCGAGGCTCGACATGAGCGATGGATAGATCGACTCCTGCATGGTGACCTCCACCACCTCCCCGCGCCCGGTGCGCTCCCGCTGATACAAGGCGGTAACGATGCCGGCGTAGAGATGGATGCCCGCCGAGAAGTCGCAAACTGCCGGCCCGGCCTTCACGGGGGGGCGGTCCGGGAAGCCGGTCGTGCTCATGATGCCGGCTATCGCCTGCACGGTAAGGTCCATGGCGGCGTACTCGCTGTAGGGACCCCCTCGCCCGAAACCAGAGCTCGACGCGTAGACCAGTCGTGGATTGACTTCATGCAGGCGGGAAGGCCCCAGCCCAAGGGAGTCCATCGTTCCGGGGGTGAAGTTCTCCAGCACCACGTCGGCCTTGGCGACCAGCTCTAGGAAGAGCTCTTTGCCCTTGGGGTGCTTGAGGTTGAGGGTGATGCCGTCCTTGTTGCTGTTCAGCATGACAAAGGGATAGCCAGCTCCGCCCACGGTCCCGCGCCTGCGCAGGTTTTCCCCGCCCAAGGGCTCGACCTTCACCACCTGCGCACCGCCCAAAGCCAGCAGAAGCCCGGCGTAGCCGCCATTGTAGATCTGGCCAAGGTCAAGTACCGTCAGGCCATCCAAGGGGCCGGCCGTCATCTACTCTCCTTCGAATACGGGTGGGCGGCGCTCCGCAAAGGCTCGCGGGCCCTCAGCCGCGTCGCTCGTGAACTGCAAAAGGCGGTTGAGCGACTGCTCGAGCCGGAGGCCGGTGGCCAGATCCATGTCCCTGGATCGCACGGCCAGTTCCTTGGAAGCCTGCACGGCCAGAGGCGCGTTGGCCGCCACCTTGGAGGCGAGCTCCAGGGCCGCGTCCATCAACTTCTCCCTGGGTACCACGCGGTTGACCAACCCCCATCTGGCCGCCTGTTCGGCATCCAGGGGCTCACCGGTGAGCAAGAGCTCCATGGCAATTGGATAGGGGAGGTTGGCAAGGACGCGCTGAGTGCCACCGTTGCCCGCGACTATGCCGCGCTTCACCTCGGAGAGCCCAAAGGTGGCGTGCTCGGCAGAGACACGCATATCGGTGGCGAGCAAAAGCGTCATGCCGCCACCCAGGCAGTATCCGTTCACCGCCGCGATTACGGGCTTCCAGACCTCAAGACCGCGGTTAAGCAGCTGGCCCTGTTGGGTCAGCCAGAACTCCGAGAGGTTAGCCGGCGCGTTTACGAAGCTCTTCAGGTCGGCTCCGACGCAGAAGGACTTCTCCCCGGCGCCGGTGATCACAGCAACCCGGATCGCGGCGTCATCGCGCACCCGGACCCAGGCGTCCGAAAGCGCCTGGTATGCCTCGGCGTCGAGAGCATTGAGTCTCTCCGGGCGATTGATGACAATCGTGGCCACACCGCCCGCGACTTCGAGATCGACGCTCATCGTGCGGAGCCATTGGTGCTGCGCAGCATCTCCCTTGCAACCACGAGGCGGTGAACTTCGGAGGGACCTTCGCCGATTCGCTTGCTGCGAAGTCCCCTGTACCACCGCTCGGTGTGCATCTCCTTCGATACGCCCAAGCCGCCCAGAATCTGGATGCACCTGTCCACGACGCGGCCGGCCGTCTCGGTGGCATACACCTTGGCAATGGAGGCGTCCGTCTTGAAGTCGAGACCCAGGTCGGCCTTCCAGGCGGCCTGGTAGACCAGCAGCCTCGCCGCACGCAGCTCAATCTCGGAATCGGCAATCATCCATTGGATGGCCTGCTTGTCGGCTAGGAGACCGCCGAAAGTCTCGCGGTTGTTGGCGTGCTCGATCGCCAGGCGCAGCGCGGCCTGCCCGATGCCCACCGTCGCGGCGGCATACGGGACCCGTCCGTGAACAAGCCACCGCTGGGCAAAGGCGAATCCCTGCCCGCGCTCTCCCAGCAGGTTCGCTGCCGGTACCCGTACCTCCTCGAAGTTCAGTTCGCACGGATACCACGAGCGTATTACGGGTATCGGCCGCTTGGTAAGGCCGGGCGCGTTGGCGTCGACGATGAAACAGCTGATCCCGTTCCTCCCCTTTCCCGGGTCAGTGCGCGCAAAGACAATGCCCCAGTCGGCTTCTATGGCCTGGGAAATGAAGACCTTGGTGCCGTTTATCACCCACTCATCGCCATCGAGGCGCGCGGTGGTGGAAATGCTTCGAGCGGGATCAGCACCCCCACCGGGTTCGGTAATGGCCACGAAGGTGTGCCCACCGGACTCAATGGTCGGAACCGCGTAGCGTATTATCTGCTCTTCGGTCCCGTCGAAAATGACGTTCGGCGGGTCCCAGCCAAAGACTCCGCAGGCCGGGACATAGGCGCCCATCCTGCACTGCGAGGCCTCCTCGGCCACGATACTCTGCGCAAGCAGGCTGAGTCCTGCACCACCGTACTCGACGGGTGACTCAATGCACCACAGCCCGGCTTGGCGCGCCTTGGCCTGAAGCCTGCCGAGGACGTCTTCAGGAAGCTTGTAGGCATCCAGCTCAACCAGATCTTCCGCCGGCCTGATCTCCTTGGCCATGAACTCCGCGGTAGTCTGCCGGAGCATCTGCAGCTCCTCCGGCATCTGCCAGGCTCCCAGCTGATTTTCGGCAATAACCTCAGTCACTTCGACGCCTCCATTTCTTTGACGCGACGGGACCTCTCCTCGTCGCTGCGCGCCTCGTCCAGCCTGTAACGAACACGCCCGTATGATTCGCTAACTTCCGCGGCCACGACCCCATAGTCGTCGCGAGCGCGCTCCCAGCTGATGAAGCCGAGATTAAGGTCCTGTTCCACTTCCGCCACCGGCCTGCGCAATGGATCGCCCCAGCCTGCCCCGCCAGGGGACTTGACCCGCACGCCGTCGCCGGCCCCCAGCGGCTGCGAATCGAGCTTCGATCGCAGGGGCGGCTCCCACTCGCGGCCATCGGTGTAGACGCGGACATAGTTGGAAAGGCCCGGATGGCCGCCAGCGACACCGGCTCCAGACCTGTCGGCGCGGTCGCCGAGAATCGTCACCTTGCAGGGCGCCGTTGCTGTGAAGCCATAAGAGGTGCCACAACCTCCACGGCGGGTGCCTGCTCCGCCCGAATCCTCACGAATGGCGAAGTAATCGAAGCGGACGGGATACCTGTGCTCGGAGGCCTCAAGCGATACGAAGTTGGCCATGGACTGTGGCGTGTTTCCGTGCACCAGACCATCGGTCTCCTTTGTGCCTCCGTAGCCGCCCGGATAAGGGAAGACACCGACGAAGTAGTTGTGCGTCTGGGGATGAACGCCGCCCAGAGTCACCACACCCGTCGTGCCGAACGACGAGGCGGGAACCCGGTCCGGGATGGCTTGCGCAAGCGCCGCCATCACACAGTCGAGCACCCTCCCCACCACCTCCAGGTACCCGCCTACTGCGTTCGGATACTCGGCTGCCAGGACGGACTTGGGCGGCACCGTCGTATGTACCGGGCGGAACGTGCCGCCATTCACGGGTACGTCGGGGAAGACATGCTTGAGAGCTACGTAGATGGTCGACACCGTCGTGTTGCGCGAGAGATTCATCGGCCCGGTCGCCGCCGGCGAGGTGCCGCTGAAGTCCAGCCACATCTCGTCGTCGCGCACCTCCATCCGCATCCGAAACTCCAGCGGCCTGTCCTCGATGCCGTCGTTGTCCAGCCAATCCTCGACTTCGTAGACGCCGTCGGGTATCTCGCGAATGTACGAACGCATCTGCCGCTCGGAGGTCTCCACCAGCACGTCGAGGCACTCGCGTATCACATCCAGGCCGTAGCGCTCGACCAGCTCGTCCAGGCCCCGCCTGCCTAGGCCGAAGACGTTGGTCATCGCCGACAGGTCCCCGACGATCTGGTCCGGCAGCCTCACATTCGCGCGGAACATCTCGATGAGCGCCTGGTTTAGCACTCCGCCTTCGGCCAGCTTCACCGGCGGAATGACCAGGCCCTCCTGGTGTATATCTGTCGCCTTGGGAGCCCAGCCCCCCGGGACGCTCCCTCCGATGTCCATCCAGTGGCCGGTGTTGGCGAAGACCGCGACGAGTTCGTCTCCGACGAAGTACGGGGCCACCAGGTTCACGTCGGGCAGGTGGGTGCCGCCGATGTACGGATCGTTCAGGATCCAGATGTCACCGGGCTTGAATCCGCCGGCGGCGTTGGCCTTTGCGATCACGTTCTGCACCGTGAACTGCATATTGGCCAGAAAGACCGGCAGCCCGAGGCGCCCTTGGGCGATCGTCTCGCCAGTCTGGGGGTGGAAGATTCCATGCGCGCAGTCGTTGGTCTCCGAGATGATAGGCGAAATGGCCGCGCGTATCAGGTGCTGATCCATCTCGTCGCCGATAGCCTCCAGAGCGCCCTTTACAACCGATATCGTTACCGGATCCATCTCTACGCCACCTCGACAATCAGGTTCGAATACCCATCCACACGCGCCCGCATGCCCGGCTCCACCACCGTGGTTGCATCCGATTGCTCGACGATCGCCGGGCCGGGTACGACCATCCCGGGCAGGAGCTGCCGGCGGCTGTACACGGAGGTCGGCATCCACTGCCCGAAGTAGACGCTCCTCATGGACTCGGGTGCGGGAGCTTCCGCCTCCCCCAACTCGGCCGCCATGCGCTGCGGAAGCCGACGGACACCCACCGCTGTAGTGCGCAGGTTCTCGAACATCACCGCCATCACCCCCAGTGGGGGCCCGTACTCCTCGCGATACAGCTTGGCGAAGGCCTCGGCCATCTCCGCCACCGACCACTCGGCACGAATCGGGACCCGCAGGGAGTGGATCTGCCCTCGATAGGCCATGTCCGCGAAGTGCCGGAACTCTATGTCCGCCGAGTCCACACCATCGCGAACCAGCTGCTCATAACCCGCCTCAGTATGCCTGGCCAGGAAGTGGGCGACGTCTGCGTCACTCAAGGTCTCGGCCGGCGCATGTATGGTCTGGCCGAAGTCGTACTGGACATCGGCAATGGCGCATCCCAAAGCGCAGAGCACCCCGGGCGTCGGAGGAACCAGCA
>JAJZNF010000216.1 GCA_021847985.1 Actinomycetes bacterium | reverse complement strand
CCGCCTGGTGGCCACCCTCGAGGAGGAGGGTTATCTGGAGCGGACCGCCAGCGGCATGGTTCGCCCCGGCACCAGCGTGCTCGCTCTCGGCTTCGCGGCGGTGCAGGGGATGGACCTGGTGCAGACCTCGGAGCCGACCATGCGTGAACTTGCGGTCGCCACCGGCGAAACCGTGAACCTGGGCGTGCTCTACAACGACCAGGTGCTTTTCGTGGCGCGCATCGCCCGGCGGGACACGCTGATCGCGGCGGGTATTCGCGTCGGATCCACGGTGCCCGCGGTGTTCAGCTCCATGGGCAAGGTGATACTCGCCTTCATGAGCGAGGACGAACTCGCCCGCACCATCACCGCCGAGTCCTTCGCCGGGCGCTGGGGGCCGCACGCGGTGCGGACCATGGAGGAGCTCTCCGGACAGCTGAACGCTGCCCGGACCGATGGGTATCTGATCCAGCAGGAGGAGGCCATCCCCGGCCTGAGCTCGATAGCCGCGCCCATCCGCCAGGCCGACGGCGCGGTGGTAGCGGCAATCAACGTGGCCGTGCCGAGCGCGGAGTACCCCAGGAAGCAGCTGGTCCAGCGGCTTTTGGATCCGGTGCTTAGCGCTGCCGGCGAGATCACCCGGCGCATGGGCGGGACCACGCAGACCTACTGAGCGGCGGGCCGCGGCCCCTGGTTCAGAAGTCGCCCGCCCCTTTGCGCAGGCGCGCAAGTATCCCCACCAGCCCGGCCATGTCACCCTGGTCGAGTCCGGGACGCGAGAAGACCTCGGCGTTGAGGGCCTCGGTGGCTTTCAGGGCCAGGGCGCGCCCGGCCTCGGTGATCTCCACGATGGTGGCCCGCCTGTCCGATGGGTGTGGAGTGCGTTTGACCAGCTCGGCCGCCTCGAGGCGGTCCACGGCGTTGGTGACGCTGGTCTGGTGAACCTGCAGCCTTGAGCCGATCACTCCCATCGGCAGGGCTCCCCGCCTGGAGAAGTAGAGAAGCATCATCGTCTCGTAGCGGGCAAAGGTGATCCCCAGCGGCCTCAACACCGCCTCGACCCTCGCCATGAAGATTTGCTGCGCCCGCATGACGGAGGTGACGGCGGCCATCCCCTGGGCGCCCTCTTCCCAGCCGTGCGCCTCCCATTGGCGCCGTGCCTCTTCGATGGGGTCATAAGGGAGTCCGCTCTGCTGCTCGTCGGGCATGCAACGATTCTAACGCATCGGCACCTATCCATTGACATAAAATAGTTGGATGTCCTAATATTGGATATGTCAGAGTTTGCCTCGGCCGAGAGAACCGGGGCGCAATCGGGACTGCGGCACCGACCGGGACGGCGGCAACCGCGGAGATCTGGAGCATCCGTGACGAAGCAGAGCCTTTACAAGCCAAAGAATCCGGTGAGGGTGGTGACCGCCTCGAGCCTCTTCGACGGTCACGACGCCTCCATCAACATCATGCGCCGCATCATGCAGTCCCAGGGTGCCGAGGTGGTGCACCTCGGCCACAACCGCTCGGTGAAGGAGGTGGTGGACGCCGTGGTGGAGGAGGACGTGCAATGCGTCGCCGTCTCCTCTTATCAGGGCGGCCACGTGGAGTACTTCGAGTACTTGGTCGAGCTGCTGAAGGCTGCCGGCCGCGGCGACGTGAAGGTGGTCGGCGGGGGTGGAGGGGTGATCGTCCCCGAGGAGATCGCCAGGCTGCGTGAGCGCGGCGTGCACATCTTCTCGCCCGAAGACGGCCAGAAGATGGGGCTGGCGGGCATGATCAACTCCGTCATACGTGACGCCGACTTCGATCTGGCGGAAAGGGGCATCCCGGACCTCGAAAAGGTGCTGGCCGGGAGCCGTCCCGCGGTGGGCAGGGCAATGACCTGTGCGGAGGAAGGGCGCCTGGAAGGCGAGCTGGCAGCGGGCATCTTTGAGGCCGCCAAGCGGTCGTCCGCCCCCGTGCTCGGCATCACCGGCACCGGCGGTTCGGGCAAATCCTCGCTCACGGACGAACTTCTGCGCCGCTTCCGGGTGGACCAGAAGGACACCCTGCGCATCGCCGTGATCGCCTGCGATCCCACCCGGCGCCGCGGGGGCGGCGCGCTGCTCGGCGACAGGATCCGCATGAACTCCCTGGACGGAGAGCGGATCTTCTTCCGGTCGATGGCCACACGTGGCCACCACGAACTGCCCGACGCGCTTACCGATCTCATCGCGGTGGCCAAGGCCGCAGGCAACGACCTGGTGATAGTGGAGACTCCAGGAATCGGGCAGGGTGACGCCGGCGTTCTCCGATTCGTCGACAGCTCCCTCTATGTGATGACCCCTGAGTACGGTGCCGCCAGCCAGCTCGAGAAGATCGACATGCTGGACTTCGCCGATGCGGTGGCCATCAACAAGTTCGAGCGGCGTGGCGCCATGGACGCGCTGCGGGCGGTATCCCGTCAGATGATGCGCAACCGCGAGGCCTTCGGCTCGAGCCCGGAGGAGATGCCGGTCTTCGGCACCTCCGCCGCGTCCTTCAACGACGACGGCGTAACCGCTCTTTATCAGCACCTCCGCCATGTGCTCTCCGAGCGCGGCCTCGCGGTAGGGGCCGGGAGCCTGGAGCACGTCTCGGTGCGCCACTCCAGCCACAATGCCCAGATCGTCCCCCCGGCGCGCGTACGATACCTCTCCGAGATCTCCGAGTCCGTCCGCCGTTACCACGCCGAGACCGAGCGAATCGCCGAGGCGGCAACCCGCCTGCAGAGCCTTGACTTTGCGCGCCGAGAGCTGGAGGCCGTTGACCAGGATGCGACGGCCTTGGCCAAGCTGGTCGAGTCGGCCGAGGCCGATGTGCCCGCCGCCGTGCGCGAAGAGATCGCCGGCTGGCCGGAGGTGGTAGCCGCTTACTCGGGCGAAAAGGCCTCCTTCGAGGTGAGGGGCCGCAAGCTGCACGCCGAGCTCACCCGTGAGTCGCTCTCAGGCAGCCACATCCGGCGCGTCTCGCTTCCCAAGTTCCGCGATCACGGCGAGCTGGTCCGCTTCTGGCGCAAGGAGAACCTGCCCGGGAGCTTCCCCTTCAGCGCCGGCGTCTTCCCGTTCAAGCGGGAGGGGGAGGATCCGACCCGCATGTTCGCGGGCGAAGGGGACCCCTTCCGCACCAACCGCCGCTTCAAATTGCTGTCGGCGGGAAGCAAGGCCAAGCGCCTTTCGACCGCCTTCGACTCGGTGACGCTCTACGGGCGCGATCCTGACGAGCGCCCGGACATCTATGGAAAGGTCGGCACCTCCGGGGTATCCATCGCCACCCTGGAGGACATGCGCGCCCTCTATGACGGTTTCGATCTCACGTCGCCTTCCACCTCGGTCTCGATGACAATCAATGGTCCGGCGCCGACCATGCTCGCCTTCTTCTTCAACACCGTCATCGACCAGGAGCGCGCCAAGTTCCGCGCCTCCCACGGCAGGGATCCGGATGCCGACGAGGATGCCGAGCTCGCCGCTCACGCGGTCTCGGTGGTGCGCGGAACGGTGCAGGCGGACATCTTGAAGGAGGATCAGGGCCAGAACACCTGCCTCTTCTCCACCGAGTTCTCCTTGCGGATGATGGCCGATATCCAGGAGTGGTTCATCCAGCATCGGGTGCGCAACTTCTATTCGGTTTCCATCTCCGGCTATCACATCGCCGAGGCCGGTGCCAACCCAATTACCCAGCTCGCCTTCACCCTTGCCAACGGCTTCACCTACGTCGAGGCTTATCTCGCGCGCGGCATGCGCATCGACGACTTCGCACCGAACTTCTCGTTCTTCTTCTCGAGCGGCATGGACCCGGAGTACTCGGTGCTGGGCCGGGTGGCCAGGCGCATCTGGGCTGTGGCCATGCGCGACAAGTACGGCGCCAAAGAGCGCTCCCAGAAGCTGAAGTACCACGTGCAGACCTCGGGTCGCTCGCTGCACGCCCAGGAGATCGACTTCAACGACATCCGAACGACGCTTCAGGCGTTGAACGCCATCTACGACAACGCCAACAGCCTTCACACCAACGCCTACGACGAGGCGATCACCACGCCGTCGGAGGAGTCGGTGCGCCGCGCGCTGGCGATCCAGATGATCATCGGGCACGAGTGGGGCCTCGCTATGAACGAGAACCCCTTGCAGGGCTCCTTCATCATCGAAGAGCTGACCGATCTGGTCGAGGAAGCCGTTCTGGCCGAGTTCGACCGTATCACCGAGCGCGGAGGTGTCCTGGGGGCGATGGAGATCGGATACCAGCGCGGCAAGATCCAGGACGAGTCACTCCTGTACGAGCAGCGCAAGCACGATGGAAGCCTGCCGATCATCGGCGTGAACACCTTCCTGCGCCCGGAGGGATCCCAAGGCGGGACGGCCAAGGTCGAGCTTTCACGGGCCACCGAGGAGGAGAAGCAGTCGCAGCTGTCGCGGGTGCGCGCCTTCCAGCAGGCGCATCGCGACGAGGCCGCGGCCGGCCTCGCGCGCCTGAAGAGGGCGGCGGTGGAGGGGGAGAACCTCTTCGCGGTGCTGATGGATGTGGCCCGCGTCGCTTCGCTCGGACAGATCACCAAGGCCTTCGAGGAGGTCGGCGGCCTCTACCGGCGCAACGTCTGAAAAAGGAATCCCCGGTCCCATCGGAAGCAGAGAGCCTGCGCCGCCAAGCGGCGCAGGCTCTCTGCGTGTATGCCTATCGCGAGCATCACGTTCCGGCCTGTGGTGGCGCGGTGCCCTCGAATCGGGGATTCAGGCGTTCAGGTGCTCGTGCTCACGTGGCGCGGCCGAACTCTTGTCCTCGTGCCAGGCTCTATAGGCCAGCCCAAGCCCCAGCAGCCCGAGGAAGGTGGCGAACCAGCCGATCGCCCACGTGATGGCGAGGGCACCCGTACCGGGGGCGAAGAACAGAACCATGGCGAGAACAACCGAAATGACGCCGGCGATCCCGAGCGCCCATTCGTCGGCGATCACCCGACGCATCCGCACCGCGGTGGCGATCGCCACCAGCCCGGTCACCAGGGCCCACAGCCCGATCACCCACATCAGGGCGAGGGCCGTGATCGACGGCCAGGCGAGGGTGATGCCACCGGCAATGACTCCCGCCAGCCCCCTGGCCACGGTCCAGCCGCGATCGTGTTGCGCGCCGCCGACCAGCGCCACCAGCACAAGGGCCAGGCCGTCTACCAGCGCGAAGGCGCCCCATAGCATCACCAGGGCGAAGAGTGTGACATGAGGCCAAACCAAAGTCGACAGTCCGAAGAGCAGTGCCGCCGCTCCGCGCACCGCCATCCATTTCCAGTCACCGATGAAGTCACGTATCATGACTCACCTCCCGGCCGCGTCCACGCGCGGAGCACGCCCCGGCACTGCGCCGGGTCGCCGTCGCAACGGGCGGCCATGGCCAAATTAATCATCGGCCCTAACGGTGGCCCTAAGGGCCGAAGGTCCCGGTCGAGGGTCGCCGGAGGCACGTGGCGCTCGGGCGCCTAGATCGCGAGGCCGATCGCCAGGCCCGAAGCCGCGGTGATCAGCCCGACGCCGATGCTACCCAGCACGTTGTAGGCGGCTTCCAGGTAGTCGCCCTCCTCGATGAGCCTCATGGTCTCGAAGGTGAAGGTGGAGAAGGTGGTGTAGGCGCCACAGAACCCCGTGGCCGCCAAGGCCCCTGACACCGGACCCAGATGGCCGTTCAGGTCCAGGCCGGTCAGGAGGCCGAGCAGTAGGGAGCCGCTCATGTTGACGATGAAGGTACCCCAGGGCAGGTCCGATTCGATGCGTCCGGAGATGGCGCGGTCCATAAGGAAGCGTGCCGGTGCGCCGATGAAGCCGCCGAGCGCCACGGCGAGCGCCATACCCAGGGTCATCTGGGCCTCACCACTCTCAAAGCTCCACGACCTCCACCTCGGCGAGGCTGACCGTGACGCCTTTGAGCAGCGGGGCGATCTCTTCCAGGAAGGTCTCGATTCGCTCCTTCGCGTCGACGATGACAATTGCGCGCGGGCGATCGTCGGAAAGGAGGTGCCCCTCGTGCAGGTGGCCGGAGGCTCCGTAACCGGCGTGGCCTTCGAAGACGGTAGCCCCGGCCAGCTTCGCCTTACGCGCCTGCTTCATGATCTGGCTCTCCAGGCTGGCGTGTCCGGCATGCGCCCGCGTCTCGAGCATGAGTGTGAGCCTGATCGCAGGCCGCCCGTCGTGGCGCGAAGGGGAACTTTCGGTCATGATGACTCCTGTCGCATCTCCTGCCGCGCGCGAACCAGCGTTCGCGCCGCAGCCATTCCCACCACCACTGCGGCCAGCCCGGAGACCAGGCTGAGCACCAAATACGCGAGGGCGGTGGCAACCGCCCCGCCCCTGACCAGGGCAACCGTGTCCACCATCCAGGTTGAGAAGGTGGTGTAGGCGCCGATGAATCCGGTCCCCATAAGTGGCCGTGCCATCCGGGACCTGGGGAACTGCTCGACGAGAAGGGTCAGCAGGAAGCCCAGTGCCAATGCGCCGCTGATGTTGATGAGAAAGACGCCCCAGGGCATCTTTCCGGCGGGGGTGGGCAGGGCCAGGGAGATCGCGTAGCGGCTGAGGGCGCCGAGCGCTCCGCCGGTGCCGATTATGACGAGCACGGTGGCTTGGCTGCGGATTCTGCGCAGGCGGGGCGCACGCCGCTTGGCGCCGGGGGCCGGGCGTGAAACGGGCCGCGTCGGTTCGGAGCCACCGCTCACCGCTGCCATCGAGCCTCCTCTCCAACCCATCCCAAAGGCAGTACCATGAGCAGGAGCCATCAGCCCTGGTGGCAGTTTCGGCGAGCTCCATCGCCGTTTTCGACGTTACCATGGCCCGCGCTCCTCTGCTTTAGGGCCATGCTCGCGCCGGCCGCGCAGATATCCTTGGTGGCGAAGCCCCTGCGGGCGTTTGTTGGGAGGTGTCAAGTGGCGGAGACAGAACTCGCCACCCGCCTGGTGGTCTTCCTGACCGAGGACGACCGGACCGGTCACCGCAGCCTCTATGAAACGCTGCTGAAACTGGCGCGTGAGCAGGGCCTGGCCGGAGCGACTGTCTGGCGCGGGGTCGAGGGCTTCGGCTCGGCCGGCATCGTGCGCACCAGCCGTTTTCCCGACGCTGCCTCCGGGCTGCCCATCATGCTCGAGATAATCGACCTGCCGGAAAAGGTGGACCGCTTTCTCGACGAGCTCGGCCGAATTGCGCCCGGTGCATTCGCGACTCGGGAAAGCGTGAGGGTTTCGCGGTTTTCCAGGCAGTCCTGAGCCGGTAGGGGCTGAGACAGGATCGGTCTTGCGACGGAAGAAGGATGTCAATGGGCGAGCTTGACGTTGCGCGCCGCGGCATCCCCCGTAGAGGTTAAATCTGCGTGTAAAGCGGGATTGCGATACGTGGGCTTCCGTTGCGCGCCCGTAGCTTGGATGTGGCGCAAGCAAGACGGTGGCGGCGGTCAGCCGCTTTGACCACCACTTGCCGCGCGTGGCCCGGAAATCGTTGAGGGGGGAGCCTCGCCCGTGGCAGACGCAGGCTCGACACCAGGCAGATTGCACGCGGAGATCGCGCGGCTTGACGCCGCGCTGAGGCGGACCATGGAGCGCAGGGAGGGCTCCGAAGTCCTGGACGCTTTCGAAGCGATCCGTTCGGGTTCCGGCCTGCGGATAGAGGAGACCGCCGGCTTGCTGGGCGGCTTGAGCCTGGAGACCGCCACCAAGTTGGCTCGGGCCTTCTCCGTCTATTTTCACCTCGCCAACATCGCCGAGCAGGCGGACCGTGCAAGGGCAGGCCTGGTCGGGCAGGGGAGGCCCTTGGCGCTGGCGTCGCACAGGGTCGCCAAGGCGCTCGAGGCCGGCGCCTTGGAGCGCGACGCTATCGCGCGGCTCGTGGCCAACCTGGAGGTGCGGCCCGTGTTCACCGCCCATCCGACGGAGGCGGCCCGGCGCTCCGTGCTCTCCAAGCTGCGAGCCTTGGGTGACCTCCTCGACTCGGCGGGGCAGGCCGGTTCGGAGGTTGACGAGGCCGCGCAGGCAAGACTCGACGAGCTGGTGGAGTTGCTCTGGCAGACCGACGAACTTCGCCTCGGCAGGCCCGAGGTGATGGATGAGGCGCGCAACGCCCTCTATTATCTGAGCTCCCTCGCACGGGGGCCGGTCGCGCGGGTGATGGAAGAGCTCTCTCGCGCCTGCGCGGCGCTCGGCGTCGAGCTTCCGCCCGACGCGCGCCCGCTCACCTTCGGCACCTGGATCGGAGGTGACCGCGACGGCAACCCCTTCGTGACCCCCGAGGTCACCATGGAGGCGCTCACCCTATATCACCTGCGCGCGATCGCCACGTTGATCCCGCTCATGGATCGCCTGGTCGAGGAACTAAGCGTCTCGATCCGCTTTGCCGGGATCTCGCCGGAGTTCAACGCCTCGATCCGGGCGGATCTGGAAGCCCTGGACAATCTCGACCCCCGCTACGTCCGCCTGAACAGCGAGGAGCCCTACCGCCTGAAGGTCACGTGCATCCGTGCCAAGCTGGCTGCCACGCGCACCCGCATCGAGCGTGGCGACCGGCACGGGGCGGGGAAGGAGTACGGGTCGACCCGTGAGCTGCTCGACGATCTGATGGTCATGCATCAGTCCCTCATGGCCAACGGAGGGGAGATCCTTGCCCGAGGAACCCTGGAGGACGTGATCCGCCAGGCTGCGACCTTTGGGCTCTCGTTGGTGAGCCTGGACGTTCGTGAGCATGCCGACGCCCATCATGCCGCACTTGCCCCGCTCTTCGACCGGCTCGGCGAAGGCGGCTTCCCCTACCAGGACCTGACGCGCGGGGAACGCAAGGCAAGGCTTGCCCGCGAGCTCGCCTCGCTGCGCCCGCTCGCCCCTCATCCACCGCCGCTCAGCGGCGGCCCCGCGCGGACCTTCGACACCTTCGGGGCCATTGGGGAGGCCATCGAGCGCTTCGGGCCCGACGCCTGCCAGAGCTACATCGTCTCCATGACCCGGGGCGCCGACGATCTCCTGGCCGCGGTAGTTCTCGCCCGGGAGGCCGGTTTGGTGGACCTGGCCACGGGAACGGCCAAGGTCGACTTCGTGCCGCTGCTCGAGACGATCGCGGAGCTGGAGAACGCGGGCTCCGTTCTCGAGGAGCTCCTGTCCGTGCCCGCCTACCGGCGGATCGTCTCACTTCGGGGCGACGTGCAGGAGGTGATGCTCGGCTACTCGGACTCCAACAAGGAGGCGGGGATAACCTCCTCGCAGTGGGGGATACACAAGGCCCAGCGGCAGCTGCGCGACGTCGCCCGTCGACACGGACTCGGGCTGCGTCTCTTCCACGGGCGCGGAGGGACCGTCGGCCGTGGCGGAGGCAATACCTACGCGGCCGTGATGGCGCAGCCCTGGGGCGTTTTCGACGGGAGGATGAAGGTCACCGAACAGGGCGAGGTCATATCCGACAAGTACCTGCTGGCGCCGCTGGCGGAGGAGAGCCTTGAACTGCTACTCGCGGCGTGCTTGGAGGCGGGTACGCTCCACCGCCGGCCCCAGATGGGCAAGACGGATCTCAACGGCTGGGAGGCGGCCATGGAGGTGATCGAGTCCGCGTCGCGGCGCCGTTATCGGTCGCTGGTCGACCGGCCCGACCTTCCCGCCTACTTCGCCGCGGCCACTCCGGTCGAGGAGCTGGCCAACCTCAATCTCGGCTCGCGCCCCTCTCGGCGGGGGGCATCCCAGGCGGAGATCGGTTCACTTCGGGCCATACCCTGGGTCTTCGGCTGGACCCAGTCCCGCCAGATCGTGCCGGGATGGTTCGGCGTGGGTTCGGGGCTTCTTGCCGCCCGGCAGGCGGGGCTCGGCGAGACGCTGTCGCGAATGCAGGCCGGCTGGCCCTTCTTCTCCAACTTCATATCCAACGTCGAGATGACCCTGGCCAAGACCAACCTTCGTGTTGCCAGGATCTACGTGGATTCGCTGGTCCCCAGCGAGCTAAGGCATCTCTTCGCCTCCATCGAGGAGGAGTACGAGCTCGCGGTCGAGCAGGTTCTTGCCCTCACCGGCTCCGCATCCCTGCTGAGCAGCCAGCCGGTACTGGCCCAGACGCTGGCCACTCGGGACGAGCACCTCCTGCCATTGCAGCTCATGCAAGTGCAGCTCCTGGCGCGGGTGCGTGCGACGCGTGAAGAAGGCGGCGAGCCGGACCCGAGCCTTATGCGCGCCCTGCTGCTCACCATCAACGGGATCGCGACCGGGTTGCGCAACACGGGTTGAGCGGATGGGCCGGCGGTTCTCCGGTCCTGATGCGGCGCGGAGCGCCAACTGCTTGACAGGCCAGCTCGCCGGCGGGCAAGCCTCGGTCGCCGTCCCCGTCCCCCGTCCGCCGGCCCTGGGCTTCTCCATCCGCGACACTCGCTTCCCGGAGCTCCAACTGGTGCCGGCCGTCCTCGCCATCGTTACGGTAAGAGCGGCGCGAATGGCACGGCCGGTGAAAGTCCTGGTGGCGGCGCTCCGGCGTCGCCACCAAAGGAATGGCGGGCTACCTTGCCCGCAACGGTTGCCGTACCGCTTTCATTGAATTCCGATCGCCGTTAGGCCGCAGAATTGCCCTCGGCCCATCGCTTGGTTCCGTCGCAGACTCGGCGATGAGCGCCGTTCCCCTCGCTTTTACCTTTGTTGAACCGGCCTCATGCTCTACCCGAGGTGACGATAGAGCTGCGGCGCGTAGCGATGGCGTATCGCTGTTGCCGACAGCGGGGTGCCTCTTGGGTTTCCCTGAAGCCCAGCCGCCGCTTGAGCACCGGCCGCGTGATATCGTGACCGGTGCTCAAGGTGGCTGTCCCTAGGCGAGATCGAAGCGGTCCAGGTCCATCACCTTGCACCATGCGGCGACGAAGTCACGAACGAACTTCTCCTTGCCGTCCTCGGCTGCGTAGACCTCAGCGATGGCTCTGAGCTGGGCGTTGGAGCCGAAGACCAGGTCGACGGCGGTGGCGGTCCATTTGGTTCGGCCGCTGCCGCGGTCACGGCCCTCGAAGACGTTCGCCTCCGTGGTCGAGGTCCTCCACTCCGTTCCCATGCCGAGCAGGTTCACGAAGAAGTCGTTTGTAAGCGCTCCGGGACGGTCGGTGAAGACACCGTGCCGGGTCGAGGCGTAGTTGGCTCCCAGGGCCCGCATTCCTCCCACCAGCACGGTCATCTCCGGAGCCGTGAGGTTAAGCAGGCCTGCCCTTTCGATGAGCAGCTGCTCAGGGGGACGCTTGTCGCCGGCGCGCAGGTAATTCCGGAATCCGTCGAAGAGCGGCTCAAGGACGGCAAAGGACTCCGCATCGGTCTCCTCGGCGGTTGCGTCGGTGCGTCCTGGAGTGAACGGGACGGTCAAGGCGATGCCGGCATCGCGGGCGGCCTGCTCGACCGCCGCGCATCCGCCCAGCACGATCAGGTCCGCGAGGGAGACCTTCTTGCCCCCGGTAGCCGAGCGATTGAACTCCGTCTGGATCTCCTCCAGGGGCCGGAGCACCGCGGCAAGCTCCGCCGGCTGGTTTACCTCCCAGTCCTTCTGCGGGGCCAGGCGAATCCTGGCGCCGTTCGCCCCGCCTCGCTTATCGGTGCCCCGGAATGTCGCAGCCGAAGCCCAAGCGGTCGCAGCCAGCCGGGCAACCGAGAGACCAGAAGCCAGCAGCCGGGCCTTCAGGGCGCCGATATCGTGCTCGTCGATCAGTGGGTGGTCAACCGGTGGGAGCGGATCCTGCCAGATCTGGGTTTCGGGCACCCAGGGTCCGAGATAGCGCGACACCGGGCCCATGTCACGGTGGAGGAGCTTGTACCAGGCCCGGGCGAAGGCGTCCGCCAGCTCCTCGGGGTGCTCGTGGAACCTCTTGGCGATGGGTGCGTAGATCGGGTCGACCTTCAGGGCAAGGTCGGTGGTCAGCATGATCGGCGCGTGGCGCTTGGAGGGGTCATGCGCATCGGGCACGGTTCCCTGGGCCTCGGCGTTCGTCGGCGTCCACTGCTTGGCCCCCGCCGGGCTGGTGGTCAGCTCCCAGTCGTAGTTGAAGAGGTTGTCAAGGAACCCGTTGTCCCAGATGGTGGGGGTGGCGGTCCATGCGCCCTCCAGGCCGCTGGTCCAGGCGTCCACGCCTGTCCCGCTGCCGTGGCTGTTTCGCCAGCCCAGGCCCTGCTCCTCGAGAGGAGCTCCCTCCGGCTCGGGCCCGATGTAGCTTGCGTTGACCGCGCCGTGGGTCTTGCCGAAGGTGTGCCCGCCAATGATGAGAGCGGCGGTCTCCTCGTCGTTCATGGCCATGCGGGCGAAGGATTGCCGGATGTAGCCGGCGGCCAGCAGGGGATCGGGGTTCCCTCCCGGCCCTTCGGGGTTGACGTAGATAAGGCCCATGTGGTCCGCGCCGAAGGGCCCCTCCAGCTCTCCATGGCCGCCATGACGTTCGTCGCCGAGCCAGGCCTCCTCGGCGCCCCAGTTGGTCTCGTCAGGCTCCCAGATGTCCTGCCGGCCGAAGCCGAAGCCGAAGGTCTTGAAGCCCATCGCCTCCAGGGCGACGTTGCCGGCGAAGATGATCAGGTCCGCCCACGAGATCTTGCGCCCGTACTTCTGCTTGACGGGCCAGAGCAGCCTGCGGGCCTTGTCGAGATTGGCGTTGTCGGGCCAGCTGTTCAGCGGTGCAAAGCGCTGGGCTCCGCTTCCGCCGCCTCCCCTGCCGTCCGTGATGCGATAGGTGCCGGCGGCATGCCAGGTCATGCGGATGAAGAGCGGGCCGTAGTTCCCGTAGTCGGCCGGCCACCACTCCTGAGAGTTGGTGAGGACTTCGACGACGTCCCGACGCAGCGCCTCGACGTCGAGGGTCTTGAATTCCTTGGCGTAGTCGAACGACTCGCCCAAGGGGTTGGACCGCGGACGGTTCCTCTCCAGCGCCTGCACGTTCAGCTGGTTCGGCCACCAGTCCCGGTTGGTGCGGCCAGGAAGGCCGCCGATCTCGTCTGTGGTGGGCGTCTTGTCAGGCATTTCCATCTCCTTCATCGGATTCCTTCTCCTCGATCGACGTTGTCGCGTCCCGGGGGACGCCGGTCCCCTTGAGCTCCTGGCACGAGGGGCAGTATCCCCAATAGGTGACTTCGGCTTCGTCCAGGAGGTAGCCGTGGGTCTCCGACGGGGTCAGGCAGGGCCGGTAGCCCACCGCGCAGTCCACATCGGCGACGGCGCCACACAGGCGGCAGACGATGTGATGGTGGTTGTCTCCGACGCGCAGCTCGTACAAGGCGGAGCTGCCGGCCGGCTCTATGCGCCGGACCAGCTCCGCTTGCACAAGTGCGGCCAGCACGTTGTAGACGGCTTGGGCCGAGACGGCTCCCAGCTCGGCGCGCACCTGCCTTATGACGGTGTCGGTGTCCGCGTGTGGGCGGAGCGCCAGCGCCGTCATGGTCGCAATGCGTGGGCCGGTGGTGCGGAGCCCGGCGGAGCGAAGCGCTCCTATGAAGTCCTTGGGGGAGGAACCCTCGGCGGTGGTCGCTGTC
>JAJZNF010000101.1 GCA_021847985.1 Actinomycetes bacterium | reverse complement strand
GGTGACGTGCTGGCCGGGTTGGAGGAACTCTCCCAGACATTGGGGGAGTGGAAGGCGCCCGGCGAGTGGCTGGACCATGCAGCAGCGGAGGCGGCACGGGGAAGGGCCGCCGTGGAGAAGGCCACCGCGGCGGGCGCCGGATTACCCACTTACGCACAGGTGGTCGGGGCGGTCAATCGCCTTGCCTCCACCCAGGACTACGTTCTGACAGCCTCGGGCGGACTTCCGGGGGAGCTGAACGTCAACTGGCTCGCAAAGCAGGTGGCGACCTTCGATTGCGAGTACGGGTTCTCGTGCATGGGCTACGAGGTGTCCGGAGGGTGGGGCGCGGCAATGGCGCGGGCCGGCTCCGGGGGGCAGGTTTTCGTGCTGGTGGGCGACGGCTCCTACCTGATGCTCAACAGCGAGCTCTACAGCTCGGTCCTGGCCGGACACAAGATGGTCGTGGTCGTCTGCGACAACGGCGGTTTCGCGGTAATCGAGCGTCTGCAGTTGGCCCAAGGTGGCGCCTCCTACAACAACATGTTCGACTCCAGTAGGGTCGTCTCTCCTATCCGGGCCGACTTTGCCCGCCATGCGGAAGCCTTGGGCTGTATCGCCGAGACGGTGACGACGATCGCCGAGCTCGAGGAGGCTCTTGGCCGTGCCCGGGATGCAGAGCGTACATCGGTGATCGTGATACGCACCGATCCCCAGGCATGGAGCGAGGGTGGCGCGTTCTGGGAAGTGGGGGTGCCTGAGACGAGTCCGCGGCCCGAGGTGCGGGAAGCGCGGCAGAAGATGACGGCCGCGAAGTCGGCTCAATGGATCGGAGGCTGAGCGGATGCCCTACAACAACGCCGATGCGCTGAGGGTGGGGGTGGTCGGTGCGGGCCGGATAGGCCGCCTGCACGCCGAGATACTTGCCAGCCAAATCCCGGGTGCGACCCTGACCGCCGTCGCCGACGTCCGGCCGCAGATGGCCGATGAGGTCGGCTCCTCCCTCGGCGTCCCCGCCATGACGCCTTCAGCCCTCATCGCCAGCTCCGACGTGGACGCGGTTGCGATTTGCTCCTCCACGGACAGCCATGTTGACCTGATACTCGAGGCGGCCGCGGCCGGCAAGGCAATATTCTGCGAGAAGCCGATATCGCTCGATCTTGCCCAGGTCGACAAGGCTCTGGGAGCGGTCGAGGGGGCCGGCGTCGCCTTCATGATCGGTTTCAACCGGCGCTTCGATGCCGCCCATGAGGCGGTTCGCAACGCCGTCGTGAGCGGAGAGGTCGGAGAGGTGCAGCTGGCCCGGATCACGAGCCGCGATCCCGCCCCGCCACCTCTCTCCTATGCCAAGGTCTCAGGCGGCATCTTCCTCGACATGACCATCCATGACTTCGACATGGCCAGATACGTGACGGGGAGCGAGGTGGTGGAGGTGTACGCCCAGGGCGCGGTGCGCATCGAGCCTGCACTCGCCGAAATAGGCGATGTCGACACGGCGGTGATCAATCTGGTGCACGAGAACGGCTGTTTCACCGTCATCGACAACAGCCGGCAGGCCGTCTACGGATACGACCAGCGCGTGGAGGTGTTCGGGTCCAAGGGGCTGGCCGCGTCGGACAATCCTCTGGCGACGACCTCGACAGTGCGCACCGCGGAGGGGACGCGCCAGCCGGCGCTTCCCTATTTCTTCCTGGAGCGCTACCACTTCTCCTATATAAACGAGTGGAGAGCCTTCGCCGAGGCGTTGTCCCAGGGCAGCCCCATGCCGGTCGGCCCGGCCGACGCCCGTGCGCCGCTCGTGATCGGGCTTGCGGCCGGACTTTCGTTGCGCGAGCATCGTCCTGTTTCGGTCACCGAGGTGGATGTGGCAGGACGATAACGGGGAGCAAAGGAGCTCATGTGAAAAGGATCAGCCATTGGATCGACGGCAGGGTCGTGCCCGGCACCTCCGGGAGGACCGGACCTGTCTACAATCCCGCACTGGGCGAGCAGAGCGCGCAGGTGGACCTGGCCTCGGCCGAGGAGCTTGACTTCGCGGTCGCCTCGGCGAAGCGGGCCTTCGCCTCCTGGAGGGCGATGGGCCTCTCCCGCCGGGCGGAGATTCTCTTCCACATGCGAGAGCTGCTTGACGCGAATCGCAAGGAGGTGGCGGCCCTCGTCAGCGCGGAGCACGGGAAGGTCCTCTCCGATGCCGAGGGGGAAGTTGCCCGGGGGCTCGAGAACCTGGAGTTCGCCTGCGGTGTTCCGCACTTGCTGAAGGGCTCGTATTCCGAGCAGGTCTCCCGCGGGGTCGATGTCCACTCGGTGATGCAGCCGCTCGGCGTGGTGGCCGGCATCACCCCCTTCAACTTCCCGGCGATGGTGCCGCTCTGGATGATGGCGAACGCAATCGCCTGTGGCAATGCCTTCCTGCTCAAGCCGAGCGAGAAGGACCCATCCGCCTCCATGCTCATCGCGGAGCTTTGGAAGCGGGCGGGGCTGCCCGACGGGGTGTTCTCGGTCGTCCACGGCGACAAGGTCGCCGTGGACCGCATCCTCGAGCACCCAGACATCGCCGCGGTCTCCTTCGTGGGCTCGACCCCGGTTGCGCGGCACATTTACGAGACCGGCACGCATTTCGGCAAGCGGGTCCAGGCCTTGGGAGGCGCCAAGAACCACATGGTCGTCCTGCCCGACGCCGACGTCGGCTTGGCCGCCGATGCGGCGGTGTCGGCCGGGTACGGCTCGGCGGGCGAGCGATGCATGGCGATCTCCGTCATCGTTGCCGTCGGTTCCATCGCGGATCCCCTGGTGGCGGCAATTGCGGAGCGGGTACCCAAGGTCAAGGTAGGACCGGGGGACGACCCGTCTTCGGAAATGGGGCCCCTTGTGACCAGGGAGCACCTCCAAAAGGTGTCGTCGTATCTCGACGATGAGGCCTTAGGTGGCGCGCAGGTGGTGGTGGACGGCCGCCGGTTCACGCCTCCGGGAAGCGGATTCTTCATCGGCCCCAGCTTGATTGACCGAGTTCGCCCGGGCTCGCGCGTCTATGACGACGAGATCTTCGGCCCCGTGCTGTCGGTGCTGCGGGTGGACACCTACACGGATGCGGTCGAGCTGATCAACTCGAACCCGTACGCCAATGGCGTGGCGATCTTCACGCGCGACGGCGGAGCCGCCAGGCAGTTCGAGATGGACATCGAGGTTGGCATGGTCGGCGTAAACGTGCCTATACCTGTGCCGGTCAGTTACTACAGCTTCGGCGGATGGAGGGCCTCGCTCTTTGGCGACACGCACATGTACGGCCCTGACGGAATCCGGTTCTATACGCGCTCCAAGGTGGTGACCTCCCGTTGGCCGGACCCGGCTACGAGCACCATCGACCTTGGCTTTCCACAGCATCGCTGAGGGCCGGATCATCGCAGCGCCGTGAGTCCCTGGCGCAGGCGCGGATCCTCCTGGGCAGCAGACGGGGCGGCGGTGCCGCTGATGCGGCATCGCCGCCCCTCTGCATTTGGGCCCGGAATCGGGCGGCTACCCAGGCGCCGGCGGCAAGTTCGCCATCTCGGCGATGCCGTTACCTTGGCGATCGCGGCTAGCCTTCGGGCTTCGTGAAACGAGACCCGGGGGCTCCGGAGCGTATCGATCCGATCGGGGGCAGAGCCACTGTGTCAACGCCCGCCTGGGTGCGAGCGGCGACCATCGCCGGGGTTGTCTTGGTCGCGGCATTGCTGCTGCTGATCCAGAGCCTCTGGAGGGGCCACATAGGCCGGGTGGCCGAGTACGACGATGGTGTCTACTTTGGCGCGGCTCTCGAGGTCGCAAAGGGAATTCTGCCCTACCGTTCTTTCGACTTTCTCCAGCCTCCACTTATCACGGTCTGGCTTCTCCCTTTCGCTGTCGTGGCGGCTCAAACCTCCCAGCGACTGGGATTCGAGCTGGCGCGGTGGTTCACAGATCTGGTAACGGTCGCCGACGTCGTTTTGGTGGGAGTGATCATGCAGGGCACCAGCACTGCTCGCATCGCCCTGGCCATGGCGGTGACCGCCCTCAGCGTCGGGTTCCTTCAGGCTTCCCAGACCATCTTGCTCGAGCCGTACCTGGTCTTCTGGTGCCTGCTGGGATTGGTGGCGCTTGGTCGCCGTTCCCGGGGCGTGCTCGATGGACAGATCCTGGCCGGGGTCTGCTTCGGCTTGGCCGGGGCCACCAAGGTATGGGCCGTCTTCCCCGCCGTGGTCATTTTCGCCGTGCTCTTGTCGAGCCATAGGCGCAGCGCATACCGCTTCGCCCTTGCCACCGGGCTCGCCTTCACTGTGGCGATCGTTCCTTTCGTCGCCGCCGACCCGGCAGGCGCCTTTCGTCAGGTCTTGCTGGCCCAGGCACAGCGGGGTTTCTCCGGCGAGAGCTTTGCCGGCCGGCTCTCCAGCCTGAGCGGATTCGCAGTTCTCTCCCGGCTTGCTCGTACGGAGCCGGTGGCAGTGGTGGGTGTGATCGTCATTGCGGCCGGGGCGGCACTCCTGTTCTGGCGCAGAGGTGCGCTGCTGGGCGGCGTGGCGAGCGCCTCGGAACTGGCCCGGATCTCGCGTTGGAGCGCGCTCGTGATTGGGTTGGCGCTGCTGGCGGCGCCCGAGTTCTATTATCACTACGCGGCCTTCTTCGCCCCTTTTCTCGGCTTGGCGGTCGGAACGGCGCAGGTGCCCGGCCGGCTCGCGCACCGGCGTTCGATCGCCGTCGTTGCGCTTGTCGCTGTAATTGCGCTCTTAGGTGATGTGCAGGCGGCGATCTCGCCGCCCATTTCGGGGCCGGCGCCCGTTTCCAGCCCGCTGGTGCAAGGGGCTTCCGCCTGCGCCGTTTCCGATCAGCCGGCGGTGCTTATATTGAGCAACTCCTTCACCGGGGCAAAGGGGGCATGCCCGCACGTGGTTGATTGGCTGGGTACTGAAAGGGTTCTGGTGCACGGGACCTCCGGCACCTTGACAGACTCGAGGAGCCGCGTGTTCCAGGCCACGGTCCGCCGCTGGGTGGCAAAGGCGCAGGTCGTCGTCCTCTCCTCGATAGATGGTGGTCTCGGGCCGAGCGCCTATGTGTTGCTCCGCAGCCGGTTTCGGGCCATCTGGGAACCTTCTCTCGGCGCCACGCTTTATCGAAGGCTCCCGGGCGGGAGGGGGTAAACCGGGGCAGGCTCGCAACCTTTGACCGAGTGGAACTCATTTGTCCGCTTCCTCTGTCGCCTCGGCCGGAATGCATTGGCAGCCAAGCCGCAGTCGCCGGGCGTCCTCGGAGTGCGCGCCAAGGTGAAGCCTCCGCCGGCACGCTTCTCACGGGACCCCAGGCTCATCTCAGGCGATGCTCTCGGCGCCGTCCTCCGATCGGGGCCGGCCGAGTAAGTCGGGGTTGCCGAAGCCGCGGTGACGTAGTTCGGCGGCAAGGGCGGGGAGGGCGTCCTGCCATCTCGCCACCAGACCGAGATCGGACTGCGAGAATATCGGCGCCGACTCGTCGCTGTTGATTGCCAGGAGGAACCGCGCGGAGCGCACGCCAACCATGTGCATCGGTTTGCCCGAGACGCCGATGGCAAGGTAGACCAGCGGAGCAACGAATCTTCCCGTCGCCCCCACCTGCCTGGATCTCGGCATCCAGTGGCGGTCGGTCACCTTGCGCGTGGCGACCATCTCCGCGCCGACGAGATCTGCGAACTCCTCCACTTGTGCGTAGTCGCCCGGTTCGACGCCCAATCCGACGCCGATCAGGATCTCCGCCCGTGCCAGGGGCTCGAGTTTATCATCGGTCACCCGCATAACCGTTTTGACCTGCGAGGGCGCCGAAACGTGTGGGAGGTGCTCCTCGGGGAGTCTGGCCAAGGTGCGCGGCGCAGTCCGGGAGCCGCTGCCCGGTCTGAGGGTGACGATCGCTGTTTCTGTCCTGCAGGCTATTTCGACCAGTTCGGAGTAGTTCAGCGCCGGCTTCCAGTAGGCAGGGGAACCCTCGTGCATTTCGATCAGGGCCACATCGGAGACAAGCGCGCAACCGAGCCTCACCGAGAGGCGCGCTCCGACTTCGCGTCCCCAGGCGGTTGATGGGAGCAGGACCGCCATTGGGTTGTGCTGTTGCACCCATGGTGATAGGTCGGCCGACAACCGATCGGGATTCGCCAAGTCGCTGACCAGGAGCAAAGCATCGGCACCGTGCTCGGACAGTTCTTGCCTCGGGAGTCCGGTCCCGGTGGCCACCACCACATGGCCCGACAAGGAGCTTGCCATGCCGGCCGCGGTGCCCAGCATCTCGTGGGTGAGCCAGTCCATCTTCGGATCCGCCACCACCAGCAAAGCCGGAGCAGAAGAGGACGCCGAGTGTGGTTCGGGCACGCGGGCAACCGTGTAACCGCCTCCGGCGCCGACGAATACCTCCGCCGCCCGCGCAGCCCACACGGGGATGCCGCCCCGGAAGACTTCGCCCGATCGCGAGGCGCGGTGATGGCGCACTCGGCCCACCCGCGTGGGGCTGCCCTCGAGGCCGTACGCCCCCGGGGGAAGAGCGGCCGTGCCGATTATCTCGATCCGGTCCTCCGAGACGGCTGCGAGTGCCTCCGGATCGGCGCGCCGAGGAGAGCACAGGCGCTCCGCGCACGAGATCACCAGCGGCAGCGACCCGTGGGTCTCGACCCATCCGTCGTCGGTCTCGGATTCGGCGATTATTGCTCCGTCGGAGATCTCCATCGCTCGTACGGCGGCAATGAAGCCGGTCCCCAGCAGTTCGGCGATTTGAGCGGGCAGGACGGCCGTTTCCGCATCGGCGGATGCCTTGCCGCAAAGGACCAGGTCGAACCGGCCCGCGTGCGCCAATGCCCCATTGAGCGCGCGAGCCGTCGCCAGTAGGTCCGATCCGCGTAGCGAGGGATCGGTAAGAACCACGGCGCGGTCGGCTCCCACCGCCACGGCCTCCCTGGCGATGGCGGCCGAGCCCGGCGGACCCATGGTGATCACCACGCACTCCCCGCCGGTCTCCTCGGCGAGTTCGATCCCTTTGGCCAGCGCGCGCCGGCAGTAGGGGTTGATCTCCAGAGTGACTCCGTCTCTCTTGAGGTGACCCATCTCGTTGAGGGTCAGCTCCTCTATCTTCGGCACCGCCTTCACTAGGACTGCGACTCTCATGGCTGCTCCTTTATTGCTGATTATGCGTGCTTGGCGGCTGCGGCCTGCGCGTCAGAGGCGGGCGGCGGAGGATCCGGTTCGGAGGAGCGCGATTGTTTCGGGTTGAGCCATTGGGGTTCTGCCCCGGTGCTCGCCGCGTCGGATGCTCCCGGCCTCCCGTCCGGCGGAGAATCGATGCGCCATCCGTCGCCGGCCGGCAGCTTCACCTCGGCGAGCGCGCCGCCGCCGGGATGGTTGATGATATTCACCGACCCCTTGTGGGCGGTGACGAGAAGCAGTACGAGGCTCAGCCCGAGGCCGGAGCTCTCCGGCCGGCGGCGGTGCTCGCCCGTTCCCCGAGCGAAGGGCTCGAAGATGCGCGGCAGCAGTTCCTCGGGGATTCCGTCTCCGTGATCACGGACCCCCAGTACGACGTAATCTCCCTCGGCGCGGATCTCCACCTCCACGGCACTTCCGGCGGGCGAGTGATGGATCGCGTTTACCACGAGGTTTTCCGCCACCTCGGCAATGCGCACACTGTCGACCCACAGCGTCGGCACCACCTCGGCGTTCAGCACCAGGGCGACCCCCCGGGCGGCCGCCAGCGGTGTGAGGGCGACCAGGGCCCCCGAGACGATCGCCTCGAGCGCGGCCTGCGAAAGATCCAGGGCCAGATCTCCACCTCGGCCCTCTGCTATGCGCAGCAAGCCCTCGGTCAGCGATACGAGGTGGGTGACCCTGCGATCGATCCGCTGCAGGAGGGCCTCGTCTTGATGGTTCCCCGCGGGCGGCCTGGTCTCGAGTTCCGCCTGTAGTCCGGCCAGTGGTGTGCGTAGTTCGTGACTGGCGGCGGCTATGAATTCCCTCTGCACTGCGGCCGCCTCTTGAAGGCGCCCGAGGAAGTGGTTAAGAGTGTCGGCCAGGCGCGCCAGTTCGTCCTTGGTGCCCGGGTCGGCGAGCTTGACGTCGGAGTCGCCGAGGCTGAGCATCGCAGCCTGGCGTCGCATACGCTCAACCGGTCTGAGAACGACGCTCGCCGCCAGTCCGGCCCCCAAGGCCGCCAGCAGCACCGCAAGCAGCCCGCCTCCCCAGAGGAGCTGATCGACCAAGGCGAGCGAGTCGTGGACCTGGTCGGTCGATGCACCGACCACAACGATCTCCCCTCCGGCTCCCGGCACCGGCTGGGCGAGAAGAAGAACAGGGTTGTGAGCCCCCCTCGGCATGATCTGCTCGTAGTGAGCCTCTTGGAGCCCGGACAACGTCCGCCTTGGCAGGAGCGAGGAATCGCCTGCCGTGCCGGTCGTGTAGAGCAGCCGGCCCTGGCTGGTCACTACCTGGACTATCGACTGGTCAGGCGCCGGTTCGATGGGGCCCCCGGGAGATGCCAATGGCACCAGCCCTTGGCGAAGCGCGGCCTGTACCCTCAGGATCCGGGAGTGGAGGGTGCGCTCCAAGGTGGCCTTGGTCGCCATGCCGACGTAGGCATGGAAGGCGATTCCCATGGCTACCACCAGTGCCAGGGTGAGTACTCCCATGGTGAGAACCATCCTCAGGCGCATGGTCACTGCGGGACGGCCTTCTTGGGAGGCACTCTCCAGCCCAACCCGTAGATGTTCTCGATCAGTTCGTCTCCCAGCTCGGCTTCCAGCCTGTGGCGGAGCTGGTGGATGTGCCAGTCGACCGTGGTGCGGGAGAGGACTCCCTGTGCCCCGGTGAGTAGGTGTTCGATGGTCGAGCGCGTCAGCACCACGCCAGGGCGTTTGAGGAAGAGCCGAAGCAGCTCCTCCTCTCGCGGGCGCAAGGTGATGCCGCGGCCGTCACAGGCCACCCCCTCAGGGGAGACGGCGAAGACGAAGGATCCCACTCCCACGATCTCGGGCTCGGCGTCCTCGGCGGCGGCGGTGGGACTCTCTTCCCGGCCGCCACGCCGAAGGACGGCACGGATGCGGGCGCGAAGCTCAGCGACCCCGAAGGGCTTGACCAGGTAGTCGTCCGCACCCGCCTCCAAGCCCTTGACCGTGTCGTTGACGCCGCTGAGAGCGGTCACCACCATCACGGTCAAGGAGCTGTCGTGTTCAAGTGCCAGCCGACACACCTCGAGCCCGGAGATGCCTGGGAGCCCCAGATCGAGCAGGATCAGGTCGAAATGCTGGCTCTGGAGGCGCTCCAAGGCGCATTCGCCGTCGTTGGCGATCGCCACGTCGTAGAAGTCGATGCTGAGCCCGTTCGCTATGGCGCGGGCGAGCTCTACGTCATCCTCCACGAGCAGGATTCGCGCCAGCGCGTCGCTCGACGGGGCTTGCGTCATTGGGGCTTCTCCGGGTGCGGTGCTGACCATCGGCTAGAGGGCGCTCGAGCCGCTCATGTAGGAGTTGCCCTGGCTTTGCAGCTGGCTCAAGGCGGCGCCTATCGGTTGGGATCCGGTGACCGCCTGTTGGAACGCCGCATCCAGCACCGCCTGCACCTGGGCGTAGCTGTCGCTGACCGGCCGGCCGTAGGTGTACGGCGAAGACATCGCCACGACCGACGCGGCGAGGCCCGGATGACCTGCCAGGAAGCTCTGTGGAATCGCCGCGGCTCCCGCCTTGGTCAGCGGGGCAAAGCCGGTTTGCTCGGACCAGTACGCCTGCTGGGCCGGCTGATACCACCAGTCGACGAAGGTGAACGCCGCCTTGTCCTGGGCCGCGGTGTGGCCCTTGGGCAGCACGAATCCGAGCCCCTGCACGAGGTTCGCGGCGTGCCCGGTGCTGCCTGCCGGCTCGACGAACGCCCCCACCTTGAACTTGCCCGCCACCGCGTCGAGGACTTTCTGATACCCCGCCGAGGTTCCGTCGATCATCGCCATGTGACCGGACGCCAGGTCCTGGCGGAGCGTGGTGCCATGATCAAACACCATATCGCCCGATGTGTAGAGGTTGCGGAAGTACTGGAAGGTGGCCTGCGTGGCGGCATTGTTGAAGTCCACAGCGGTTCCCACCGAGTTCGACCCCTTGAGCATCGTCCCCCCGTTGGAGAGGATGGCAGGGAGGATGTGTGCCGAGGAGTCCTTCCAGCCCAGGGGAATGACCGAAGGTGACTTCAGCTTGGCGGCGTCGGCGGCCAGCTGCGCCCAAGTGGTGGGGGCGGACGTTATTCCTGCCGCGGCGAACATCGACTGGTTGTAGAAGACCTCCGAGACTTTGGCGTCTGTCAACAGCCGGTAATGCTGGCCGCCGCTGACCTCGCCGTTGGTCCACACCGAGGGGAAGACGTTAGCGGGCGCGAAGGTCTTGGAGTCCTTGATGTAGGGGTTCCAGGACTGCAGAGCCAGGCCCTTTACCAGTACTCCGTCGTAGTGGCTGATCTCGGCCAGCACAGGAGGGTCGCCCGCGGCCACCGCCGCCGGGAGCTTGGAGGAGGCCTTGGTCACCACCAGCGTTACCTGGACATCGGTATGGGTGGCGTTGAACTTTGCCACCAGAGCGCTCATGGCGGCGCCCACCGGCCCACCGTTGTGCGACTCCCAGAGGTCGATCGAGATGCGCTTGGCTGCGGGTGCGGAGGTTGACGATGCCGATGCGGCGCTTCCGCAGGCGCTCAGGGCCAGAGCGCCACCGGCAAGGAGGCTAAGCGATTTGGGTAGGCGAAGACGGCGAACGCGAGGCGCCACCTTGCTTTCCTGCGCGGCGGAATGGTCATGCCTGCCGTTCCGGAAGCTTGATCCAGGGGCTATCATCGATTTTTATCCTTTCAAGGCTGACGCAGTTTTGGGGGATTGGCCGGTGCCGACTGTCGGGTCGGTGCCGGCCGGTGGTCTCGCTTCTCGGCGGCATTCCACCACTTGCCTGCCGATGCTTCCCTGAGTGCTCAGAGATTCACGCCTCCGTCACGTCCCGCCACGCCCGCCACTATGTGGCGCTGCAGCAGCAGGAAGAGGAGGACGATTGGAGCCAGCGCGATGACAACCGCGGAGGTGAGCTTTCGCCAGTTTGCCTCGAAGGTTTGCATGTAGTGGCTGAGCGCCACCTCTATCGGCTGGACCGAATGGGACGTGGTCATAATGAGGGGCCATTGGAACTGGTTCCATGAGCTGATGAAGGTGAGCAGTATCACCGTCAGCATGGCGGGGCGGGCGAGGGGGAGCGCGACGCGCCAGATGTAGCGCAGATGCCCGACCCCTTCGAGCCGGGCTACCTCCCAGTACTCACGCGGCAGGCTCTTGAAGAACTGGCGGAAGAGGAAGACCCCGAAAGTGGAGGCGGCAAAGGGGAGGATCTGGATGGCATAGCCGTTCAGGATGTGCAGGTGCAGTGCCAGCGCATACTGAGGGATGAGGAGCGCCTGGGTCGGGAGCATCATGACTCCCAGCGCCAGCAGGACGAAGGCTCCCGACCCCCGAAGATTCAGCTCGGCCAGGGCGTAGCCGGCCATTGCCGATGTGGCAACCACCAAGATCACGGTGCTGCCCGCTATGAACACCGTGTTCAGGAGATAGTGCAACCAATGGGTGTGGGTGACGACGTAGACGAAGGCTCCCGTGTGCATGGCCGGGAAGAAGCGGGGAGGTATCGAGAACACCCCGCCGTGGGTGTTGAAGGCGGTGACCACCACCCAGTAGAGCGGGAACGCGAAGGCGAAGGCGACCGCGGCGACCGCGAGCTTTCTGAACCAGCCGGCAATGGGCATTCGGAACCACCTCATCGGTAGAAGACGATGCGATCGGAGATCCACTTCTGCACGATCGTCAGAGTCAGGATGATCAGGAACAGCACGAGGCTCATCGCCGCCGCCAGGGAGAAGTGGAAGTAGGTGAAGGCGGTCTGGAAGACCAGCAGCGCATCGGTGGTGGTCGCGAAGGCCGGCCCGCCCGCACCGCCGTGAGCTCCCCCGGTCATGGTGTAGATCTGGGAGAACGCCTGCCAGGTGTTGACCGAAGCCAGTACTACGACGAAGAAGGTGGTAGGTGAGATGAGCGGCCATATGATGCGCCTGAATATCCTGGCCCCTCCGGCGCCCTCCAGAGATGCGACCTCGATCAGTTCACGCGGCACCCTGGAGAGCCCGGCGAGGAAGATGATCACATACAGGCCCAGAGAGTGCCAGAGGGAGTCGATCATCACCGCCGGCAGCGCCCATCTGGTGCTTTCCAGCCATCCCAGCTGAGGCAGGTGCAGGAAGCCGAGGACGGCGTTTGCAAGTCCGAAGTGGGGGTTGAAGATCCAAACCCAGATGATCGAGGTGGCCACTACCGGCGTCACGTGCGGGAGGAAGACGGCGGCTCGCCATATGCCTCCCCTGCGTGCCGTCAGGCCGTCACGGAGCAGCATCGCGATGCCGAGTGACAGGAAGGTGGTTGCCGGAATCATCACCACCGTGTAATAAGCGGAGTTTTCGAGGGAACGCCAGAAGAGCGGCTGGTGAACCAGGGTTACGAAGTTCTTGAACCCGACGAACTGTGAGACGGGCGAGAGCACGCTCCAGTGGTAGAAAGCCAGGTAGAAGAGGTAGAGCGCCGGCAGATAGAAAAATAAGACGAAGACGGCGCCGGCCGGAACGAGCAGGCCGTAACCGACCAGGCGGTTTTTCAGGTGCCGCCAGCGGGTCCTCGCGGTTCCGGTGTGCCGGGTGGAGGGAGGATCGATCCCGGCGCCGCCGGTGCCCGGCCTTCCGGTTTCGGCGGTGGCTTGCGTCAGCATGCCTCTCCGACCTCCCGGATCCGGGTCGGCCTTGCCGGTCCGGCCTGGCCGGCGAGAGCGAAGGAGCGGTCCGTGCCGGCGGCCTGCAGTGACTGGTCGGCGAGCCTTGCACCGGTAGTCGTGTCGAACAGGTGGATATCCGACTCCCCGCAAGACAGTGTGACCATGTCGCCGCGGCGCAGGTCGTGGACGGCGGGAACTTTGGCTACCAGGGGCTGCTCCTCGAGTGGGGCAGCCAGGGTCAAGTGCACCTGAAGATGGGTTCCCAGCTGTTCGACCAGGGTGACGCGGCAGTTCATGTGAACCCCGGCGCGGGGATCGTCCAAATGCAGATTCTCGGGCCGTAGGCCCATGACCGCCTCCTCCCCTCCGCATCCGCCCAGGCGAGGCAGGAGGCCGGCCGAGACTGTGACCGGGGATGGCGTTTGCCCTTGGCCATCCAGCATCTTCAGGGGGATGCGCAATATGTTCATGCCGGGTGAGCCGATGAAGCGCGCCACGAAGGTGTCGTTGGGACACAGGTAGAGTTCGCGCGGCGTGGCCACCTGACGGACTCTCCCGCTGTCCATCACCACGATCCGGTCCGCAAGAGTGAGCGCCTCTCCTTGATCGTGGGTGACGTAGACGGTGGTGATCCCGTTCTCGGAGTGCAGCCTGGCTATTTCCATGCGCATCTGCTCGCGCAGGTTCGCGTCGAGGTTCGAGAGCGGTTCGTCCATCAGGAAGACCGATGGCCGACCCACAAGGGCGCGTCCGAGAGCCACTCGCTGCCGCTGACCTCCGGACAGCTCGCGTGGGCGGCGCTTTCCCTGACCAGTCAGCCCA
>JAJZNF010000040.1:5278-13604 GCA_021847985.1 Actinomycetes bacterium | reverse complement strand
GAGGCGCGCAGCGCCTCGCGAAAAGCGCCGTGCACGAGCCTGCGCGCCAGCGAGGCCAGGATGGTCATGTGCTCGGCTCCCCCTCCGGCCGGCGCCGCGATCAGAAAGATCAGGTCCGCCGGGCCGTCGCTGGCGCCGAAGTCCACACGGGAGGGGCTGCGGCCGAAGGCGAGTGACGCCGTGGTGACCGCCTCCGAACGCGCATGGGGAATCCCTATCCCGCCCTCGAGTCCGGTGGGCATCACCTGCTCGCGCTCGCGCACATCGGCCAGAAACAGCTCGATGTCGGTGACCCTGCCCGCGCTTGCCAACCGCTCGGCCAGCAGACGGACGGCTTGGTGCTTGTCCTCGGCGACGAGGTCAAGCACCACCAATGATTCCTCTATGATCCCCGGCAACTTAGTCCTCCTTCAACTTGCGTGATTTGTCCGGCTCTAGGCTGACGCGCACCAGCGAGCGCTCGATCTGCTCGGAGCGGGGCATTTGCGAGCCCGGCAGCGATATCTTGGCCGCCGCCCAAGCGATCCCCTCGGCAAGCGCCGCGACCCCGCTCCCACCGGCGGCAAGGAAGCCCGCCAGAAGGGCGTCCCCCGCTCCCACGTTGGAAACGACTTCGTCGACCCGCGCTTCCGCATGCCAGGCGACGCCTTCCTCCACCAGGATGGCTCCGTCGGAGCCGAGGCTGGCCAGCACGGCACGGCTACCGGCCCGGTTGAGCGCGAACGCCGCCTCGACGGCGTCTCCCACCGTGGTCACCTCGCCGGCAACCGCCTCCTCGAGCTCGTGGCGATTGGGCTTAATGAGGTCCACTCCCCCTGCGACGGCTCTGGCCAACGGCTCGCCGGAAGTGTCGACGCCAACCTTGCAGCCATGCAGGCGAGCCAGGCGGGCAACCTCCTGATAGAGACCCGGATCCTGGCCGGGGGGAAGCGAGCCCGACGCGCAGATCCAATCGGCGCGGCGCGCGGCATTGGAAACCGTGTCCAGCAGGGCCAGCACCTCGGAGGAGGTGAGCCTCGGTCCCGGCTCGTTCAGGTGGGTGATGACTCCTTCGGGCTCCAGTATGGAGATGTTCTGGCGGATCCGGCCTGATATCGACACCACGGTGCAGGGGACGCCCGCCGCCTCCAGCAGATGGACGAAGTCGAGGTCATCGGCACCGCAAGGGAAGATCGCCAGCGTTGGAACGCCCGCCGAGGAGAGGACACGGGCCACGTTCACGCCCTTGCCTCCCGGATCGAGGCGGAAGCTGTTCGCACGGATCACTCCACCGCGGACGAACTCGTCGACCTCGAGCGTGCGGTCCATCGAGGGATTGGGGGTGAAGGTCGCTATCACGCTATGACCACCTTTGGCCCGGCGGCCTCGATTTCGCCTGCCAGATCGCGCGGAGCGCCGGAGTCGGTGATGATGACGTCCACTTCGTCCAAGGACGCGAAGGAGGCGAACTTTTGCTCGCCCCACTTGCTATGGTCGGCCAGCGCCACAACCATCTCCGCGCTGGCGATCATCGCCCTCTTTACAGCGGCCTCCGCCTGATCGGCGGTCGAGAATCCCCGAGTGGCCGTGATGCCGTTGGTGCCGACGAAGGCCACGTCCACGGTCACCTCGGCCAGGGCACGGACGGCCCAGGCATCAACTGCGGCCATCGTCTTGGAGCGGATCCGGCCCCCTATGAAATAGAGCTGGCAGTTCTCACGGCCACCCAGTTCGAGAGCGACGGGAACGGAGTTGGTGACCACGGTCAGCTCCTCCTCGGGATTCAGGGCCCGCGCCAGGCGCGCCGTGGTCGAGCCAGCATCGATGAGCACCGAGCCACCGGCCGGCACGAACGAGAGCGCCCTTAGCGCAATGGCCTCCTTCTCGTCCGACAAGAGGATGTCCCGGGAGCTGAGCTCTTGCTCGAAGCGCAAGCGCTCGATGGGTATGGCTCCTCCGTGGGCTCGGCGGAGCAGACCGGCATCCTCCAGGACGCTCAGGTCCCGCCGGATGGTCTCCGGGGTGACATCCAGATCCACGGCCAGGGCCACCACCTCGACGCGCCCGTCCGCACGCACGCGGTCAACGATCCACTGGCGTCTTTCGGCTGCGTACACTTTTGCCGTCCTCCGAGATGTCCGTTTGAGCCCGTTTCTCAGAGAGTACTTTTGTTTTGCTGTGTTTGCAACTCATTTGTCGATTTTTCAAAAGATAATCAACATCCGCCAAGCAGGCGGCGGATGGACGCTCCTCCACCCCCGTTTGCTTATGATGAAACGGTGACTCAAGTCGAAGAGCTTCAGCGGACCAGACCTTCCGACGTCGACGTGGAAGAGCGCGACCGCATGGCCCATATCGTGCTTCCCGCCTCCGCCGTCACCGAGGCGATCATCACCGGCAAGCCTTGCACCGCCCTGTGCGGGAAGACCTGGGTGCCTTCGCGCGATCCAAAGAAGTACCCCCTCTGTCCCACCTGCCGCGAGGTGGCGGAGTCGATGGGATGGAAGATCCCCGCCACCTGAAACCAGGCGGAGGGACGCGCAATGGAAAGACCCCGCCTCGCGGCGGGGTCTTCTCGTTCGACCCTTTTGATGGGTCAGGCGGCTTGGTTTAGGCGGCTAGTTGCTGGGGCGCGAAGGAAGCGTAACCGGGGGAACCGAACTGGGCTTGCCCGTTACCGGCGGGGTGGAACCAACCGTGGCGCCGCCGCTAACGGAGACGTTTCCCTGCACGCCGGACGAGGTGCTACCGGAGCCGGTGGTGTAGGTTCCGGCCTGGCCATGCGACGAGGCGTTGGCATTGGCATTGGCATTGGCCTTGGCATTGGCGTTGCCATGCCCACTCCCCAGCAGAGTCTTGCAAAACGCCTGAATCTCCGTCGCCGAGGCTGTAGTAACCGCCGGACTCTGCTGGCCACCCACGTACTTGGCCAGGTTCTGGAAGTTGGTCGAGGCAAGCGCAGGCGAAGACGTGCCGGTCGACGAGTGACCGGTAATCGCCATGTAGGCGGTGCACTCGCCGAAGATGTTTGCACCGCTCGCCATTCCCTGGCTCTCTCCGGCAAACGTCGTGGTCACCGTGGTGCCTGTACCATTGGTCGAATCCGAGCCGGTGTTTGCCCCCTGGCTCACGCTCTGGGATTGCGGGGGGTTGCTATGGAACGAAACCGGAACAACGCCCGTGAGCGCTGCGGCGGCACCGCCAGTCAGTGCGATCGCGGCAGCGGCCGCGGCGGCCTTTGCTGTAAGCAGTTTGGAGAGCACTTTGCCCTTTCCTCCTGTTGGTATGGCGCCGCCCTGCGCCGCCCGGAAGGCCTGAATAACCTGGTGGGCACCAGTCGTTTCCGAGTAAGACGCGGGGGCGTTGGCGCGGTCGACCAGCGCTTTCACCTTGGCAAGCTCCTCAGGAAGGCCACCGGCGGGCGCCTTTCCGGAGAGGAGTGCCTCGATGATCTCTTGGCTGATCGGATCCATCGTCATATCACCTTCTGCTATCGCCCTGGCCGGCCGCGGCGTTACATACCTTTTCGAAACTTTTCGGCAAGCCGCTTTATCGCGCGGTGCTGGATTACACGCACGGTTCCCTCGGACTTACCGACGATCTGGGCGACCTCTTCCGAACTGAGGCCCGCAACCACGCGCAGCAGCAGAATTTCCGCCTGCTCCTGGCTCAGGCCGGCGACCAGCTCGCGCACCGCCTCGTCCACCTCGAGCTGCTCTCCCGCATGCGACGGCTCCGAGACGAGGGCCGCGAGCTCCTCGGAGCTCTCCATCTGCTTGATGCGCGGACGACGCCCGATCCGGCGCAGATGATCTATGCTCCGCCGGCGCGCGGTGGCGAACAGCCAGGCCCGGAAGTCCCGGTCGTCACCTTGGAAAGCGGCTAGGCCTTTGGCGACCGACACCCATACCTCGGAGGCCACGTCTTCGGCGGCGGAGGGCACGCGCCCTTTGAGGAAGCGCAACAAAGCTGGATTGAAATGCCTGTAGAGCTCGGTGATGGCGTCCTCGTCACCTTGGGACGCCCGCACCACGGTCCGGCTGAGTTCGGACGAACTCTCGTACCGCCCCGGGTCGATCTCCGCGGTGGCGGGGCCGTAAACTACCGGTGCATCGTTCGCGCCGTCATGGCGAAAGCGCTCCCGAGCAGCTCGGCGCTCGTCGTCTTGGATTGAGAACGGCTCGCCACCTGCCATGATTCGTCCCATAATAGCCCGCCGTCCCAAATCTTCGAGGGGTGCACCTCCGGCCGGGTCGGCGTCGGCCGTGTCGGCTCCACCCGCTAAACATCGGCATCCCGGCTGTTCCGCTAAAGCCGGACGGTCAGTCCCAGTCCGCCACCAGGGAGGCTATGGTCTCGGCCGAGAGTTCGGCTCCGTAGGGGTAGCGGTGATGGGTGGAACGAATCTCCACGCGCCTGGCTCTGCGCATTGCGGCCGCGGCGTCTTCGGGGAGGTTGAACCGGATGTAATGGACCGACGCTGTGACGTCCGGCCGGGTGAGCTGCTCCTTGTGAGACTCCTCCACCTGGCAGGGCACCATGATGTCCCCTCCGGGCGAGTCGATCACCACCTCGAGGGACTGTTCGATCCCCACCAGCTTCGGGAGCCACTCCATCAGCTGATCCTTCGAAGTCAGCTCCAAGAAGAGTGTGGCGCAGAGCTGCCCGGGACCGGGGATGAGCGGATTGTAAACGTCCAGTTCCTCCTCGATCTGGGCGTCGGTCGTCATCTTCTCGGCTCGGGCCATCTCCTGGATCTGGAAGCGAACCGTCTCCCGGTTCTCGAAGGTCAAGGAGATGATCGGACCCAGGTCGACTCGGCGGATCGCCTTGAGAGCGATGATCCGCCGGCGAAAGTCGTCTCTCTCGCGCTCGTATTCGCGCAGGTCGGTGATGTCGTTCAAAGTCAGCGTCGAGGGCATGGTGTTCCCTTTCCTACCCTGGTCAGGAGATCTCGAGTCCATATGCGCGCGCCATGGTGATCATGGGGTGATCCACCGGGCGCGAGGTCTCCTCGGTTATGGCTGTATTGGCGAGGTGGCAGTCACCGGCAAGCCGGGCCCCCGGGTTCTTGCCGAGCGCCTTGGCAAGGCCGCTCGCCACCGTCTTGGCGAGCCGGTAGTTCTTGGCGCGGTATCCCCAGGTTCCGTCGATGCCCGAGCACTTGGCCACCACGGACACCTTGGCCCCGGTCAGCTTCATCAGATCGCGGCTCTTCAAACCGACGTTCTGCGCCTGCAGGTGGCAAGGGGCATGGTAAACGATCTCGGCCGGCACCTCACCTGGGAAGTCGGTGGCGAAGGCCTCCTTGTCGGCGCGATAGAGATTGAAGAGGTACTCCGAGGTGTCGAAGGTGGCGGCCGCTACCTCTTCGGCCACCTGGGTGCCCAGATAGAGCGGGTAGTCCTTCTTGATCACATAGGCGCAGGTCGGCTGCGGCACCACCACTTGGCGCCCTGCCCTCACCTCTGCGGCAAGCACCTTGACATTGTGGGCCGCCGCCTCCTTGAACTTATCGACCTCGCCGGCGTGCAGCCACGGCGCACCGCAGCACTTCGCACCACTCGGCAGCGAGCAGGAGACTCCGTTGTGCTCATAGACCGCCACCGTGGCCTTGCCGATCTCGGGGGCCATGTACTCCACGTTGCAAGTCGTGAAAAGTGCGACGGAAGCACGGCGGTTGCGCACGAATGGCCGCTCACGGCGCTTGAACCAGGTGGAAAAGCGCATGCGTGCATAAGGAGGCAGCACGCGCTGGGACGCGATGCCAAGTGTCGCCTCCATGGCCTTGCGCGACGCGGAGTTGGCCACATCGATCATCCTGTTGGCGACCGGCGAGAGCGCCACCGAAGCCGCCCCGATCAGGTCGGTGCGCCCCATAACCTCGTCTGACAAGCGTTCTGGGATACCGGCGCCACCCTCCCGCTTGCGTATCGTCTTTGCCCGAAGCATCAGGCGCGGAAAGTCGAGCTGCCACTCGTGCGGCGGGACGTAGGGGCACTTCACGTAGCACAGCTTGCACTGGTAGCACTCGTCCACTACCTGGTCCTGCTGGGCGCGGGTGAGAGCCGCGACGTCGCCGTCGTGGGAATCGATGTGGTCGAAGAGCGTCGGGAACGACGGGCAGAGCTGAAGGCAGAGCCGGCAGCCGTGGCAAAGGTCGTAGACGCGGGTGAGCTCCTGCCGAAAATCGAACTCGTCGAAGTACTTGGCGTCGGCCGGGTTGTAAGTGACCGTCATCTCATCTCCTGTGAGGTGAAAGGCCGGGAGGGCTCCCGCCCCGCCCGGCCTCGCTCTTAGGTCCGCGCATCATGCGCGGAGGCCCGATGGGTCAGCCGATCGACTCGAGACCCTGGGTGAAACGGCCGGCGTGGCTCTTCTCGGCACGGGCGAGGGTCTCGAACCACTGGGCGATCTCGTCGAAGCCCTCCTCGCGAGCAGTGCGGGCAAAGCCGGGATACATCTCGGTGTACTCATAGGTCTCGCCCTCGATGGCGGACTTGAGGTTGTCCTCGGTGGAGCCCACCGGCTCTCCGGTCACCGGGTCACCCACGCCGTCGGCAAGGAAGTCGAAATGTCCGAACGCGTGGCCGGTCTCGCCCTCGGCGACGGAGCGGAAGAGGGCGGAAACGTCCGGATAGCCCTCCACGTCCGCCTTCTGGGCGAAATACAGGTAGCGCCGGTTGGCCTGGGATTCGCCTGCGAAGGCCTCCTTCAGGTTCTCTGCGGTCTTGGTACCCTTCAAATCAGGCATCTGTGCCTCCTCGTGAGCGCGCGTGATGATTGGCTTGCCGCTGATCGCTTCGGGATTCCGCCGGAGTGTGTCCGGCTTCTTCTTCCTGGCATCTTGAACAAATTCCGCGCACGGTCAGCTCGACAGACTCTACCGCGAAGCCGGCCCCGTGTGAAAGGAGTTCCTGGAAGTCGGGAAGCTCTAGGGCCACATCCTCGATCCTCCTGCACCGCGTGCAGAGCAGATGATGATGGGCACGGTCGTTCGGGTCAAAGCGGGTGGCGCCCATCCCAAGATCGAGCGCCTGGAGCTCCCCCATCTCGACAAGCTCGGCCAGGGTCTGATAGACGGTCTTCAGCGAGACGGTAGGCATCTCCGCGCTCAACCGCGCGAAGACGGCCTCGGCGCTCGGATGGCCGGAGTTGCCGTGCAGGATGTGGAAGATCCTCTCCCGCTGCGGCGTTACCTTCTTCCCGTTTTCCCTGAATAGTTCGACCAGCTCGGCCGGAGCCCTCATGTTCCCTGTGTCCCGTTACTAATCAACAACAGTTCACTACAACTAATCGTTGTAGGAACACTCCCCATCCTATGCTCACCGGCGAGTTTTCGAACGCTCCTGACACCTCAAACCTCGCTAACCGGCCTTTGCTCGTCCATTAGGGTTGTCTTTGCGCGTCTGGAAGGAGCATGCGTGGCCCAACTCCCCGAGTCAAGAGCGGCAGACCTCGAGCGCCTGCGCAACGAGGAGTTCGACGTTGTGGTTATCGGCGGCGGCATCACTGGTGCCGGAGCACTGCTGGAGGCGGTGACGCGCGGCTACCGCGCCGCCCTCGTCGAACGGGGCGACTTCGCCTCGCGCACCTCCAGCGCCTCCTCCAAACTGATACACGGCGGGCTTCGCTACCTGGCCCAGCGCGAGATACGCCTGGTCTATGAGAACCTCGCGGAGCGTTCGATCCTCATGCGCGCCGCCCCCAGCCTGGTCTCGCCACTCGATTTCGTCATACCCCTGCCGCGGCGCAACGGCGCCCTGGACTTCTCCTTTGCCGCCACCTATTCGATGGCTCTCTGGGGCTATGACCTGACCGGTGGCTTCCGAATCCACCGCCGGCACCGCCACATCGGCTCCGCCGACGCCAAGTCGATGCTCCCGACCTTGGATGCCTCCAAGGTGGCCTCGGCCTTCGTCTACCCTGACGCCTGGTGCGACGACGTGCGCCTGGTCCTCGCGGTGATCGCGGCAGCGCGTCGCGCAGGCGGCGTGGCGGTCAACTACCTGCCCGCCCTCGAGATCTCCGCCGATGGCGGCGGCAAAGTCCGCGCCGTGGCGGTCAGGGGCGCCTACCCCGGGGACGACGCCGCCACTCGCCAAGGGTTCGAGATTCGGTCCCGGGCGGTCATCAACGCCACCGGCACCGCCGCGGCGACCTTCCTGAGCAGCTCCTCCCTGGCCATCCGTCCCGCCAAAGGTGTGCACATAGCGCTTCCCCAGGCCGCCCTTCCGGCCAAGACCGCCGCGGTGCTGCCGGTCCCGGGAGACAACCGGACCATCTTCGTCCTGCCATGGAACGATTACACCTACGTGGGAACCACGGACACCGACCTCGGGGACGA
>JAJZNF010000040.1:0-5268 GCA_021847985.1 Actinomycetes bacterium | reverse complement strand
ACCACCGAGCAGGACATCTCTTATCTCCTCGAGGCGGCAAGCGCCAGCTTGGTCGAGCCGCTGCGCCGCGAGCAGGTCTCCGGGGCCTGGGTGGGAGTGCGCCCGCTGGTGGCCGACCTGGATCCCTCAAAGCCGGTTCCCGAGCGCACCAAGGACCTCTCACGCAGGCACCGGGTGATCACCAGCGACGAGGGCGTCATCTCGGTCGTCGGGGGGAAGCTGACCACCTTCAGGAAGATGGCCAAGGACGGCATCGACGCCCTCGACAGACTGGCCGGCCGCAAGACCACCAGTATCAGCGCGCGCCTGAAGCTGGACGTCAATCCGGGTGCCCAGCCGGCCAACCGGCAGGAGGCCTCTCTCTTTCTCCGTTACGGATCCGCGGCCGTCTCCGCGCGCGAGTTCCTGGAGACCTCAGCCGAGGAGAGCATCTCGGGCAGCTGGCGCCTCTCCGCCGGGGAGGTCGACTACCTGGTGGCCCGCGAGGACGCCCTTACCGTCAGCGACATCCTCCTGCGCAGGCTGCGGGTTGGGATTCTCGATGCCGCCGCAGCGGTCGATCTGGCCCCGCTCGTCGCCTCCCGCCTCTCCGAGCGCCTCGGCCTGTCCCGGGCCGAATCCGAAGATTCCATGACGCGGTTTCGGGCAGACTTGGAACGCGAGCTCCCAGGCTCGGCCTCCTTGCAGGCAGGGCACTAGCATTTTCCCGTCGGCGAAAGAAGGGTGGCGATGCCGGAGCGCTTGGTTCTCTCCATCGATGTAGGGTCCTCCAGCATCCGCGGTTCACTGGTGGACGAGCACCTCTCGATCGCGTCCGTTTGGAGCGCGCCGCTTCGGGCCAACACCCCGGTCCCCAACTTCGTCGACTACGACCCCTTCGCAATTGCCTCCGCCGTCGAGCAGGTGTGCGACGCGGCCCTGGCCACGGCCAGGCCGGCCGCGATCGCCATCACGAACCAACGGGCGACTACGGCCATGTGGAGATCCGATGGGGAGCCGGTCGGCCCCGTACTCTCCTGGATGGACCTGCGCACCGCGCCGATGTGCCTGGCACTCGGAGAAAAGGGCATCTCCATCGCTCCCAACCAGAGCGCCACCAAGGCCGCGTTCCTGGCCACCCTGGTACCCGAAGAAGAGCGTCCCGACCTGCGCTTCGGCACCTTGGATACGTTCGTGCTCTGGCAGCTCACCGGGGGCCAGGTTCACGCCACCGACCACACCAACGCCGCTATGACCGGCTTCATCCAGGACGTTGGCCTCACCTGGGACGCCCAGGTCCTGGCGGAACTGGGCCTGCCGGAGAGCATCCTGCCGCAACTGCGCCAGAGCGCCGGAGATTTCGGTCACGCCCTGGGGGGAATCCCGGTGCTGGGCATGGCCGGCGACCAGCAGGCCTCCCTGCTGGGCCTCGGCTGTCTCGCCGAGGGTCAAGCCAAGATCACCTTCGGGACCGGCACCATGCTGGACCAGGTGATCGGAACCCTGCCTCCCCCCGACACCAGGCGCCAGCCGCACGGCACCTTCCCCATCGTCGCCTACAGCCAAGGTGACTCGGTGGTATGGGGCAGCGAAGGGATCGCCCTTGCCACCGGGTCGATGATCAACTGGCTCCTGTCCACCGGCATACTTCGCTCGGTCGAAGACGCCAACCGGGCAGACCCGGACTTCCGCTCCGCAAGCGACCTGCGCGTGGTCCCCGCCAACGTGGGACTTGGGACACCCGAGTGGGATTTCGGCGCCCGCTCGGTTATCAACGGCCTCGATCTCTCCACGACCTCGGCCGATATCGTGGCCGCCACGCTCGATGCCATCGCCCAGATCGCCGCCGACCTCGTCGAAGCCACCGCTGCGGACAGCGGTCGCGAGATAGGCCGCCTCCGCGCGGACGGGGCGATGTGCCGGAACGGAGCATTCGTGCAGATGGTGGCGGATGCCTGCGGCATCGAGGTCGAACTGTTCGAGACGAACGAGGCATCCACGCTGGGGGCCGCCCTCTTGGCGCATGCCGAGCTGGCCGGGGCAGGCCTACCGGAATACGCCGCGTCATTGAGCCGCAAGCCGCGAGTGGTCTCACCGAGAACTCCGCGCGGCTCGTCTCTTTGGCACTCTCGGCGCGATGCCTGGCACGCCGCCAAGGAGCTGTCGCGGGAATCGATCCCCGAACTGAGTGCCGTCCATTTCTAGGCCATCTGAGCGCCTCGCAAAAGGCGCGGGAGGACATAAATGAAGATCGGTATCGTCGGTGGGGGCCAGCTGGCCCAGATGATGATCCAGGCCGGTGCCTCACTGGGCGTCTCCTTCGCGCTGCTGGCCCTGGAGAGTGACGAATCCGCGACTGCAATCTGCTCCGAGGTCCACTGGGTGCGCGGCTTCGACCGGGAGGGAGTCGCGGCCTTCGTAGCCGCCTGTGATCTGGTCACCTTCGATCACGAACTCGTGGACCCGGCGGTCATCGAATCAGTCCCCGGCGCCGAGGCAAAGGTGTTCCCATCCGCCCGCACCTTGCGCTTGAGCGCCAACAAGGCACGCCAGCGCGAGATGCTGCAGGCCGCAGGCATCCCCTCTCCCGAATTCATAATCGCGCTCGACGCCGATCAACTGCGGGATGCGGTCGGCCGGATCGGGTATCCGGCCGTGGCCAAGGCGGCGCACGGTGGATACGACGGAAGAGGCGTCTTCTATCTATGGGGCCCAAGCGACCTGGACGAGCTGGTCTCACGCCTGCCCGGCGCCTTCGAACTCATCGTCGAGCCGAGGTTGGAGCTCGAAGCCGAGCTGGCGGTGCTGGTCGCGCGCTCGCGCTCAGGTCGACTGTCCCTCTACCCGGTCCTGCGCACCGTACAGCTCGACTCGGTCTGCAACGAGGTCTGGGCCCCCTCCGGCTTGGACGCGCGCCTGGAGGAGACGGCTCTCGACTACGGCCGCCGCATAGCCGAGGCGGTCGAATCGGTGGGAATGCTTGCTATCGAGATGTTCGTGGTGAACGGGGAGGTACTTATCAACGAGCTTGCCCCCAGGCCTCACAACTCCGGGCACCTGACCATCGAGGCCTGCGAGAGCTCCCAGTTCGAGAATCACCTGCGAGCCGTCATGGACCTCCCGCTCGGCCCCACCACCCTCGTCGTGCCGGCGGCGGCGATGGTGAACCTGCTGGGGCCCGCCGACGCCGTCGATCTCCAGGCAGGTCTCGCTCCGCTGCTGGCCGTGCAAGGCGCGCGGCCGCACCTATATCACAAGTCCTATCGAAAAGGGCGCAAGCTCGGCCACGTCACGGCGCTGGCCAGCTCGGTCGAGGACGCGCTGGACGTGGCGCGCGAAGGCGCGGCTGCGGCCCTATCCGTGCCGGCCGGTTCCGGATCGCTATGAACCCGGTCCCGGCCAACCCAAAGGAAGGAGAGTCGGTGGACAACCAGGCCAAGAGCGCCCCGGTGGTGATCGCCATGGGATCCGACAGCGACCTGCCGGTCATGAACAAGGCCAAGGAGGTTCTCGACGCTCTCGGTGTCGACTCCAGGATCCGGATCCTCTCAGCGCACCGCACGCCAGCGGAGATGTTCGAATTCGCCCGGTCGGCCCGGGAGGAGGGAGTGCAGGTGATCATTGCCGGTGCGGGTGGGGCCGCCCATTTGCCCGGAATGATCGCCTCTTCCACCACCCTGCCGGTCATCGGAGTGCCGGTGGCGCTCAAGCACCTGAGCGGGCTCGATTCGCTTCTATCCATCGTGCAGATGCCCCGCGGCGTCCCGGTGGCGACGGTTGCAATCGACAACGCCACCAACGCCGGGTATCTCGCCGCGCGCATCCTCGGCCTCGGCGATCCCGGTCTGGCCCGGCGCCTGGCCGAGACCGCCGCCCTGGCCCATGACGAGTCGCTCGCCAAGGACGCCGCCCAGCGGAGTTAAATAGAGAGCCCGCCAACGGTCCCGTCGGAAACCGTGGCGGGCTCGATGGCGCGCCGTGGCTAGTTGTCGGAGCCGCTGCCCGAGGTGGAGTCACTCGAGGACTGGTTGGAATTCGTCGTCGTCGTCTGCTGGCCCGAGCTTGCAGAGGTGGTCGAAGTGGTCGAGTCGACCGAATCGGAGCTGCCGGAGGTCGATGAATGATCCCCTTCGGTGGTCGAGGTGGTCGAGCTTTCGCTCGTGCAGCCGCTGCCGGTGCTTGAGCCGCCGGCGACGGTCGTGGTGGTCCCCTCCTGCTCGCTCTCGCACTCGGTCGAGGTCGCAACCTGCTGGTCCTCGGTCTCCTTGGAGACGGTCGGGGCCGGGGTGATCACCGTAAGCGAGTTCGCCAGCGTGGTCGAGGTGGTCGAGGTGGTGTCGGGACTCGCATCCGTGGTCGAGGTCGTCTGATCGTTGGATGCGCTCGTGGAGGGCACCTGCGACGTCGACGGCTGCTCGATCGCCTGCTGGACATCCGGAGAGCTGCTGCTCGGCAGGGTGATTCCCACGCTTGCCGCGGTCAGGGACATTAAGTGCTGGAGCGATCCCGGGAGGGATCCGGTCGCAGCGGCGGCAGCGGTGCTAGTGAGGAGTACCGACGCAGCGGCAATCGCCGTCTTGGCCTTCAGTAACTTTATAATCATCTCTTCGTGCCTTTCGCCGGTAGATGTCACGTCCGGGGATCAGATCCTCCGGGTCACGGCGCCCGGCTCCGCCAGAAAGCCGGGCCGTCGTGAGGACGATGTTAACGGCGCCTTCCAGACCTCGCCACGGAGAGCGACCAACCTGAACGAAGTCTCATCGGCAGCACATGGGGATTCTCATCGGCGAACGCGGAGGGCATCATCTGCGGCTCGCAGCGGGGGCGGCTATCCTGGAATCGGCGTATGGAGTCGTCCGGGTGGCCGCGGGCCGCAAGGCTCGAGGAAGGTCGGGGCTTCACAGGGCAGGGTGCTCTCGCGAGGCAGGGCGACCTGACGGAAAGTGCAACAGAAAATACACCGCCCCTTCGGGGGCAAGGGTGAAATGGTGCGGTAAGAGCGCACCAGCGGCGAGGTGACTCGTCGGCTTGGCAAACCCCACCCGAAGCAAGGTCAAATAGGGGTGATCGGCGGCCCGTCGCCAGGCTTGGGCCTGGAAGCCCCTGGTAGACCGCTTAGATGGATGGCCACCGCGGCCCCTTGGGGCCAGACAGAACCCCGCCTACAGGGCGGCTCCTGCGCCACCCCTTTTCAGCCCGCGTGCGGTCCGTTGGGCAGAAGCAGGCGCCCGCACTCCTCGCAATAATGGACTTCGGAGGGGAACCGCTTGATCTGGTCGAGCAGGATCG
>JAJZNF010000133.1 GCA_021847985.1 Actinomycetes bacterium | reverse complement strand
GCGCGGTCTATCGCGGCTGGAGGTCAGCGGGGAATGAGCGGCCCGGCATTGGGCGAGGGCTTCGAGGCTCCCGGGGCGGCGGCCGCCCGGGCGCTGGCCCTGGCACCGGTTCGCAGCTTCTCCGACATCACCCCCCATCCCGGAGGCGGAGCTTTCAGCTTCACCTCCCGCAGCAACGGCAAGGTGGCAATTCACCTGTATGACCTGATGGAGCGGGTGGAGACACTCATCACCTCCGACCGGGTGGGTATGGGGTACCCGGGAAGCGTGGGCGGCCACGTTTGGCTGGGCGCGGGCGGCGGGCTCGTGTACACTTCGCCCGACGGCAACCTCCTGCACCTTCCCCTCGACAGCCCGGCGGCGAGCCCCTGGGGCCCCTTCTCCGAGGTGAGCCAAGTCGCGCGCGCAACCGACGGCGACCCGGTCGCCCTTGTCGCCGGCGAGCGGAGCGTCATAGTGGTCACGGACCCGGTCCGCCCCGAGGCGGGGCGGGAGGTCTTCTCCCCGGGCTCCCTGCCCGGAGGTGACTACTTCGTGGCGGATCCGGCCGTCAGCGCCACCCTCGGCTTGGTCGCCTTCCGGTACTGGCGGGACTCGGTGATGCCCTGGCAAAGCTCGGCAATCGTCCTGGCCGACTTCGAAGGCGAGGTGGTGCGCGTGATCGCGGTGGACGGCGTCATGCACTCCCAGCCGGCCTTCTCCCCGGACGGTACGCGCCTCGGCTTCATCTCCAGCCGGGACGGGTATCTGAGGATTCACGTCATCGACCCGCTGGGCAACGGAGACGGGTCGGCCACCGGAACCGCCGGACATGACTACGGCAACGTCGACCAGGGCATAGGCCAGCGCACCTGGTGCTTCGACGCCGAAGGCGGAGGCGTCTTCGCGCTTCGCCGCGAAGCCGGCTTTGCCCGTCTGGTGCACCACCGGCTTGGGGACGAGGGGCCCGGGACCGAGATCGCCAAAGGCTTCTTCGACGCACCCGCCCTGGTGGGCGCAAGGCTGGTGGGCATCCGCCAAGGAGCCAAGACCCCCACCCGCATCGCCTCGGTGGATGTATCAGGGATCGATGGCGAAGGCTCGGGCCACGGCTTTGTGAAGGAGAAGCTGGTGGCCGGGCATCGACTCTACGCCGAGTTGGCCCCGCTGTCCGAACCCGAGCGCCATAGCAGCGTCACTCCGGCTCTCTCCGGCCCCGGAATGGGGTTCCCCTCCGTGTCGATCAACACCCGGCTTTACCGACCGTGGACCAAGGAGTCCAGGGGGACGATCGTGATGCTGCACGGCGGGCCCAACGACCAGGCCGAGGTGCGCTTCAACCACCGCATCGCCCTCTTTGGCTCGATGGGCTTCACGGTCGCCTGCCCCGACTTCCGCGGCTCCACCGGATACGGGATGGACTTCGTGCGGGCGCTGGAAGGGGGCTGGGGCCTGGCGGACGTCGCCGACGTCGCCTCGGCCCTCCAAGAGCTGGAGCGAAGGGGCGAGATCAACCGACCATTCGTCGCCAATGGAAGCTCCGCGGGGGGATACCTGGCTCTCCGTCTCGCCCAGCACCCCTCGCTCGGACTGGCCGGCGCCATTGCCGTCGCTCCGGTAGCGGACCTCCTGGCGGTGGATGCCACCACGCATCGATTCGAGAAGAGCCTGCACTCGAGCCTGCTGGGGCAAAAGTCCGGCCACCTCGAGCGCTGGATCGAGCGCTCCCCCGCCTCCGACCCGGCATCCATCGGCTGTCCGCTGTTGGTGATCCAGGGCAGCGAGGACAAGGTGGTCCCGGCGGCCACGGTGGAACCCATGATCACGGCCCTTTTGGAGCTGGGCCGTGACGTGGAATACCTACTGTTCGAAGGAGAGGGGCACGGCTTCCGCCTGGCGGGCTCCCAGGAGAGGGAGCTGGCGGCTACGGTGGCCTTCCTGGACCGCATCGCCCCTCGGGAGGACCGCCTCAGTCCTCCGAGCTGATCTGCTCGAGCTCCAGGCCGCCTGTCTCGGGGAACCAGGCGAACAGCAGTGGCACCAGCGCAAGCATCCCGAAGAAGAGAAGGGCCACGGAGCCTCCAAGGGACATCTTCGAGCTGAAATAGCCGACGAAGAGGACGCCCAGGATGCTCCCCACCCGCGAGGCGGCGGTGACGATTCCCCCTCCCAGGCCACGTGCCCGGGTCTGGAACATCTCGGTCTGATAGACCCCCAGGCTGGGGACTATGGCGGTCACCGCCGTGGACCCGACGACGGTGGTCACCCACAGCCACAACCCTCCAGTGGCGAAGCCGAGGGCGATCCCGCCCCCGCCGATGACGATGGCCGCGGCCGCAACGACCCGCCGTCCCCTGGTCTCCGAGAGCCGGCTCCCAAGCGCCAGTCCCAGGGCGCCGGGGATGTTGGTGAGTATCACGAAGAGCCCGATCAGCGCAGCCGAGAAGTGCCGCTCGACCCTCAAATACTCGTTGCGGAACTGGGTCGTGGGGATGAGGAAGGCGTTGACGGCGAAGGCGGCAACCGAGAGGACCAGGACCCTTGAGCCGGAGAGGGATATGTGGCGGCGCTCCTTTGGCACGTCCAGGGTGGCGTGCCGGAAACGCTCGGTCTCGCGCAACAGGTAGGTCAGCCTCACCCCCCACGCGCCCATGGGGATTCCAATCAGGTAGAGGACGCGCCACGAGCCGAGCGATACGCCGGCAATGGGAAGCAGCACGTCACACAGGCCCGCGCCGAATGCCGCGCCGACCACCAGCGAGCCGATGGCCCAGGCACGCTGGCGCCGGGCGACTATCTCCGCGGCCAATATGGTCACCAGCACCCCCGCGGCCGCGGTGGTCCCCTTGGCGAGCACCTGCAGGACGGCCAGCATCTCCATTCCGGGACTGAAAGCGGATAGCGCGGTGAGCAGCGCTCCCAGCAGCACCGAGGCGCGCACCATGGCGACCCGGCCTACCCGATTGACCAGCGCCAGCAGGGCGAAGCCGGGCAGGATGTCGAAGCGGCTGACCAGCAGCACCCAGGCTTGGGAGGAGACCGGAGCGGAGAACTCACGGGCGGTGAAAGTGAGGGTCTGGCCGAGGAGTGTCGCGTAGTAGGCGGTCGATACCGACACCATGATGATGGTGGCGAGCTGCCGGGCCGCGGCGGCCTCCAACGGGTCCGGGGGGAGCCATCCGGGGATCGGGATCCGTGTCGAGCCCGAGCGAAGCGCGCGCCGCAGCGCGAGGGCGACCACCGGGCCGAAGCCGGCCAGCGATGCGCTGTAGGTGACCTTTTGGCGGACCTTCATCGTGCCGTCGGGACCCTCTTCGGCGCTCAGCTCGCGCTCGTAGGAGTGCAGCATCCCCCGCTCAAGCAGGAACCGCCCGGGTCTCTCGGGATCCGGCCTCTCCTCGACCAGCCCGGTACGGGGGCGTGCAAGATCGAGGTAATCCTCCCGGCTGAGGTGGAACTCGTCTACGAGGATGGTGGGGCGGGACATGGGGCCTGCAATCCGGCTGGGCGTGCTGGAGGGGAATTCTAAGGGCGGCCCGGCCGCGGGGTTCCTCCCTGGGGCGGACCCGGCCGCACTCCCTGGGATTCGATAGGATCCAACTAACCTGTAGAGGTTCACCGGCGCCCGGCCGGACGAGCCCGGCCCGCCGCCCGCCTGGCGCGTTCAGGGCGGTGCGCCGCGGCCGCAACCGGGCAGGAGGTTGGCAAAAGATGGCAAGCGCGGCAGGGCAGGCCGACTACTTCCGAGTGGAGGGTGGAAGCCCCCTGCAGGGCGAGTTCCGGGTCCAGGGGGCCAAGAACGCGGTCCTGAAGCAGATGGCGGCCACCATCCTCGCCTCCGGCGAGCACCACCTCTACAACGTCCCCCGAATCGTGGACGTCGAAATCATGGCCGAGCTGCTGGCGTCAATGGGGATCTCCAGCCAATGGGAGGGCGAAGACCACCTGGTCGTCGTCACCCCGCCGGCATCGGAGATCAAGCCCTTCGCCGACTACGAGCTGGTGGAGAAGATCCGCGCCTCGGTAACCGTGCTCGGCCCGCTGATAGCGCGCCTGGGGAACGCCACCATCTCGATGCCCGGTGGTGACGATTTCGGGCACCGGCCAATCGACATGCACCTCGCCGCAATCGCCGAGCTCGGCGCGGCATTCTCGACCTCGCACGGATACGTGGAGGGCAAGGCGGCGCGTCTGCGCGGCGCCGAAATCGCGCTCGAGTTCCCCTCACATACCGGCACCGACAACGTGCTGATGGCCGCGGTGCTGGCGGAAGGGACCACCACCATCGCCAACTGTGCCCGCGAGCCCGAGGTATCCGACCTTGCCCACATGCTGAACTCCATGGGGGCGCGCATCTCCGGGATGGGGACCTCGACCCTCACCGTGGAAGGAGTGCCGTCGCTGCGCCCCGCGAGCCACACCATCATCCCCGACCGCATCGACGCGTCCACCGCCCTCGGAGCCGTGGGCATGAACCAGGGAGAGGTCCTGCTTCGCGGCGCGAAGGCGGAGCACATGGAGATGCTGCTGCGCAAGCTGAGGGAACTGGGCCTGGAGATACGCCAGGACGCAGCCGGGCTGGTTGCGAGAAGCGCTGAAAGGCTGCGGGCCGCAAGCATTTCCTCCCTCCCCTACCCCGGCATCGCCACCGACTTCCTGCCCATCCTGGTGGCAGTGCTCTCCACCGCCGACGGAGACGCCATCGTCACCGAAAACATCTTCGCGGGGCGCTTCAAGTATGTGGACGAGCTGAGGCGCCTGGGTGCGAAAATGGCGACCCACGGGCACCACGTGGCCATCCGCGGCGTGCCCCGCCTGCAGGGGGCGCCGGTTAAGGCAACAGACATCCGCGCGGGCGCGGCCCTGGTGGTCGCCGCTCTGGCGGCAGAGGGCGAGAGCCGGGTCTACGGCACTGGCCACATCGATCGCGGCTATGTCGACCTGCCACGGCGCCTCTCCGCTCTGGGCGGCACCGTCGAGCGCTGCAGCGAGCGCGCACGAGGCTGACCCGACCCGTCCTTCTTCGCGCCGGCCCGGGATTGGGATAGCCTTCGAGCGATCGGAGACGTCGGCCCGCGACCGATCGTAAGAGCAAAAAGGGCCTAGCGCAACGGCTTTGGGAGGAGGAAGTTGGACGGCGACCCACCAAACCGGCAGACCAACCAGGCGGGCGGCAAAATGCCGATCAAGCTTGACATCGGGTGCGGGACCAAGAAGCGCCCGGGCACGGTGGGAGTAGACACCGCCTCCCTCCCCGGCGTCGACATCGTCGCTCCCGCTCATTCGATACCGCTCGAAGACGGAGTTGCCGACGAAGTGTACCTGAGCCACATCCTGGAGCACGTTCCTTCGCTTGTCGAGGTCATGGCCGAGGTATGGCGCCTCTGCCGACCGGGAGCCATCGTGCATGTCTGGTCGCCCCATGCGTCCTGTTCCTACTATGCGTGGAGCGACCCAACCCATGTGCGCGCCCTGTCCACCACCACCTTCGACTACTGGGAGCCCGGCTCACCGCTTGGCTACTACAGCACGGCGAAGTTCCGGGTAAGAGAGCGCGAACTTCACTTCCGCATCGCGGGCCAGCAGGTTGAGCACGGCGGCCGGCTGATGGAAGCGGCGACCCGCATGCTCTCCCGCGTCCTGGACCCGCTCGCAAACGTCAATCGCACCGCCCAGATCATCTGCGAGAGGATCTGGGCACCCTGGGTCGGTTTCGAGGAGTTCTACATGCGTCTGGAGTGCCTCAAGTAGGCGCGGGCCCGCCATCCGGCAGCTTTGCGCGCCTCCCGCGCGAAGCTAGAATTGTGTCTCCGCTGGTCCGCGAGCCCCTGAGCGAGGTGTCACCCACTTGAGAACGACCGACCCCGGCCAACTCTTCGCAGCCGCCACCGGCGGCGACAGAGCGGCGCTGGCCCGGATCATATCCCTGGTCGAGCGAGGCAGCGAGGCGGGGGAGGAGCTTTCCCGCATAGCCTTTTCGCGCTCCCACCAGGCCTTTACGGTTGGCCTCACCGGCGCCCCCGGAGCGGGCAAGTCGACGCTGACCAATTCCCTGGTGGAGGTGATGCGCCGGCGCGGACAGGAGGCGGCGGTGCTCGCCATCGACCCCTCGTCCCCTTTCACCGGAGGCGCCATCCTAGGAGACCGGGTACGCATGCAGGAGCACGCCCTCGACCCCGGCGTCTACATCCGCTCCATGGCGACCCGCGGCCATCTGGGCGGACTCTCGGTGGCTGTGCCCGAGGCGTCCCGCATCCTGGCGGCGGTGGGCTTTCCCACCATCTTCATCGAGACCGTCGGCGTGGGGCAGGTCGAGGTCGAGATCGCCGAGGAGGCCGACACCACGGTCGTGGTGGTCAACCCGGGCTGGGGGGACGCGGTGCAGGCCAACAAGGCCGGGCTTATGGAGATAGCCGACGTCTTCGTGATCAACAAAGCCGACCGCCCTGGGGTCAGGGAGACCCGCCGCGACCTGGAATCCATGCTCGACATGTCCGAGCCCGGGCCATGGCGCCCGCCCGTCCTCGAGACCGTCGCCCACGACGGCAAGGGGGCCGAGGAGGTCCTCGAAGCCGTCTTCTCCCATCATGGCTTCGCCGAATCGTCGGGGCTGGCCGCACGGCGCCGCCAGGCGCGCCTGGCCAAGGAGCTTTCCCGCCTGGCCCAGGCCATGATTGCGCTCAAGGTGGAGTCGATGCTGGCAGGTGATGAGTTCTCGGCCGCGGTTGCCGAGATGAACGCGGGCAGGCTGGATCCGCGCACCATTGCCAAACGGCTGATCGAGCGCCTTTGAGTCTTGGCGCTCGCCAGGCTGCGGGACTAGCATCGGCGAGCGGAGCCGCAAGAGGAGAGCAGCAATGGCCAATGAATTCGTAAAGGTCGAGACCACCTCGGAAAACGTGGCGGTGGTGCGCCTGGATCGCCCCAAGGCCAACGCCCTCTCGCCCGAGCTGCTCGAGGAACTTTACGAGGCGGCCGAAGAGCTGCGCCGCCATCCAGCCGGCGCTGTCGTCATCTGGGGAGGCGAGAAGATCTTCGCTGCCGGAGCCGACATCAGCCGCTTCGGCGGCCCGGTCGAGGCGCTCAAGATCGGCGGGCTCTTCCACAAGGCACTCGATACCATCGCCCAGATCCCCCGCCCCACCATCGCCGCGATCGCCGGCTACGCGCTGGGTGGAGGTTGTGAGCTGGCGCTGGCCTGCGACTTCCGCATCGCCTCTCCCGAGGCGAAGCTGGGCCAGCCGGAGATCCTGCTCGGCATCATTCCCGGAGGCGGTGGCACGCAGCGCCTCCCCCGCCTGATCGGAGCCGCGCGGGCCAAGGAGCTGATCTTCTCGGGACGACAGGTGGCCGTCGAGGAGGCTCGCGCCATCGGCCTGGTGGACAGAGTCGCCCAAAGCCGCGAGAGCCTCTTCGAGGAGGCCCACGCCTGGGCCTCCGAGTTCGCCAAGGGGCCCTCCGCCGCCCTTGGCCTGGCCAAGCGGGCCATAGACCTGGGCCTGGCCGACAATCTCTCCCACGGTCTGAATCTGGAGCTGCGCCTCTTCGCCGAGGTCTTCTCGACCAAGGACGCCGAGATCGGCGTCAAGTCCTTCCTGGAGAGTGGGCCGGGCAAGGCGGTCTTCGCCGGGGAGTAACCACTTCCTCGTGGCGGCCGGCAATGCCTCCCGGCGATCATCCCATCGGCTCAACCAGCTGAGCGGGACGGCACACGGATGCGTATCGCGCCATGCGCCCTGATGCGCTGCGCGTCGGGAACTCCAACGCCGCCCGCGTGGTGAAGAGCCCGAGGGCGGCAAAAGGGGACTTCCTGGCTGGTCAGCCTTCTTGGGCCGCGGAATCGCCGGCAGCGAGGGCGTCGATCCACGGCTTGGTACTGGTCACTTCGAAGTGCTCCGCCGCTACCAGCTCCGCCGCTGCATCGTCCCCCAGCTCGATCGCCTCTACCAGCGCCTCGTGCTGCTTGAGCGCTCGGCTATGAAGCTCGCTCGAGTATGGGTGCGCGGCGAAGCCCAGGTTTGCCGCAGATGCGAGGTCGCCGTTCAGATGCACCAAATAGGCGTTCCGTGTCGCTTGGGCAATAGCCTCGTGCAGCTCGCGGTCGGCGTCGCGCGATTCGGCGGCGCTGCTCGATCCACGATACGCCTCCAGTGCGCCACGCATCCGAGCCACATCCGCCGCCGTCCTTCTCCTGGCCGCGGTCTTGGCGATCGACTGCTGGATCAGATTGCGGTAGTCGAGCATGGCTTGGAGCTGCTCCCGGATTGGGCCGAGGGCCCTCTGGATCGCGGCAAGCTCCTCTTCCTTGTAATGCTCCCCGGCGACGAAGGTCCCCCCTTGCCTGCCCCTCCGGGCCTGGAGGACTCCAAGCGCAGAAAGGCGGCTGATGGCCTGTCGCAATGTCGTCCGGCTCACCTCCAAGGTCGCGGTCAGCTGCCTCTCCGACGGAAGGCGATCGCCGGGGTTGAGAATTCCCACCGCGATAGCGGCAAGGATGCGATCGGCAATCTGCTCGGGGGCGGTTTGGGTACGCAGGTAGCCCAGCAGGTCGGCAGAAGGCACACCTCCGATGCGATCCTTGGCGGCACTGCCCGTCTCTTCCACGTGAATGAATGCTATCGTGCGGGCTCCACTATGCCCATGAAGCCGTGGTCGCGCGGAGCCAAGGGCTTCCGGCGCGAGGGCCGAGCGAGCCGACGGCCGATTCGGGTGCGCACGGCATGTTAACAGTTGAAAAACTAGAGGTTTTTGGTCTAGCCAGTATACCTTTATGCGCTACCATGGCGCACCAGCGGCAATTCTCAACCAGGAGGCTCGGATGTCAAGCGAAGGATCCGCCTTGGCGGGCGACAAGGAAAGGTCCCCCGGCCTCGCCAAAGGCGCACTCAAACCCATCAATGTACTGGCCATCGCCGTCGCGGCGATCTCGCCGACTACTTCGGTGTTCCTTGTCTACGGTGCCGGACTCGCCTCGGCCGGCACAGGAGTAATCCTCGCGTTCATCATCGGCGGGCTCATCGCCATCGGAATGGCCATGTCCTATGCCGAGGTCGGCTCTCTCTTTCCTTCCGCGGGAGGTGCGTACACCATCGTCAGGAAGGCGCTTGGACCGGTTGCCGGTGGTGTGGCCAACGTGCTGTTCCTGGTCCTGGGCATCGTGGTAACCGCGTCGATTTTGGTCGCCGCAGCCAGTTATCTCAACTCCCTCGTGCCGGCATTGCCCGTGAACTGGACGGCCTTCGGGATGATGGCGCTGGTGACGCTGCTCTCGCTCGAGCGCATCTCCCCTACCAGCTGGGTGACCGGTGCCATGCTCGTTCTCGAACTGGCGGTGATCGCCGTCTTCACCGCATTCGCCTTCGCTCATCCGGCACTGAGCGGCAACCCCTTCACCCATCCTGTCGTGCCGACCGGCTCGAAGGGCACCCTTGTCACCGTAGGCGCGGGAGCCCTTATGGTAGCGGTGGTACCGGCACTGTTCGCCTACAACGGTTACGACTGGCCGCTCTATTTCGCCGAGGAGTCCCAGGAGGCCAAACGTAAGCTCCCACGTGCGGTTCTCATGGCCGCCGGGATCGCCATCTTCTTCGAGCTGGCCGCGGTGATCGGGGCGACCTTCGCAATTCACAACCTCGCCGCCGCCGCCGCCAACGCCTCGCCGCTTTCGCTCATAGCCCAGCAGGTCATGGGGGCAACGGGAGCGAAAATCCTGCTGATCGGCGTGATCATCGCCATGTTCGACACCGGCTTGGCCGGCAATCTCGCCTACTCGCGCATCTACTATGCGTCTGCCAGGGACGGGATGTGGCCCGGGCCGCTCAACAAGTTCTTTTCCCATGTGAGCCCGCGCACGCAAGTGCCCACCTACGGCTTCGCGGTCCTGTTCGTCGGAAACGGGATCCTGTCCATCTTCACCTCGCTGAACAACCTGATAACTTTCACCGGAGTGGTGATCGTGGTGATCTACCTCCTCGTGGCGGTTTCGGCCATCGTCTCGCGCCTGCGGGCAAAGGAGGCCGAGCGCAGCTTCCGGATGCCGATCTGGCCGCTTCCCCCGATTATCGCCATCGTCGGCGTGGCCATCGCCCTCAGCCAGCAGGCCAGGCGCGACCTGATCATCACCGCCATCATCCTCGTGGCCTCCGCGGCGTACTATGGGCTGCGTCGGCGCAGCGCAGATGCACCGGCATCGGCGCCGGACGTGGCAACCGCGGGAGAGGCATGATGAACACCAACTCGGGCCCTAGGCATGTCGCCATCATCGGCGCCGGGATCGTCGGGCTGTCGGTCGCTTGGTTCCTGCAGGAAGCCGGCGTCGACGTCACCGTCTTGGAGCGAAGCGAAGTGGGCGTGGGCTCTTCGTGGGGCAATGCCGGATGGATATCCCCTGGACTCTCCATACCACTGCCGGAGCCGAGCGTGCTTCGCTACGGGCTGAAATCGATCCTGGACGGCGACTCACCACTCTACGTTCCGCCAACCTTCGATCCAGGCATATGGCGCTTCCTGGTCAATTTCGCCCGGCACTGCAACATGCGGGATTGGAAGAGCGCGATGGGCGCCCTCATGGCGCTGAACCGCTTGGCGATACCCGCCTATGAACAGCTGGCGCAAGCGGAAGAGGGGCTGGAGGTTCATACTGCTCCGATCGTCGCAGCCTTCCGGAACAGCTCAGAGGCCGCCGCGCTCTTGCACGAGTTCGAAATGATCCGCTCCTCCGGCCAAGCGCTGGAGACCTCGGTCCTGGAGGGCCCCCAAGTCCGCGAACAGGTACCCCAGCTCAGTACTGACGTCGGCTTTGCGATCCGCATTGACGGCCAGCGTTACATCGATCCCAGCACCTTCACCGCCGCCCTGGCCGCAGCGGTGACCAAGCGAGGTGGGCGGATACTCACCGGCCAAGCAGTCACATCCATTGGCCGGGCCATGGGGAGGGTGGCGGTGTCGACCGCCGTCGGAGACGTCCTTCGCTGCGACGCCGCAGTGGTTGCCACCGGAGCCTGGATGAACACCTTGGCCCGTGGACTCGGAGTCAAGCGCCAGGTGCAGGCGGGCCGGGGGTACTCTTTCGTGGTTCCGACCAGCCGTCCAGTGCCTTCGCCGATCTACTTTCCAAGTGTTCGGGTGGCTTGCACGCCCAGCGGCTCGGATGCCTTAAGAGTTGCCGGGACCATGGAGTTTCGGAGTCCCGACGCCGCCTTCGACGCCAAGCGCGTAATGGCCATCGTCAGATCCGCCACGCCCCTGCTGGACGAGGTGGACTGGAGCGCACGTCGCCTCGACTGGGTCGGCCCGCGTCCGGTCACCGGCGACGGCTTGCCGCTGATCGGTGAAAGCGCGATACCTGGGGTCTACATCGCGGGAGGGCACGGAATGTGGGGAGTCACCCTTGGCCCCGCCACCGGCCAGGAACTCGCTCGCCAGATCGTCGAGGGCAAGACGCCACCGGAGCTCCTCCCCTTCCTGCCCACCCGCCGCTGACAGCGGCAAGCCGCGCCCTGAAAAGGAAACGCTTGACGGATCACGCACCACGCCAGGATGAACCGCCCGTCCTCATCGGAGAGGATGCGGTCGCCCGCATCCCCCTGGTCGAGATAGAGGAAGCAATGGTGGACTTGGCCACGATTCCCCGTATCGCGATCGACGCGCGGCTGGCGGACCCCGCGGGCAACCACCGCATGGTCAGAGCAGGGGTGGCAAAGCGGCTCGCGGAAGCAGCCGCCTCGTTACCGGAGGGGCTCGAGCTGCTGGTAATCGAAGGATACCGCCCGCTCGAAACCCAGCGCAGGATCTTCGAAGCGCACCTGGCCGAGCTGAGACCGATCTATTCGCAGGTTTCCGAAGCCGAGCTCTCAGTGCTGGCCAGCCGCTTCGTGGCACCACCCACCGGCATTCCCCCGCACTGCTCCGGAGCCGCGGTCGACCTAACTCTTGGCTTCACCGGCGGACCCGAACTCGACATGGGCACGCGGGTAAATGAGGGACCCGAGGAGTCTCATGGGCGCTGCTACTCCAATTCGACGGACATACCCGCCAATTGCCGCCAGAACCGGGCAATCCTTTTCGGAGCCCTCGCCGGCCAAGGACTCGTCAACTACCCTCCCGAGTGGTGGCACTGGTCATGGGGCGACAGGTACTGGTCCCTCCAGAAGGGAGCGCCGGCCGCCCTTTACGGCCTCGTTGACGAATTCCGTTGGCGGCAATAGGCGCTCGGAGCGTGGGTCAAAACCAGTTCCGGTTTCGCAGCTGATATGCGCGTTCCAGACCAAGCGTTCCGTATCGCTCCCCGGCGCGCTTCGGGTCAGGGAGCCATTGGACCTCTGCGAGCGCGGGGTATGCCTTGCGCCGTTTGCTGGCCCCTCGGATCCAGCTGAGCGAACCCTGACCGGTTCGGGTGGGCCATTGGCCGGCCATTCTCAGGTTCCGGCTTTCACGGTGCTCCCCTGAAGGCACCGTATGTATTTCCTTGGCCGGACCCCTGCCCAAAGCCCGCTGCTCGGGAACCTCGATACGTCAACGGGTGACGCGGTCGCGGCTATTGCCTGGTCTTGGCGGACCTGGTATTCCCGGACGCCAGGCGCCGCTACGCGGGCGACCGCGGCTGGTTGCTGAGACAACCACTAGCACACGAGCGCTTTGTGGCGTCGCCAGGGCGACGACCCAACCTTGAAAGCGGCCATTGGCAGTCTTACTTCAGCCATACCGGCGGTAGTATGACAGTATGAAAGTCAGTGTCAGCCTCCCGGAAAAAGATGTGGAGTTTCTTGATTCCTACGCCCAAGCTCAAGGCCTGGCATCGAGATCGGCAGCTCTTCACAAGGCCGTACGGCTGCTGCAAGGCGCGGAGCTGGCTCCGGCCTATGAAGACGCTTTCGCGTCCTGGGAGGACTCCGGGGACGCGGCCGCCTGGGACGTTACAGCCAGCGACAATATCTGAGTTTGATGCTGCGCGGCGAGATTCGACTGGTAGACCTCGACCCCACCGTCGGGGCTAAGGCCAACAAGCGCAGGCCGGCGGTCATCGTCAGCAACGATGGGGTCAATGCCGCGGCTGCTCGCCTCGGTCGCGGGGTCGTCACCGTGGTCCCAGTAACGTCGAATATCGCTCGGGTTTACCCGTTCCAGGTAAGGCTCTCCGCGAAGACAACCGGGCTGCACGCACCGTCAAAGGCCCAAGTCGAGCAGGTTCGCTCGGTTGCCGTCCAGCGAGTCGGGCCGTTAGTTGGACGGGTCCCGGCAGACATCATGGAACAGATCGACGAGGCCCTTCGCCTCCACCTCGCGCTCTAACCACACATCGTCGTCCTGGCCCGGCCGTTCCAAGATATTTATTATCTTCCGCTTGCAGGGAGAACAAGCTTCGGTTTCGCCGGCAGCGACGTAATTCCCTCTTGGCGGCCATCAGGAACAGCCGACCCACCGCCATCAATTGTCGATTGCCACGGCCACGCAATTCAGGCGCCATACCGACAGATTCTCCGGAATGAAGACTCTCCGTGGCCTTGAACCGCGGTTGATCACATCCGCACGAGCCCGAGGCGGCCAGGGTGGCCACGAATATCTCGGCGTAAAAGGCGATCTCCCCGGAGCGCTCATAGATGGGGACCCGGTCCCCGCAGTAGTCGATGTACATCTCGGCTCCGGGGTCGTGCTCTAACAGC
>JAJZNF010000256.1 GCA_021847985.1 Actinomycetes bacterium | reverse complement strand
GACGGTGTCCATGTACTGGACAGGCGCCATCCCCTCCGACGACCTGCTGGCGATGATGAACGTAATGCGCGCCTCCAACTTCGCCCAGTTCAAACAGGCGCTATCGGTATGGCTCGCCCCGACCCAGAACTTCGCCTTCGCCGACACGGCCGGCGACATCGGCATCATCGCACCGGGCATCTACCCGCAGTTTCCCAAAGGGGCCAGGCCTTGGACCATCATGAGCGGCACAGGCGCCGCCGACCCCATAGGCACGATTCCCGAATCGGCGGTTCCCCAGTCCTACGACCCGCCGACCCACTACGTCTTCTCCGCCAACCAGCGTGAAGTGTCGGCCCAGTACCCCTACTACATAGGCACATCGGCGAACTTCTTCGATTACGGGTACAGAGCCCGCACCATCTCCAGCTACCTGGCCACCCATCCCAAGGTCTCGGTCGCCCAGATGGAGGCCCTGCAACAGAGCAACGTCGACCTTCTCGCCACCGAGATCGTGCCTCTGGTGCTCTCCGCGACCCGCGGCGCGAGCCCCGCCGCAGGCGTTGCCGCCGAGTCCACCGCGGCCGTCGCCGCACTGCAGGGGTGGAACTACGAGATGACGACGAATTCGGCGGCGGCCGGGATCTGGTGGACCTTCCTCGAAAACTACCTGAAGGACACCTTCGGCCCGCTTTGGAAGGCGCGCAAGGTGCCCACCGGCCTGGACCCGGCGTTGGCGATCGGCACCGGCAATACCGCCCTGGTGGAGGACATCGAGGCAGCTTCCCTGTCGAGTACCGGGGGAGGCATCTTCTCGACCCCCATAACCCAGGGACTCTCCCGCGACGCCATCATTCGCGAGGCCTTCGGACAGGCCGTCGCCCAGCTCGCCAAGCGCTACGGCCCCAAGGTCTCGGGGTGGACATGGGGCAGGATGCACAAACGTCAATACGTCTCGCTCACCTTCGTCAAGGCTCTCGGATACGGCCCGTTCCCCGGCGCCGGCGACCGGTGGACCGTGGACGCCGCCGACGGGGGAATGACCAGCACGGCCGGCCCGAGCGAGCGCTTCGTCGCCGAGCTCGGGAGCCAATACATCGCCGTTTACCCCGGCGGCCAGAGCGAAAACCCGATATCTCCCTGGTACGAGGACCAGATTCCGGCTTGGTTGGCCGGGCGCTACTACTCGATGGCGACCCCGAAGGCCTCCGCCGCGCTGGCAGTCTGGACTCTCAGATGAACCGGGCCATGCACTCCTCCAACCCCCGTTTGTCTTTCGCGGGCAATCGGGCCGGGCATGCCTTCTTCGCTGCCTGCCTGGTCGTCTCGGTTGCCGTGGCATTTGGGGGCTGGTGGCCCGTGTTGCCGGCTCTGGGCGCCGTGGTGGGGGCATTCGGCATACGGGGCGCTTACGGACGCCTGGCACTTGCCTTTCCGGCCGCCTGGCTGCTGGTGCTGGCCGGCGAGGCCGTCACCGGACGCCACATCCTGGCCACGGCCACCGCCATCTCCGAGCTGGCGGGGCTCGGCTCGGGACCGTACGCACCGATCTTGGTTACAGCGCTGGTGGCGTGGCTGCTCCCCAGCGCCGGCTTCTACTTCGGCAGGTCGATGCGCGGACTGGGCATCGCCTGGCTTGCCGCCACACCGCGCACGGCCGCCGGTACCGCACGGGATGCGGCACCGAACTCGAGCGGGACCATGGGCGAGGGATCAGCGGAGTCGGCGCCTTAGCCACTTGCGCGCTTCGTCCGCCAGCAGCAGGGCGAAGCCGAGAGCCGCAAGCACCCCCCAATCCGCCGCGCTGAGCGCCGCGGTGCCAAACACGCGCTGCGCGGCCGGCAGGTAGCTGATGGCGGCAATCATCGCCATGGCGACCAGCTGCCCCCCGACAAGAGGGCGGCTGGAGATGGCGCCTAGGGAGAGGAGGCTTTCGCGCTCGGAGCGGACGCTCATTGCCACGAACAGCTGCCCGAAGACGATCGCGGCCTGGGTGAGGGTTATCGCCTGGCGATAGGCGAGCGTGTGGGGACCGATTTCGGTCCAGGGGAGCCCGCTCGCCTGCACGCGCCAAAAGAAGACCAGGACGGCCGCGGCCGACTCCATCCCGCCTAGGAAGGCAACCCTGCGCACCAGCGCCCAGGATAAGAGCGACTCCGAAGGCGGCCGTGGCGGCCGCGACATGGTTCCGGGCTCCGCCGGCTCCCAGCCGAGCGCCAGCGCGGGCAGCACGTCCAAGCCCAGGTCCACCGCCAGGACCTGCAAGGCCGTAATAGGAACAAGAGGAAAGCCCACCAGGGCGCCGACGACGATGGGAACCAGCTCGGCGACGTTACTCGTGAAGACATAGACGACGAAGCGCCGGATGTTCTCGTAGACCGCCCTGCCCTGCTCTACCGCCGAGGCGATCGAGGAGAACGAGTCGTCAAGGAGCACCATCTCCGCCGCCGCCCTGGCCACGTCGGTTCCTCCCCTGCCCATGGCCACTCCGACGCTGGCCCGCTTCAAAGCCGGCGCGTCGTTCGCACCGTCACCGGTTACAGCCACCACCTCCCCCATCGCCTCCAATTCGGTAACGATCCGCAGCTTGTGCTGTGGGCGAACCCGCGCAAAGACGGGCGGTCCCGCTGCCGTCAGCAAGTTGCGCAGCTCCTCGTCGGAGAGGGTGTCCAGCTCATCGCCGGTGACCACGCGTTCGTCGTCACCTTGGGCAATGCCGACCTGCCTGGCGACTGCCAGCGCCGTCAACGCGTGGTCGCCGGTCACCATCAAGACACGGATTCCGGCGCCCTGGCAGGCCCGGACGGAGACCTCGGCATCATCCCTAGGGGGATCGGCCATAGCCACCAAGCCGAGCAGCGTCATGGAGCTCTCAGCCTCCGCGCGGTCTGGCGGATTGGGCAGCAGGCGCTCGGCGACCGCAAGCACCCTGAGTGCCTGGGAAGCCAACTCACGGGTCGCGGCGAGATAAAGCTCCCTGCCGTCCTGATCCAAAGGCACATCCGCGCCATCGGTCCGCACGACGGAATTGCATATCGAGAGAACCGCCTCGGACGAGCCCTTCACATAGGAGACGAAGCCGCCTCGCTCTGCGCGCACGACGGACATCAGCATCGAAGAGGGGTCGAAGGGAAATGTCGCCACCTGGGGCGCCTCGGCCTCGATCGCCTCCATGGCCAGACCCGCCTTGGCCGCCGCGATCAGGATCGCCCCTTCCGTGGGGTCTCCGACCACGCTCCAGCGTTCGGGCGAGCCCGAGGAGCTGAGGCGGGCCGTGCTGGCCAGAGACGCGGCGCGAAGGACTCCGGCGGGCGCCACACCTCCTTCGACCGAGCCCGCCCGCCCGAAGCCGGCGCCGCTCACCGCATAAGTCTTGCCCCCGGTGAAGACTCCCACGACGGTCATCTCCGCGGTCGTGAGCGTGCCGGTCTTGTCCGTGCAGATAACGGTGGTTGAGCCGAGTGACTGCACAGCGGGAAGGCGCTTGATGAGCGCCATCTTGCGCGCCATGCGGCGCACGGCGAGCGCCAGGGAGACCGAGAGAGTGGCCGGCATTCCCTCCGGCACCAGAGCGACCATCACCCCCAGGGCGAAGACGAACGAGAGGGCGGCGTCGTGCCCGGTCGCGGTTCGAAACACGTAGAGCAGGATCCCCGCCGCAATCGCGACTACGGCCACCCTTCGGGCCATCTTGTCGACTTGGCGCTGAAGAGGGCTCGCCTCGGGCTCTACCCTGGCCGCAAGGGAAAAGATACGGCCAAACTCCGTGGCGAGCCCGGTCGCGTAAACCACCGCCTTTGCGCTTCCGGCGACGATCGAGGTGCCCATGAAGAGCAGGTCCTCGGCATCCAGGGGGCTCGGGCGGTCACAGGGCGAGACGGAGCGCGGCAGCGGGGCGCTTTCCCCGGTAAGCGCCGACATCTCCACCTGCAGCGCGGACGCCCCGACCACTCGGCAATCCGCCGGAACATAGTCCCCCGCCTCCAGGGAAACCACGTCCCCGGGCACGACCTCCTCGGCGGCGATCTCGCGAAGCTGCCCGGCTCGCACCACGCGGGCGCGCACGGGCACCAGGCCCTGCAGGGCGGCGGCGGTGCGCTCCGCCGCGTGCTCCTGCGCGAATCCGATCGCGGCGTTGATCACCACTACCGCGAGTATCCCCACGCCAAGGTCGAAGTTGCCGGGATCGCGGGGAACCGAAACCCACCAGATCGCAAAGGCCAGCGCCGCCCCCACCGCCAGCATCACGGCGAACATGTTGCCGAGCTGGCGCAGAAACTCCCGCCAGATGGGCTCGGCAGCGGGAGCGGGAAGGCGGTTGTACCCGAAGCGATCAAGGCGCCCGGCGGCCTCGGCCTGGTCGAGCCCCTCGGTGCGGGAGCCGAGCCCCTCGAGGACGGCTTGCACGCTTGCGCCCTGGATCTCCTTCACATCGGCCATTGCCAAGCCGCGCATCGGGCCAGTGGCAACCACCTCAGCCGTCCCGAGGGTTCCCGGGCGGATCAGCTTGCCGGCCATGCCCAAATGGTAGCCCGGCCCCAAGAGCGGCCCGCAAGGGCTGAAAGGCCTCAGGCGCGGTGCCTAAGGACGCAGGCCGCGCCGCTCGAGCAGCATGGCGTCCCCAAAGGAGAAGAAGCGATAGCGCTGCCGCATACCGTGCTCGTAGATCTCGCGCCAGCGCTCTCCAGCGAACGCATCGACCAGCAGGAGTAGCGAGGATCGTGGGATGTGGAAGTTGGTCATGAGACGGTCCACCACCTTGAACGGGTAGTCGCCGTGTATGTACAGGGAGGACCGCCCGGAGAGCTCTCCGGTGGCGGCCACGGTCTCCAGAGTTCGCACCACCGTCGTCCCCACCGCCAGTACCCTCCGGGCCGAGCCGATGGCCCGCCAAGCTGCGCCGTCCACCCGGTAGCTCTCTGTGTGAATGCGGTGCCCCTCGATCGTCGTCGACTTCACGGGAAGAAAAGTGTCCAACCCCACCGAAAGCTCGACGCTCACGACCTGGGCGCCCGCGGCACGGATGGCCTCCAGCACACCCTCGTCGAGGTGAAGTCCCGCCGTGGGCGCGGCGGCCGAGGAAGGCCTGTCGGCAAAGACTGTCTGGTAGCGCTCCGGATCAGCCAGTGGCTCCTTGATGTAGGGGGGAAGCGGCGTCTCGCCAAGGCGCTCGATGGCTCCGGAATCGACCAGCTCGACCGTGAACCGCACCGGAGCATCGCCGGAACGCTCTTGGCGGCCCGCCACCCGGAGCACTTCGGCGCCGGCGGGGTCGAAGAAGCGGCTTCCGGGAACCACCTTGCGGCTCGGATTGCACAGCGCCAGCCAGACGCCGGAGGAACGCTCCTCCAGGAAGAGGAACTCCACGCGTCCGCCGCTCTCCCGGTGCAGGGACACCCTGGCCGGCATCACCCTGGTGTTGTTGACCACCACCACCTCACCCGGCGCCACCAGGGAGGGAAGGTCATAGACGTGGCGATCGATCAGGGCCCGGCCGGTCGCGTCCAGCAGGCGCGCGGAGGAGCGCGGCTCCACTGGATGCTGAGCGACCAGTTCCGGGTCCAGCTGGTAATCGAAAGCGGCCAGCTCGTCTACGGCGTCGCCGGGGGCGGGTTGGTCAAACATCTCGATCAGAGAGTCTAGGCCCGCCCCCGGGGCCGCCTAGGCGGACTCAGGTCTGGGGAAACCCGAAGTCGACACCTGGGATGCGCTCGTCCGCCCAGCGCTGAGTGATCACCTTGCCACGGGTGTAGAACTTCACGCCTTCCTCGCCGTGGATGTGCGTGTCGCCGAAGAGCGAGTCCTTGTTCCCGCCGAAGGAGTAGTAGGCGACAGGAACCGGGATCGGCACGTTTATGCCGACCATACCCGCCGTGATCTCATCCTGGAAGCGGTGAGCTGCGGAGCCCGAACGGGTGAAGATCGCCGCCCCGTTGGCGTAGGGGTTGGAGTTGACCAGCTTGATGGCCTCGTCGGAGTCCTTGGCGCGCACCACCGAGAGCACCGGGCCGAAGATCTCCTGCTTGTAGAGCTCCATCTCCGGCGTCACACGGTCCACGAGGCTGGGTCCGAGGTAGAAGCCGCCTCCCTTGGCGGATGGGTGCTCACGCCCGTCGACCACCACTGTGGCGCCTTCGCCCTCTGCGTTGGCGACAAAACCCGCCACCCGGTCGCGATGCTCGCGGGTCACCAACGGACCCATGTCGACGCCGTCCTCCTGGCCGTATCCGACGCGGAGGCCGTCCAGACGCGACACGATCTTCTCGAGGAGCGGCTCCGCGGTCTCGCCCACGGGCACCAGCACCGAGATTGCCATGCAGCGCTCGCCCGCCGAGCCGTAACCGGCCGAGACGGCCGCATCGGCCGCCGCGTCCAGGTCGGCATCCGGCAGAACGATCATGTGGTTCTTGGCTCCGCCCAGAGCCTGGACCCTCTTGCCGTTCTCGGCGGCCCTGCGGTAGATGTAGGAGGCGATCGGAGTGGATCCGACAAAGCTCACCGCCCGGATCCCCGGGTGGTCGAGAATCGCCTCGACGACCTCACGGTCGCCTTGCACCACGTTGAAGACGCCCTCGGGGAGGCCGGCCTCGCTGAAGAGCTCGGCCAGCAGCAGCGAGGTGCTGGGGTCCTTCTCGGAGGGCTTGAGGATGAAGGAGTTGCCCACCGCGATGGCCACCGGGAACATCCACATCGGGACCATGGCGGGGAAGTTGAACGGGGTGATTCCGGCGACGACTCCGAGCGGCTGGCGCACCGAGTAGGTGTCCACCCCGCGGGAGACCGAAGCGGAATACTGGCTCTTTTGCACCTGGGGAATCCCGCAGGCGAACTCGACCACTTCGAGCCCCCGGCGCGCCTCGCCGGCCGCATCGGCCACGGTCTTGCCGTGCTCCTCGGAGATCAACTTGGCGATCTTTCCGATATTGCGCTCGAGCAGCTCCCTGTAGGCGAACATCACTCTGGCGCGCTGGCTGAGCGGGGCCCTTCCCCAGCTCTGGTAGGCCTCGGTGGCAACCTTCACGGCGCTGTCCAGCAACGCGGCGTCACCCAGGTGCACCTCGCCCGCGACTTCGCCCAGGCCCGGATCGTAGACGGGGAGCTTGCGCGCCCCCTCGGGTACAACGACCTTGCCCCCGATGTAGTGACCTATCTGCTTTGTCATGACCGTCCTCCTATGACTTCCATGTTGCTCGAATCCGGTGGCTAAAGGTTCGCGGCCGCCGCGAGAGATGCGACGAGCGCGTCGACTCCGCTGTCGGCCTCGGCCATGCTGATGGAGAGAGGCGGGGCGATGCGCAGCACGTTCCCGGCGATTCCCCCCTTGCCGACCAGCAGCCGGCGCGCCTTGGCCTCCTCCTGGGCCTTGGTGGCCAGTTCCGGGGCGGGCTGCACGGTGCCCGGCTGGGCCAGCTCCACGCCGATCATCAAACCCTTGCCGCGCACTTCGGCGACAACCGGGTTGCCCGCGCACTCGGAGCGGAGCCTGTCGATCATGTGGCTTCCGACCTTGAGGGCGTTCTGCTGCAGGTCGTGGTCCAGCAGGTACTCGAGGTTGGCCAAGGCGGCACGCGAAGCGAGCGGTGTGCCTCCGAAGGTTGAGATCGAGGTGCCCGGCATAGCGTCGATGATCTCGCCCCGGCCGACCACCCCGGCCATGGCCATGCCGTTGCCGATGCCCTTGGCAAAGGTGATGAGATCCGGGGTGATGCCATGGGCCTCATATCCCCAGAAGTTCTCTCCGGTCCTGCCCCAGCCGGTCTGGACCTCATCGGAGATGTAGAGGATGCCGTGCCGGTCGAGCACCTCCTTGATGGCGCCGAAGTACCCGTCCGGCGGAAGCGCGAAGCCGCCAACCCCCTGCACAGGCTCGGCGATGAGCGCTGCCACCTGTCCGGAGACGGCGGTGCCCAGGAGGTCCTCCAGGTCGGCGACGCCACGGGCGATGTACTCGGCGTCCGAGAGGCCGGCCAGGTTGCCCCTGATGCGCGAGCCGCCCAGGATGTAGAAGACCTGGAAGGGCGAGAGGTTCGTGGAAGCGTAGCCGGGGTTGGCCGTGACGGCCAACGCCGAGAACGAGCGGCCGTGATAGGAGTTGCGCACCGCGAGCACCTGGTTCGACCGGCGGTAAGCGGTGGAGAAGAGCATGGCGGCGTCGTTCGCCTCGGTGCCCGAGGTGGTGAAGAAGACCTTGGCATCCGGAATTCCCGATAGCGAAGAGATCCTCTCGGCGAGGGCGACCATCGGCTCGATGAGATACAGGGTCGAGGAGTGGATCATCTTGCCGGCCTGGTCGCGGATGGCCTCGACGACTTCGGGGACCGCGTAGCCGGTCATGGTGGTGAGGATGCCTCCGAAAAAGTCGAGGTAGCGCACCCCGTCCTGGTCGGTCACGTAGCATCCCTCGCCGGAGACCAGCTCTATGGGCTCGGAGTAGTAAAGGCCGAGCCACTTGGGCATGACGGCCTTGTGACGGCTATGCAGCTCACTGTGAGACATGTCTCCCCCGTTTGATCGAACGGCAATGTTCCCCAAGATAGCTCAGAAAGACGCCACTTTGCTCAGTGCTTTGTGGTATTTTTGTATCAGTACAACAATCGGAGTTGGGGTTGATGCTCGAGCTCACAAGTGCCGACTTCGGCACGGAGCGCGGGGCGCGCGATATCGCCCAGAGAATCGACGAACTCGTCGAGGTGCGCCGCGCCCCGTTCGGGACGAAGCTGCCTCCGATCCGCACCCTGGCCCGGGTGCTTGGGGTGAGCCCCACCACCATCGCCGGCGCTTACCTGGAACTGGAGCGGCGCGGCGTCGCCAAGGGTCAGGGCAGGGCGGGAACCGTCCTGGTGCGGCGCAACCCTCCGCTGGGAGCGGCGCGCGTGTTCCACATGTTTCCCGACCAGACCAGCTCCGCCACCCACGACCTATCCACCGGCTTCCCCGATCCCCGCCTGCTCCCCAGGCTCGACGTAAAAGCCCTGTCCGCGGCGGCACTCGGAGGCGAGGCGCGCAACTACCTGAACCGCCACCTGGCCGAGGAGCTCGCGCCGGTGCTGGCCGAGCTGCTGGAGGTCGAACCCGAGAACCTGAGCGTCGTGAACGGCTCCCTCGACGCGCTGGATCGGCTGTTGGCCCAGGCGTGCGTCCCCGGTGACCGCGTAATCGTCGAAGAGCCGGGCTTCCCTCCGATCTTCGACCTCCTGGACGTGCACCGGCTGGTGCCCGTGCCGGTTCGCTCCGACGCCGAGGGCGTGGATCCGGACTCGCTGGCCAATGCCCTGGAGCACCGCGCCCAGGCAATGATTTGGCAGCCCAGAGCGCAGAATCCCACCGGTGTCTCCACGAGCGAGCGCCGCCTCGGCGAGCTTGCGGAGCTGCTCGCGGCGTCGCGCCCGATCACCGTGATCGAGGACGATCACTCCGGGCTCGTGTCCATGGCGCCACGGGTGACCATGCGTGGGATGGTTCCCGGACCGGTGGCAACGGTATTCGGCTTCTCCAAATCCCACGGTCCGGATCTGCGAATTTCAGCGATAGCCGCCGGCGAGGATCTTCTAGCCAAGGTGGTGGAACGCAGGCGCCTCGGCCCCTCCTGGACCAGCGGAGTCATTCAGCGCGTGCTCGCCCTCCTGCTCACCGAGGCGGCACCTACCGCCCGGGTGGAAAGCGCCAGGGGCCTCTACGCCGAACGGCTCGAGCTGCTGGCGGGCCGGCTCCGTGACGCGGGCGCGGCGGTCACCTCCACCGACGGCCTCAACTGCTGGATACCTGTCTCCAGCGAACTCGGCGTGATCACCGACTTGGCACGCATCTCGGTGGTGGTCGCCCCGGGCTCCGCCTTCTACCTCGACGGGCGCGGCCAGCCTCACATCCGCGTCACCACCGCCGCCATCGACACCTTGGCACCGGGACTCATCGACGTCATCGAGCGCTGGCTTTGAGGCCCACCCCGGCACGAGTCCGAACATATCCGTCCGATAGTCCCTGGCGGGGAGGCAAAAGGCGCGTTAGCCTGAGCCTCGAGCGGCCAGAGCAGCTGGCGCCGAGATCGCGAGGCTAGGAGTGGAAATGAATCTGGGACAGTCCACCACCGGGCGGCCGGATGCAACCCAAACGCTCGTCGAAGCGGTAATGACCACCGAGGTGGTGATGGTCCACCCGACCGATCCGATCCAGGAGGCCGCGCGCAAGCTGGCCGAACACCGCATCACGTCCGTCCCCGTCGTGGACGAGGAATTACGCCTGCACGGCGTCCTATCCGACGACGACCTCATCATCGAGGGTGCGCGGCTGCACATACCCACCGTCTTCGGACTACTGGGCGACGTGGGAACTTGGCCGCCATCGGTCCTTCGCTTCGAGCGCGAGCTAAAGGCCGCATTCGCGTCCAAGGTCGAGGACGCCATGACCAAGAAGGTCCTCACCTGCTCGCCCAAGGACACCGTGGAGGCGGCGGCGACCATTCTGCATGACAAGAAGCTGCGCATGCTCCCGGTCGTGGACGGAGAGAAGGTGGTGGGCGTGATCACCCGCACCGACATCATGCGCTTCCTCTTCCCCGCCGGCGCCGAGTAAGGCGCTACGCCTCACTCACCTTTGCGCTGAAGCGTCAGCGCGCCGAGTGCCAGAGCCACCGGGATGCAGGCCGCCACCACCACCAGGTCCGTCCACAGCGCGCCTGTCAGCGCCCCGGAGGCCGCCACACGCGAGACTCCGTCGACCGCGTAGCTGAGCGGCAGGAAATCGGAGAGCAGGCGCAGGGCGCCGGCCATCTGGTCGCGTGGCACCAGCAGGCCACAGAGTAGGAACTGCGGAAGCACGAAGGCGGGCAGGAATTGCACCGCCTGGAACTCGGTGCGCGCGAAGGCCGAGAGCAGGAGCCCCAAGGCCATGCCCAGCCAAGCGTCCAGAAGCGCGAAAAGAACGACCAGCCAGAGAGAGCCGCCCACCTTCAGCGAAAGGCCCCAAAGGGAGACCGCCAGCACCACGCCCACCTGGAGCAGGGTCGCCGCGCCGAAGGCCAGCGCATAGCCCGCCAGCAGGCCGCCCTTGCCCGCCGGGCCGGCCAACAGCCTCTCCAGCGTACCGTTCGAGCGCTCGCGCAGCATCGCCACCGAGGCGACGACGAACATCACCGTGAAGGGAAAGAGAGCCAGCAGCATCGGCCCCACGCCCTCGAAGACCGCCCTTTGCCCGGTGAAGGCGTAGCGGACCAATGTCATCAGAACCGAAGGTACGACCAGGAGGAGGCCGGAGGTCCTCCGGTCGTGGGCCAGCTGGAGAAGCACCCTTCGCGCGGTGGCCGCAACCTGGCGCCACATCACGGCCTGCCTTGGCGGATCAGGGACAGAAACGCCGAATCCAGATCCTGCGTGGACGTTTCCGCCTTGAGCGTCCCGGGCGCGGCGTCGGCCAGCAGCCGCCCGTCGCGCAGGAGCAAAAGGCGCTCACAGCGCTCCGCCTCGTCCATCACGTGGCTCGAAACGACCAGGGCGGTTCCTAGGGAGGCAAGCGACGCGAAAAGCCTCCACAGTTCGTCGCGAAGCACCGGATCCAGCCCGACGGTAGGCTCGTCGAGCAGCAGCACTTGCGGGCTCCCCAGCAAGGCGATGGCAAGGGAGACCCGGGCCACCTGGCCGCCGGAAAGCCGTTCGACGCGTTCGGCCGCCTGCGCTCCGAGCGAGACGCGCTCGATTGCCTCGGAGACTCCTGCGGAGTCGACGCCGATCATCGCCGCGAAATAGGAGATGTTCTGGCGCACGGTCAGATCCAGGTAGACGGCCGGCCTTTGCGGCTGGTATCCGACCACCTCCCTGGCGGCGCGGCTTCCCGCCTCGAATCCCGCCACCCGCACCAGGCCGTCCACGTGCCGCTGCAAGCCTGCGACGGCGCGCATGACGGTGGTCTTGCCGGAGCCGCTGGGACCGATCAGGCCGGTGAGGCTTCCGGCGGGAACGGCAAAGGTGACCCCTTCGAGGACGCGCTTACCCCCACGCTCCACCGTAAGCCCTTCAACCTGGATCAAGTTCTCCACGCAGGGACTCTATCGCCGCACCGTGCAGGGCGGCAACCACTTTCAGCGCTGCTCGGCCGCAGAGCTCCGGATCTGGCCGGCGAAGAGGTGGTTGACCAGGATGGCGAATCCCACCTGGAATATGATCTCCCCTTGCAGCATGTAGGTCAGCATGTGATCGGGCAGGGAGAGCGCGGCCAGCACTCCCCCGCCGAATTCGACGGCCACGCCCAGCCAACCAAGACGGTCGTCCAGCACCTTGAAAGCCAGCACCGCGCCCACCGCCATCTGCAGGCCGAAGATCGAAGCCCCGATGATCATATGCGTCCAATTGAAGAAGGTGTCAACCGTGTACGGGGTCAGCAGAAGGGCGATCAGCCCCACCGCCAGTACCTTCAGCGAGAGCGACACCATGGCCGGGGGGTCTCGCGGGTCGACGGCCCTGGCCGAGCTATAGAGGAGGTACGAGGTGGTCATGAAGCCGACCGCGAGTATCCACAAGGTGTCGAGGTGCACGCCGTAATAACTGACGCCATATGTGCTGGCCGCCTTGCCGTAGGAGATGGCCATGCAGGCCGCAAGCGTCACCGCCATTGCCAGCTCGGCCCCGACCAGCAGCCTCAGGCCGCTCTCGTAGGAACCCGCCAAGGGTTCCCCCTCGGCTGTTCGCGAGCCTTGAAGGTGAAACATCCCGAGCATTGAGACGCCTCCCGTCGCCACCGACCACTACTTGCATAATACAACTAGTTGTTTCGAAGCGACAATGCCCGGCGACGTAGCGCTACTCGCGGAAGAGATCGTCGTAGAGAGGAGGAGGCTGGATTCCAAGGTGCTCGAAGGCGAGCGGCCCCGCCACCCTGCCGCGCCTGGTCCGGGCGATAAGTCCGGCCTGGATCAGGAAGGGTTCGTAGACGTCCTCGATGGTCTCGGCCTCCTCCCCGACGGTGGCGGCCAGCGTCGTGATCCCGACCGGGTTACCCCGATAGGTCACGCACATCACTTCGAGAATCGCCCGATCGAGCTTGTCGAGGCCCATCGAGTCCGCCCCGAAGAACTCCAGTGCCACCTTGGCCAGCTCCTCGGTCACCATGCCGTCCGCGTGCACCTCCGCATAGTCCCTGACCCTGCGCAGAAGACGGTTGGCGAGACGTGGCGTGCCGCGGGATCTCCGAGCGATCTCGACGCTGGCCGCCTGCGCCACCTCGACCTCAAGAATGGCCGCCGAGCGCCGCACGATGGCGGCCAGCTCCTCCGGGTCGTAATAATCGAGTCGGGCGACGAAGCCAAAGCGGTCGCGCAGTGGCCCGGTGAGCATCCCGGTCCGGGTGGTGGCCCCGATCAGTGTGAACTTGGGCAGATCGATGCGGATCGACCGGGCCGTGGGCCCTTCGCCCACCAATATGTCCAGCTTGAAGTCCTCCATGGCCGGATAGAGCACCTCACCCGCCGCCTTGGACATGCGGTGGATCTCGTCGATGAAGAGCACGTCGCCCTCGTCGAGCGAATTGAGGATGGCGGCCAAGTCGCCGCCACGCACCAGGGTCGGGCCGGACGTGACGCGGAACCCGGCACCCATCTCGTTGGCCACGATCTGGGCCAGCGAGGTCTTACCGAGTCCGGGCGGACCCGCGAAGAGGATGTGGTCGACGCTCTCGCCGCGCCCCTGCGCAGCCTTGATAACCACTTCCAGGTGCCCCTTGATCTGCCTCTGGCCGATGAACTCGTCCAGCGAGCGGGGCCGGATGACCGCCTCGTTGGCAATGTCCGAAGGCAGGGCGAAGGGATTGGACGCCTCCGTCCGCTTGTCGTCCTCCGGGACGGCCCCGGAGATCATCTCCTTGCGCGGGCTCACGATCGCAGCTCCGCCAGCGCCGCTCTGACCGCCTGGGCGACATCCTGGCCCGGCTGCATTGCTCCGACCCCCCTCTTTATCTCTCGGGCGTCAAAGCCGAGGGAGGCGAGTGCCGCTTCCACCTCGCGGCGCACGGAGG
>JAJZNF010000287.1 GCA_021847985.1 Actinomycetes bacterium | reverse complement strand
CGGATGGTGGCCGCGCAGCTCTTCGCTTGTGCCAAGAGAGACGATGTTCAGTCCCTCGAGGAGTTTGAGAGGCTCCAGAGCCTCTTCTTAAAGCTCAAGTAACGACCACGGCTTTCGGATCCGATTACGGGCCCTTCCATTAACGAGAAACCGCCGCAGCCTCAGGCTGCGGCGGTTTCTTTCGTCTTTAGGGGAGATTGTCAGGCCACGGTGCCAGGACGGCCGGCTCCGGCGACGAGCTCGAGGCCGTGGCGGGCCCAGGACACCATGCCGCCCTCGAGGTTCATGACGTTGTATCCCTGCTCCGCCAGGAAGGCGGCCGCGCTAGCCGAACGCGAACCTCCGCGGCAGACCACGATGACCGGCTTGGTCTTGTCGATCTTGTTCAGATTGGCCGGAATGGTATTGAGAGGGATGTGCTTCGCGGCCGGGGCGTGTCCATAGTCCCACTCCATCTTCTCCCGAACGTCGACGAGCTGAGCACCGTCGGAGATCATGGCATGGGCGTCGCGGGCGGATACTGAGGGAAGCTTGGTTCTGAAGAACAACATTCTCTCCTTGGATCGAGCTTTTGATCCATAATACCGGGGAGGGTATCTGTTGCGCTCGCAATGTACGTACATTTCAGCCCTCTCTCATGTTGAGGCCACGAGGAGCCGTAGGCACCCCTGGCCTGGGAAACGCAAGGGCCTAGGCAATTGAAGCAACCTCCCCTCGGGCAACTAGCTTGGTATTCATATGAATTCCCAGACCGAGCAACTCGACAACAACCAGATCAAGCTTCTCGTGGAGATTCCCGAAGAGGAGCTGGCGCCCGACATTGAGCAGGCCTTTCAAAAGGTGGCACGGCAGGTTCGGCTACCCGGATTCCGTCCGGGCAAGGCGCCGCGGCGGGTTCTGGAAGCCAAGCTAGGGCATGGATTCGCTCGGGCCGAGGCCATCAATGACAACGCGGGCCGGTGGGCAGAGCAGGCGATCATCGACAACGAGGTGGAGGCGATCTCACGCCCGGCCGTAACCGTCGCCGAAGGCGAAGAGGAGGGCCCTCTCAAGCTTGACGTAGTTGTCGAAGTCAGGCCGGAGTACACCTTCGAAGGCTATGGCGACCTGCGTATCGAGTTTCCGGCTCCCAACGTCTCCGACGAGGACGTCGCCGAGCAGATCGAAAGGTTGCGCGAGGCATTCGGCAACTACGAGGACTCCGATGGCGCGGTAGGCGACAACTCGGTGGCGACGATCGATTTTGAAGTCGCGGAGGAGGGTGCGGACCCGAGCACCGTGGCAGACTACGTACTCAGGATTGGTGCCGCCGAACCGGTTGAGGGCCTGGCGGAGGCGCTGAACGGCAAGTTCGTTGGCGATACGTTCGAGTTCGAGGCGGCGGCCACGGGTGAAAACGGAAAGCCCAGGAAGGTGACCGGAACGGTAAAGGCCCACCAGTCGCTGGTCAAGCCCGAGCTCAATGATGAGTTCGCCAAGGACGTCTCGGAATTCGAGACCCTCGACGAGCTGCGCGAGGACGTGCGCACCAGCTTGACCAACTTCCGGCGCTCACTTCTCAGGAACTCATGGCGGCAGATCATCGCCAACGCGCTTTCGGAGGCCGCGGGCATTACGGACCTGCCGGGTTCGTTGGTGCAACGGGAGTACGAGAACCTCTCCCACGACTTCGGTCACCGGATTGAGAACACCGGCCTGAGCTTTGCCAAGTACCTCGAGATTGCCAATACCACTGCCGAGGAGCTGTCTTCCCGGCTTGCATCCGAGGCCGTGATCGAGACCCGCCTGGACCTGGCCCTGCGCGCACTGGCAAAGGCTGAAGGGCTCGCAGCGACCGATGAAGAGATCGACGAGCAGGTGGCGCAAATCGCTCAGGCGAGCGGCATGGATACCGAGGACGCGCGCGAGCGCCTGCGGCTGAGCGGTCAGCTCTTCGCGCTGAGGTCCGAGATCGCCAAGCGCAAGGCGCTTGACTGGATCTTCGACAACGCGAAACTGGTCGACGACAAGGGCAACGACCTCACGCGGTCGGACATCACCGGCGAGGCCCCCAAGAGCGAGACCCCCAAGAGCGAGGAGCCCGAGATCGAGGCGGAGCCTGTGGCGTCTGCCGAGGCCGGCGAGGACAACGAAGAAGAGGCGACGGAGTAGAGCCTCGCTCTAAGACGTTGGCGTACACAAGAGCGATGTCCGGCAAAAAGGAGTCCCACGTGGAAGCTTTCAATTACTTGGTTCCAACCGTGGTGGAGTCCTCCACCAGGGGCGAAAGGGCCTATGACCTGTACTCCCGCCTTCTACGGGAGCGCATCATCATTCTTGGCACGCCCATCGACGATGCGGTCGCGAATCTGGTCTGTGCTCAGCTCCTGTTCCTCGAATACGAAGACCAGGAGAGGGACATCAACCTCTATATCAACTCGCCTGGAGGCGACATCACCGGCCTCTTCGCAATTTACGACACCATCAAGTTCATCAGGCCGGATGTATCGACGTTCTGCTTCGGCCAGGCGGCCTCCGCCGCAGCGGTGCTGCTTGCCGCCGGAGCGAAGGGTAAGCGCTTCGCGCTTCCGCATGCGCGGGTCCTGCTGCACCAGCCCTATGGAGGTGTCGGTGGCCAGGCGACGGACATCGAACTCCAGGCAAAGGAGATCCTGCGGATGCGGGATCTGCTGAATGAAATGCTGGCGGCCGATACCGGGCAATCCGTTGAAAAGATCCAGTCCGACACCGACCGCGACTTCATCCTGGATGCGAATGAGGCACGCGAGTACGGAGTCATAGACGAGGTGCTTTCCTCGAGAGGAGCCGTCGAGGCGGGGGCCATCGCCCGCTAGGCGGAGAGTGATCTTGGGCGCGGGATGTGGCACTTGGCCCACCGGCAAGGCTAAGGTACCGAATTGGAGGTAGCGGGGGATGGCCAAGTTTGGTGAGAGCCAGGATCTGGTGAAGTGCAGTTTCTGCGGGATGTCGCAGAAGCAGGTGCGAAAGCTGATCGCTGGCCCGAGTGTCTACATCTGCGATGAGTGCATTCGCCTGTGCGTGGACATCATCTCCGAGGACGAGGGGTCCAAGTCCGATTTCCGGGTCGAGAAGCTTCCCGCTCCGCAAGAGATCTCCGCTTTCCTGGACAACTACGTGATTGGGCAGGAGCGTGCCAAGAAGGTGCTCTCCGTCGCGGTCTACAACCACTACAAGCGGGTGCAGCAGGGTAACGTACTCGACAAGGAGGTCGAGCTCTCCAAGTCGAACATCCTCCTTCTTGGGCCGACCGGCTGCGGCAAGACGTTGCTCGCCCAGACCCTCGCCCGCATGCTCAACGTGCCGTTCGCCATTGCCGACGCAACCGCGCTGACCGAAGCCGGATACGTGGGCGAAGATGTGGAGAACATCCTTCTCAAGCTCATCCAGGCCGCGGATTACGACGTTAAGCGGGCTCAGACGGGGATCATCTACATCGATGAGATCGACAAGATCGCCCGCAAGGCCGAGAACCCATCGATAACGCGAGACGTTTCCGGCGAAGGCGTTCAGCAGGCGCTGCTGAAGATCTTGGAAGGGACGGTTGCATCCGTGCCGCCCCAAGGAGGGCGCAAGCATCCGCACCAGGAGTTCATCCAGATCGACACCACCAACATCCTCTTCGTCGTCGGTGGTGCGTTCTCCGGTCTGGAGAAGATCGTCGAAGCAAGGATCGGCAAGAAGAGCATTGGCTTCCGGGCCGACCTCAGGGGGGACAACTACGACGAGTCCGAGCTCTTCCATTATGCGCTTCCCGAGGACTTGCTCAAGTTCGGCCTGATCCCCGAGTTCGTGGGCCGTCTGCCGGTCATGGGCGCCGTCTCCAATCTCAAGCGCGATTCACTCATCCGGATCCTGGTCGAGCCCAAGAACGCGCTGGTCAAACAGTACAAGCGAACCTTCGAGCTCGATGGTGTGGAGCTGGAGGTCAGTGACGATGCACTCGAGGCCATTGCTGACCTGGCCCTACTTCGTGGTACCGGCGCGCGTGGCCTTAGGGCCATTCTCGAAGAGGTCCTGCTGGACGTGATGTACGAGCTGCCGTCCCGCAGCGACGTGCAGCGCTGTGTCGTCGATGCCGAGGTGGTCGCGAAGCGCGCGGCTCCGACCCTGGTCCCTCGCGCGGGCGGGAGCGAGCGTCCTCCGCGGACGCGTCGCGCCTCCTAGCCCGAGAACTTCCGGAAGCTGCGGCGAAATGGGCTGGACGATCCAGGAAGCCCTCGCTTGGCTCGACGGGCACGACAACTTTGAGACCAAGGGCGCCTTCGTCAAGGAGCCCAGCCTCGAGCCGGTAGCTACGCTGATCGAGGCGCTCGGTATCTCACCTTCGGAGTTCCGGACGATCCACGTGACCGGAACCAACGGCAAGGGTTCGGTTTCGCGGATCTGTACCGAGCTTCTCGTGCGGATGGGCCAGAAGGTGGGCACCTTCCTTTCGCCTCACCTTGACCGCGTGAACGAGCGGATACTGCTGGGTGGGTTGCCGGTCTCGGACGACCTGCTGGCATCGGAGCTTCTTCTGGTAGCCGGCATGGAGGAGCAGCTGGGTCTATCTCTGAGCTGGTTCGAGGTGCTCACGGCCGCGGCGCTGTCGCTCTTCTACGCCGAAGGGGTGGAGGCCGCAGTCATAGAGGTTGGTATCGGCGGGACCTGGGATTCCACCAATGTGATCGATGGCGATGTAGCCGTCGTAACATCGGTTGGGCATGATCATCTGGAGCTTCTCGGCCCTGGCCTGGAGGGCGTCGCCGAGAACAAAGCCGGCATCATCAAGCCTGCCTCGGTGGTCGTGCTGGGCGCAATTCCCGAGGAGCTTGTCGGCTATTTCCGCAGTCGCCCCAGCCGGGGCGTGCTGAGGCTTGGGCATGATGTCGCCGCGTCCGATCAGACTCTCGGGGTGGGCGGCTGGCGGTTCGACCTTCGCACTCCCCGCACCATCTATCAGGAGCTTTTCGTCGCACTGCATGGCAGGCATCAGGTGGATAACGCTGCCGTCGCGATAGCAGCCGTAGAGGCCCTTGCCGAGTCGAGCCTGGATTACGACACAGTCGCCGGAGCTCTGGCGGGCGTCTCGGTGCCGGGACGGGCGGAAGTCATTTATCGCAATCCGCTGGTGGTCGCCGACGGTGCGCACAACGCCGAGGCGGCGGAGGCGCTGGCGCGCACAATGGCGGAGGAGTTCGCCGGAATCGAGCCGGTTTACGGAGTGGCGGCCATGCTGGCGGGCAAGGACGCGCGAGCGGTGATCAAGCCGATGAAGCCTCGACTGACGGGGATCTTCGTCACGACCGTGGGCGAGCAGCGGTCCATGTCCGCGGCTGCGCTAGGCGCGGCCGCGCTCGAGGAGGGTTGCTCGGTCCTCGAAGCGGCCACCGTCGAAGAAGCGGTCTCCGAGGCGATGGAGATGGCGGGCGAAGAAGGTGCGGTCGTGGTGTTCGGGTCGTTTCGTACGGCCGCCCGGGCGCGGCGGTTTCTCTTGTCTTAGGCCACGTTGAGAGTGCCGAAACCGCCAAGAGGGAACGCCAGGTAGCCCCGGTAGTCTCTAAGAGCTATGGATTCCACCTTTTTTATGTGCAAGCCCGATGCCGTTGAGCGTGGGTTGGTCGGCGAGATCCTGTCGCGTCTCGAGCGCAGGGGATTGAAGCTGGTGCGGGCCGAGTTGCGCCAGCTGGATGAGGCAACCGCCAAGGCTCACTATGTGGAGCACGACGGAAAGCCCTTTTTTGACGAACTAGTCGCGTTCATCACTCGATCCAAGGTGCTTGTCTGCGAAGTCTCGGGCCCCAAGGATACCTGGGCGGTGGTGCGTACGGTCATGGGTGCGACCGATCCGGCTAAGGCGGCGCCCGGCACCATCCGCGGCGACTTGGCCCTCGAGATCGGAGAGAACCTGGTGCATGGCTCGGACTCGGCCGACGCCGCAGCTAGAGAGCTTGGCCTGTTCTTTCCGGAGCATTGACCGAATAGGCGGTTAGACTCGTTGGTAGTGGATTGCGCTGCCGGCTGAACCTCGGCCCCGACAGCCGGGCGAACGGCTATCCGCAAGTTTTTCCGCTTCTCTGACCAAGGAATCCTCCGGAGGCACACATTATGGGATTTGGCACTTCATTCCTCGGGCGCGACATGGCGGTCGATCTCGGGACCGCCAACACCCTGGTATATGTACGCGGCAAAGGGATAGTTCTCAACGAGCCTTCCGTAGTCGCGATCAATACCAAGGACGGGCGGCCCCTGGCGGTCGGCCTCGAGGCGAAGCGGATGATCGGCCGTACGCCGAGCAACATCCAGGCAATACGGCCCTTGAAGGACGGAGTGATCGCGGACTTCGAGATCTGTGAGAAGATGCTCCGCTATTTCATTCACAAGGTGCACAACTCGCGCTTCGGAAAGCCGCGCATGGTCATATGCGTGCCGTCGGGGATCACTGGTGTCGAGCAGCGCGCAGTCCAGGAGGCAGCCGAGTACGCTGGCGCGCGCAAGCCGGCCTACATCATCGAGGAGCCGATGGCGGCTGCGATAGGTGCCGGGCTGCCGATACATGAGCCCACGGGCAACATGGTCGTAGACATCGGCGGTGGAACCACCGAGGTTGCCGTCATCTCCTTGGGCGGAATAGTGACCTCCAAGTCGATCCGTATCGGTGGCGACGAGCTGGACGAGGCGATCATCACCTACATCAAGAAGGAGCACAGCCTCGCTCTGGGCGAGCGCACCGCTGAAGAGATGAAGATGGCGCTCGGGTCGGCGACAGTCCTGGACGAAGAGTTCCAAGCCGAGATCAGGGGACGTGACCTGATCACGGGCCTTCCCAAGACGATCGTCGTCTCAACCAAGGAGATTCGCAAGGCTATCGAGGAGCCGATCTCGGCGATCGTCGATGCGGTCAAGTACACCCTTGACAACACTCCCCCCGAGCTCGCAGCGGACATCATGGAGCAGGGGATAGTGCTGACGGGTGGCGGGGCCTTGCTGAACGGCCTCGACAGGCGGCTGCACGAAGAGACCGGGATGCCCATCGTGGTGGCGAACAACCCGCTCCAGTGCGTCGCACTGGGCTCGGGACAGTGCCTCGAGGAGTTCGAGGCGCTCAAGCGGGTGCTGATTTCTTCCAGCAGCCGCTAGGAGGGACTGCCCTGCCCGGTGGCCAGTCCGCTCTTTAGACGCCCGCGCATAACGCTCATAGTCGTCCTACTCATATCGCTATCGTTGCTCTCGGCGAGCTATCGAGGCGAGCCACCGGCGATTTCGTCGGCGAAGGGACTGGTTCGCGGCGTATTCACCCCCTTGCGTCAGGCCGCGACTGCTGTGATAACGCCGGTCTACGACGTCGTGGCCGGTGCGTTCGAGTATGGGTCCGTGAAGCGGCAGAACCAGCAACTTCAGAACGAGGTGGCGCTCTTGAAGAATCGTCCCTACGCGGACGCGGGCGCCCAGGCAGCCCTTTCTTCGCTGTCGGCCGCCTTGAAGCTCACCTTTGCGGCGAACATCAAGTCCACTCCCGCGCAGGTGATCTCCTACACTCCCTCCAATCTTCAATTAAGCGTCGAGATAAACAAGGGCTCTCACCAGGGCATACGTGTTGGCAACCCGGTGGTAGCGGCCTACGGGCTGGTTGGCCGGGTGGTCGCCGTGTCGGCTGACAGCTCGACGGTGCTCCTGGTCGACGACCCCAACTTCGCCGCCGGCGTGCGCATACAACCAAGCCAACAGCTCGGTCTTGCCGTTGGCCAGGGTTCCGATCGATCCTTGTCGGTTCAGCTGGTCGATCCCGGGACGACGCTGAAGAAGGGACAGGTCGCCTACACAAGTGGGCTGCAGGGCGAGATCTTTCCCCCCGGGATACCGGTCGGCCGTGTGGTCGATGCCTACACGCCTGCGGGTGCCCTGGAGGAGCATGTCGACCTGCAGCCCGTTGTCGATTTGGCGCGTCTCTACTATGTCTCGGTGCTCGACTGGCTGCCTGCGGGGGCCCCGTGAGCTACTCCAAGATCATCAAACTCGTTCTCCTCGGCATTACCTTCGGCGTTTTGCAGCGTTCCCAGCTCGGAACCCTTGTCATCAGCGGAGTTCACCCGGACTTCCTCATCGCCGCCACCGTCGCCTTTGGCCTGATCGAGGGACGCGAAGCGGGTGCCATCGCCGGGTTCATATTGGGGCTCATGGCCGACTCCTTCACCACCGTTCCTTTTGGCGTGTCGAGCCTGGTCTATGCGTCGGTGGGCTATCTTGCGGGAATGGTCGAGGTGGCCTCTTTGCCGGAATCGCGCGTGGTCGACGTGGTGGTTGCTGCCGCATGCGCCGGAGGGGGGGAGGTGCTCCTCTACGCCGTCCTGCAGGTTTTGGGCCTCCACACGGTTTTAGAGCAGCGGCTTGTCTCCGCGGTGTTGGTGCAATTGACGATGGGCGCCCTCTTTGCACTGTTGGTCGCTCCTCTCATGAAGCGGCTGCTCAGGATCGGTGCTGAGGAGAGACCGCCCTCACGCAGGGCTTTTTGATTTAGTTGCGCGTTAACCGTCGTCTTATTGGTCGGATATAGGTTGGGCTGAGGGAGGTGAAGTGAGCTTTTTCGACTCTGAGTCGCCGAACGCCGGGGCGCTTTCGCAGCGCAGACGCGTGCGGGCGATGGGCTTCGCGGTCTTCGCCCTTTTCGTGGCGCTCGTCGCCCGCCTTTACTCGCTCCAGGTGTTGCAGAGCCCCACTTACCGTGCACTCGCCAACCAGAATCAGACGCGTCAGATCGTCACGGCGCCTCCCCGCGGGCTGATCGTTGACCGCAACGAAAATCTCCTGGTGGGGAATCAGGTGGTCGAGTCGATCACCATCGCCCAGAACACGGTCATCACTCATCCAGAGGTTCTCGGGCGTCTTGCCCAGTTGCTGGGGGTGCCGCTTTCGCAGGTCAAGCTGGCGGTCAACAACCCGAACAACAGCCCCTATTCCCCGATACCCGTCGCCTACAACGTCGCCAAGGACAAGATCATCTACATCAAAGAGCACCCGGGACAGTTCCCAGGTGTCTCGAGTTCATTGAGCACGCAGCGGGTGTATCCGGAGGGGTCCACCGCTTCCCAGGTGCTGGGCTACGTATCACAGATATCGCAGTCCGAGCTGGCCAGGGCCGCGGCCCAGGGCTATCAGGCCGGTGACCAGATCGGACAGGCGGGTGTCGAGGCGAGCTTCGAGAACTACTTGCGCGGCGTGCCGGGCAAGAAGACGCTGCAGGTCAACTATGCGGGCCAGGTGGTGGGCACGCTTGCCAACGTCCGGGCCAAGCCAGGCGACAACGTCGTGCTTAGCATCGACCTGAACCTCCAGAAGGCGGTCGAGAGCGCGCTGGCGAATCAGATACATGCGCTCACCAACACCTTTGACCCGGTCTTCAGGCGTTACCTGACAGGGCTCACCGGAGCCGCCGTGGTCGAAAACGTCAACAACGGCCAGGTGCTGGCCATGGCTTCATATCCGACCTACGACCCTTCCGTGTGGGTGGGAGGAATATCTCAGGCCGCGTACAACCAGATAACCTCGCCGTCTTCGGGTGATCCGATCCTGAACCGGGCCATCGATGGCCTCTATACGCCAGGGTCCACTTTCAAGCTGGCCACGGCGTCGGCCGCGCTTTCAAGCGGTCTGATCTCGCCGTACTTCTATTACGACGACACCGGCGTGTTCAACATCCCCAACTGCAAGCCGGGAAGCGGACTTTGCAGCTTCCACAACGCCGGCTACGAGCGCCTCGGCGTGATCAACATCACGACGGCGCTGACGGCCTCCGACGACGTCTTCTTCTACAACCTGGGCTATCAGTTCTACGCGAACATCAACAAGTACGGCAAGACCCCGATCCAGAACATGGCCGCCAAGTACGGATTCGGCTCCCCGACCGGCATCAACCTCCCTGGTGAGGCGGCCGGAATGGTCGACTCGCCCCAGTTGCGGGCGCAGTTGCACAAGCAGTACCCGTCCGCCTATCCCTATACGTCCTGGTACACCGCCGACCAGATAGAAATGGCCTTCGGCCAGGGGGAGACGCTGGTTACGCCGCTACAGCTGGCCAACGCCTACGCAACCTTCGCCAATGGCGGAACCCGTTATGTTCCCCAGATCGCGGTGGGAATCGTCAACCAAAACGGCAAGGTTGTGAAGAAGTTCAATCCGCAGGTCGTCGACCATGTGCAGCTCAGCGCGCTGGACCACAACACAATGCTCGCAGGTTTCGAGGGCGCGATCGGCAATCGCATGGGCACCGCATACGGCACTTTCCTGGGCTTCCCGCTGAGCTCCTACCCTCTGGCGGGCAAAACCGGCACAGCCTCGGTGACGGGCCAGGAGCCGGATGCGCTGTTCGTGGCCTTTGGCCCGTTGCCCAGTCCCAAGTATGTCGTTGCCGTGGTGATAGGGCACGCCGGCTATGGCGCGACCGGAGCTGCTCCGGCAGCCAGGGCGATCTTTGAGTACCTGATGAAGCACAACATCGGCAATGCGGTCTTCTCGATGCCGCACATTCCGGCCGGCGCCACCACCTATGCGCGGTACGGCGTGGCCACGACTACCACCCTGCCTGCGTCCACGACCACGACGACGGCCAAGAGTGGAGCCGCGCCCACCACTACCGCGAGCAAGGGCTGAGCCTTACGGCCCGGTGCTCGCCACGCGCCTGCACCCCTTCTCCGGCTAGACTGGTTACAAATGGCAGCCTTTGTACTTTGGATAGCGCTTCTGGCCGCGGGCACAATGACCCGGCGGAGCCTTTCCGTGGCCCCGCTTGCCCAGGCGTGGCCGACCAGCGATGGCAGCCGTGGAGCATCAGTTTTCGGCAGCACTCCGGATCTTCCCCGCCTTGGCAACAGCCGGGCGGCGGCGGGCGGCGTGTCGATCGGAGGAAAGCGCGCAAACTCTGGCGCGTACCCCACCTCGGATGCAGCCGAACCAGAACGAATTGCAGGTTTTGCATGGCAGAGGAAAACACATCCCAGGCGGCTCCCGCCGCTCAAGTGAGCCCGGCGGCCGGATCGGCCGCAGAGGGAACGCAACCGACACCAGCCCGTGGCCAGGAGGGCCAAGGCAGGCCGGCTAGAAGCCGTCGATCGCGCGGCAGGCGCCCTTCGGGGCAGGGAGGTGCCCAGCAGGGCGCCGACAACAAAGCCGTGAAGGCGTCTCCGGAGGGGGAGGCAGCGGCTTTCGACGGCGCCGGCGCAACTCAATCGCACCGTCCCCGTCTTCCCCACCTGAACCGGGGCGAATCCAAGGACAAGGAAAAGGAGACCGCCAAGGAGCAGGCGGGCACCCAGGGAGGCGGAGTTCGGCAGCGTGCCCGTCGCCGCAGGCCCCCTCGCGAGCGGTCTTCCGAGCTCGAGCCGGTGCGTTATGCAGTCGAGGGGCAGCTCGCGTCCGAGACAAGCGTCGATACCCGCTCCTCCAGGCGTGCCAACCAGCGCATCGGGCGCTCGCGCAATGGACGGCCCGTCGGCCGTTATCTGATGTGCGTCCATCGCTCCGACGACCTGGTGCAGATCGCCGTCCTCGAGGGCCGTACCCTCATCGAGCACTACGTCTCCCGAGTCGGCGCGGACCCGAACCAGATCGATGGCAACATTTACCTCGGCCGGGTCACGAACGTGCTGGCAGGCATGGAGGCGGCGTTCGTGGACATCGGAACTTCCAAGAACGCCGTTCTGTACCGTGGCGACGTGCGCTACGACCGCGAGGACCTGATGGACCAGCCGAACAAGGACGTGCGCATCGAGCATCTGCTCAGGCCGCGCCAGGTCGTGCTCTGCCAGGTGACCAAGAACCCCATTGGCACCAAGGGTGCCCGCCTGACCCAAGAGGTTTCGCTTCCTGGCCGTTTCGTGGTGCTGGTCCCGAATGCGGACAGCTACGGGATTTCCAAGCGCTTGCCCGATGACGAGCGGCGCCGGCTGCGTAAGATACTGGGCGACCTGAAGCCGGATGGCTTCGGCGTGATCGTGCGAACGGCGGCCGAGGGTGCCTCGGCCGAGGAGCTGGGCCGCGACATCACCCAGTTGGTGGAGATGTGGAACGCGATCGAGGCCAACGCCAAGACCGCTCACGCGCCTGCGCTGCTCTATTCTGAGCCGAACGTCGCGGTTCGGGTGATACGCGAAGAATTCAACCGCAACTACCGGGGAGTGATCATCGACGACAGGGAGATCTACGAGGAGGTCCAATCCTACGTCTCGAGCATCTCTCCTGAACTGGCGGACCGTGTCGAGTACTACGACGCCGCCGAGCAGGGCCTGCCGATCTTCGAGCTCCACCACGTCCATGAGCAGCTGCACAAGGCCATGGATCGCAAGGTGTGGCTACCTTCGGGAGGATCGCTGATCATCGATCGCGCCGAAGCACTCACGGTCATCGACGTGAACACGGGCAAGAACGTCGGAACGGTTTCGCTCGAGGGGACCATCCACCAGAACAATCTGGAGGCCGCGCAGGAGATTGCACGGCAGTTACGGCTCCGCGACATCGGCGGGATCATCGTGATCGACTTCATCGACATGACCATCGAGGCGAACAAAGAGGACGTCATGCGCACCCTCAAAGAGGCACTGGCGCGGGACAAGACCAAGACCCAGGTCTATGAGATGTCCCAACTCGGCTTGGTGGAGATGACCAGGCAGCGTGTCTCGGAGGGGTTGGTGGAGGCTCTAAGTGACACCTGCCCGACCTGCAAGGGCCGAGGGGTCGTCTTCCTGGACGTCGACGACGTCTGATACCGCTAGAATGGTCGACCTATGTATGCAGTGATAAAGTCTGGCGGCAAGCAGGAAAAGGTTTCGGTGGGCGAGTCCGTCCGCCTCGAGCTTCTCGAGGGGCTCGTTGGCGACCCGGTCGACCTCCAGGCGATCATGGTCGTGGACGACGGCAAAGTCGTCACCGGCACGGAGCTCGGCGGCGCTGCCGTCAAGGGCGAGATCGTGGGATTCGAAAAGGGCCCCAAGGTGCGCGGCTTCAAGTACCGCGCCAAGGCGAACATGCGCAGGCGCTGGGGGCATCGCCAGAAGTACGCCGTCGTCAAGGTGCTAGAGATAACCAAATAGCTTTTTGCCAGAGATTTTTCAGGAGAGACGTTAGATGTCCAAGACAAAGGGCGGCGGTTCTACCAAGAACGGCAGGGATTCAAAGGCCAAGCGCCTCGGCGTGAAGGTGTACGACGGCATGTCGGTTACCGCGGGCTCCATTTTGGTGCGTCAGCGGGGGACCAAGTTCCACCCCGGCGTGAATGTGGGCCGCGGCAGCGATGACACACTCTTCGCAACCGCCGAGGGTACGGTCAAGTTCGGCGAGCGCAAGGGTCGCCGGCTGGTCGACATCCTCTAGGCGGACATCCGCCGCATCGCGGCTAAACAGGCTTTGACGAAAACCTCGGCCGACGGACCGAGGTTTTCTCTTTGAAAGGGATACATGGCAGGCTTTGTCGACAAGGCGCAGCTGCATGCGAAGGCGGGGGACGGCGGAGCCGGCGCGGTCTCCTTCCGCCGCGAGGCCCACGTCGACAAAGGCGGGCCGGATGGTGGCGATGGTGGAAGCGGCGGCGACGTCATTCTTGTCGCCACCGACGAGATGGCCTCGCTGTTGAGCTTCGCCGACCAGCCCTACCGCAGGGCCGAGAGCGGTGCCCACGGGATGGGCAAGCAGAGGCATGGACGCAGCGGCGGGAACCTGGAGGTACTGGTCCCGACCGGCACGGTCGTGCGGTCCCAGGAGGGTGAGGTCTTGGCGGACCTGGCCGAGGCCGGCATGCGGTTTGTCGCCGCCAAGGGAGGCGAGGGCGGCCGGGGCAACACGCGCTTCTTGGCCAACAAGAGGCGGGCACCCTCCTTTGCCGAACAGGGCGAGCCGGGGGAGGAGAACTGGTTCAACCTGGAGCTGAAGCTCAAGGCGGATGTGGCGCTGGTCGGCTATCCCAACGCCGGAAAGTCGACGTTCATCTCGGTGATC
>JAJZNF010000005.1:7426-14070 GCA_021847985.1 Actinomycetes bacterium | reverse complement strand
TGGTGACCAAGTGCAAGGGGGAATCGTCCAGGTGCGACACCTGGGCTTCGAACGAAAATTCGATTTCTTCGCCCACCAGGCCCGAAAAGGCCCGGGCGGCTTCCGGGCTGACTGCGGGCATCTCCCGCCCGTCTGCAAAAGAAACCACGACGGTTCCATCCGGCGCAGTGCGGGAGGAGGCGCCCAGCAGCCCGCTCATGCGGCGGAAGCGCCTGGTGTTCTTTCCACTCCCCAACTTGCCGTCCTTGCCGCGCAGGGCCCAGGCGCGATCTCCTTGCACCCCCCGGGCCTCGAGCATGGCCCGCTCCAGGCGCTCCCCACGAGGGACTTCACCGGATAACGCCAGATCTCGTCCAGCCGGCCCACAAAAGCATCTCCCATGGATCGCCCTGTCGTCCCCACCCGCTCAGCCCCGCGGTGCAGCGAGTGCGAGCAGGCCCCGGGCGACTTCGACAAGGTCGGCGCCGGTCACGTCCGGCCGGCCGAACCTGGGCGCAAATTGGCCCTCCAGCCGGGACGCCCAACCGGTCGCCAATCCTGCCGCCTTGGCGCCACAGACGTCCCACGCGTGAACCGCCACCAGTGCCAACCGCAACGGCTCGACGCCGAGTTCGGCGGCGGTGTGCAGATACGGCTCCCGGCACGGCTTCCAGCGACCGGCCTCCTCGACGGAGAAGCAGCGCTCCACCATCTCACGCAGGCCCGCGCGCTCCAGCAACCTCTCCGTCATGAGACCGGATCCGTTGGTCAGAGTCGAGATGCGGATCCCGCCTTCGCGCAGCGCGGCGAAACAGGACGCTACGTCGGGATGCGGCTCCATCCCCTCCATCGCCGCCACCGCCTCCTCGGCCAACTTCTGATCCGGCTCCCTTCCCGACGAGTCCATCACCGAAAGAAGCGCATCGACCGCGATCGCGCCGAAACGGTCGCCGGAGCCCGCGGCGGCTAACGCGATCCCGTCGCGCAGGGTGCGCGCGAACCAGAGCTCGAGCGCGAGCGGGGGAAAACCAAGCGCATCCAGCCTGCGCCTTACGGCGGCGAGGGAGAACAAGGTCTCGTTTACGTCGAAGGCGACCGCCAGCGGCCGCCAAGCCTGCTCGTGCTGGCTGGAACTGGACATACTCCCGCCTTAGATGTTGTCGCCGCCGGCCCGGCGCGGCTCCACCAAACCGAGATCGTACGCGAAGACCACGGCTTGAACCCGGTCCCGCAGCCCGAGCTTGCCAAGGATGTGGGAGACATGGGTCTTCACGGTTGGCTCGGAGAGAAAAAGTTGCGCGGCTATCTCCTGGTTGGATAGTCCCTTGGCCAGCTCGAGCAGGACCTCCCGCTCCCTCGCGCTCAGCTCTTCCAGGGCCTCAGGACGCAGCGGCGGGGCCGAGGCCCTTGGCCGGGCGAGCTCCAGCACCTTGCGCGCCACCGATGGCGACAGCGCCGCATCCCCGGCGGCCACCGAGCGCACCGCCTTTACGAGCTCTTCAGGGGTGGCGTCCTTCAGCAAGAAGCCGCTCGCCCCGTTGCGCAGCGCCTCCACGACGTACTCGTCTATGGAGAAGGTGGTCAGCATCAATATCCTGCTCGAAGTGATGCGCCGCGCCGCTTCCAGGCCGTCGAGGCGTGGCATGCGAATGTCAAGCAGAGCCACCTGCGGCCGCAGCGACTCGCAAAGGCGTACCGCCTCCTCCCCATCACCGGCCTCGCCGACGACGCGGATGTCACCCTGGGCCTCGAGTATCGTCCGCAGGCCCGAGCGCACGAGGGGCTGGTCGTCGGCAACCACGACGCTGATGGTCACCGGGACGCTCCGCCAAGAGGCAGTCGCGCCTCCACCAGGAATCCGTCCCTGCCCTGCGGCTCGGCCACCAGGGTTCCCCCAAAGAGGCCGAGCCGCTCACGCATGCCCGCCAACCCATGCCCGGGTCCGCCCGGAGTGGCTATCTGCCTGCCGGTGTCCTCCACTCTCAGTGTCACCGAGCCGGGGGCAAAGGCAAGCTCGACGGACCCGACTGCACCTTCGCTGTGCTTGACGACGTTGGTGAGGGCCTCCTGGGCCACCCGGTAGAGGCAGAGCTCCTCGGCCTCCGAAAGCGCCGAGGGCTCCCCCAGGACCCGGTATTCGATCGAGATCCCGGCTTCGTTCGCCCTGCCCACCAGCGTCGGCAACTCCGAAAGCCTGGGTGCGGGAGCCCGGGCCGGCCCACCGGAATCCTCCGACCGCAACACCCCGAGCATCCTGCGCATTTCGGCCATCGCCTCGCGGCCAGTGTCGGCCAGGACATCGAGCGACCCACGGAGCTCCGATTCCCGGGGAAGCGACTCGCGGATGGCACCCGCCTGGACAACCATGAGCGAGACGTGATGAGCGACAACATCGTGGAGGTCGCGTGCGATGCGCACCCTCTCCTGGGCGACCGCGCGCTGGGCCAGGAGCTCCCGTTCGTGCTCGAGCCTCGCGGAGCGCTCCCTCAACTCCCTGACATAGGCGCGATTCGTGCCGAGCCACAGCCCCAGGGAGCTCACCGGTACTACGAAGGTCACGGCACCCAGCAAGCTGAAGAGGCTGTTCAGGCCGTAGTTGCCAAGACTTTCCCCTCGCAGGAGCGAAGAGAGGTAAATCACTCCGACGACGCCGGCGGCGACGCGGGCGACCTGCTTCCAACTGTGCCTGAGCGCGTAGTTGCCCAGCGCGTAGAAGAGGGGCAGAGGATAAATGCTGGGACCGGCGAGGCTTCGGGCGTCGCGCATCAGGAGCGTCACCACAAGAACGAAGGCGAGCACGGCCAGCGGGCGCCGCTTGGCGAAAAAGAGCGAGGCCGACCCCGCCACACCGAGCGCCGCGAAACCGACGGCCACCGGGAGCGAGGCTCTCGGAGCCCCCGCACCCAGAAGACGCACCCGGCTCGCCAGCGGCAGGGCAACGCTTGCCGCCAGCATCAGGGACAGGAACAGCCAGGATGCCGCCCTGGCCAATCTCGAACTCAGCTCGATTCCGCGCGAGGAAGCCTCCGAGGCGCTCGTCTCAGTCGAAGCCCGCATGGCCAGAATGCTAAGCGTCCATGGAATACGTTCGCCATGCGCCACTGGCCAGCAGCACGACAGCCCAGACGATCAGCACCAGCACCGCCGTCAGCACGCTCTCCGGAAGCACATGCCCGAAGGGTCCACGCGCATCTGGATTGAGTGCGTGCTCCGCCGCCAGAGGCAGCACCTTGCGTACGCCGCCCAGCGTGCTGATCTGCGCCAGCAGGCGCTGGCCGAACAGGGTCCATACCAGGAGCACGCCCACCGTGACCGACCGGGACAGGGTCAGCGAGGCCAAACCCAGGGCGAGCATCAGGTTGAAGAGGGTCACCACGACCGTGACCCACGAGTTCCGGAATATCCCCGACCAGGTGGGGACGGGAAGGCCGGCCCTGAAGACGAAGGTGCCGATGATCGCCACCACCAACGCGGCCAGGACGAAGACCAGGAAGAAGAGGGCTCCGCCCGCAACGCGTGCCCCAAAGAGCGCGATCCTGCTCCTCCCCGTCGCCACCTGATCGCGGAACACGCCGGTGCTCTGGTCGGCCGACCCCGCCCGAGCGCCCACCACGATCGCCCCGGTAGCGCCGACGAAGGTCAGGATGTTGATGACATTGGAGAAGTTGGCCGAACCACCCGCCGGCCCGTGCGCGGCCGGGTTGTAGAGATGGAAGGCCTCGACAACGGCAAAGTAGACGACCACCACGCCAACCGTCATCAAAAGGGCGGTTATCAACTGTGACTTGTTCCGGCGAAGCTTGAGCACCTCGGCCGAGACCATTTTTCTCGCGTACCACATGGCAAGCCCCGCTTTCTACCTGATGCCCATGTCACTGGTGACCGATAGGAACTCGTCCTCGAGAGTGGCCTTGGCGGGCTCGAGCCGCTCCACCGAAACTCCCGCGCCCACAAGCGCGCTGTTGAGCTGGTGCCCCCTGACGCCGGGCTGCAAGGACACGAGCCACTCGGCCGCGGAGATCTCTTCCACACCTTTTACGAAGGCCAGTTGCGAGAGGGTGGCGCGGGCCAGATCAGGCTCCAGGACCTCCAGGGTGACCTTGGCATAGTCGCGCCCGCGGAACTCGTCCAGGCCGCCTTGGCGAACCACCCGGCCCTTGTCGACGATTGCAACCGCGTCACAAGTCTTCTCCACCTCGTCCAGCAGGTGCGAGGAGAGGATGACCGTCCGGCCCTCCTCCACGAACGAGCGGATCAGCAGCCGGAACTCCATGATGCCGGCCGGGTCCAGGCCGTTCATCGGCTCGTCGAGAATGAGGACCTCCGGGTCGTTGAGCAGGCAGCGGGCGATGCCGAGACGCTGGCGCATCCCCAGGGAGTAGCCCGAAACCTTTTCCTTGGACCTGTCCGCCAGCCCAACCCTCTCGATACTGGCTTCAATGCGGGCCGCGGCCTCCGGGCCCCGCACCGCCGCGGCAATGCGGAGGTTCTCCATTCCCGTCAGGTAGGGATAGAAGCGAGGTTCCTCCACAATGGCTCCGACCTTGGCCAGGGCCTGGGACCGGTCGTGCGGCAACTGGTGGCCCAGGATCCACATCTTGCCCGCACTGGCCCGGGTCAGCCCGAGAAGCATGCGGATGAGCGTGGTCTTTCCCGCTCCGTTCGGCCCCAGATATCCGAAGGCAACCCCTCGGGGAATCTCAAGATCGACCGAGTCGACCGCGACCTTGGCGCCATAGCGTTTGGTCAGCCCCTCGGTCTTGATGGCTGCGTCAGTCTGCATGTGGCCATGGTATGCGCACCCTGCGGATATGGCATGAAACCCCCGGATGATTCGGTGATCATCCGAAAGTATGGTTTTAGGACCCGCCGGGATGCCGGGAGACGAGGCGGCTGCCCGAATCGAAGAATCTCCACTCCAACTCTTCGCCGCCACTCACCCCTATTCGGGTCGAAACGCCGACGGCCGGGCGGACGGCGCTCCGGTCGCGGAAAAGGCGGACCGCGGCTCCCGGAGAGCAGGCGTCCATTCCCGAATCGGCCACCGTGGCCCCAACCTTGCGACCCAGTCTTCCGGGTCCGACCGCGCTGGAGCGAAGCACGCTGTTGTCGGAGTCGCTCACCAAGCATTCCGAATCGCCGTCCCACCGCAGAAGCTCCCCCGCGCGGAGAAGCACACCGGAGGGCTCGCCGTCAGCGGCGCCCACTACGTTCACGCAATTGTGCATCCCATAGGTGAAATAGACGTAGAGATGCCCCGGGGGCCCGAACATGGGCGCGTTGCGCCTGGTCCTGCCGCCAAAGGCGTGGGAAGCAGGATCGTCCCCGCCCCGATAGGCCTCGGTTTCGGTGATGCGCAGAAGCCTTCCCCGATAGAGCAGGTGGCACCCTATGAGAGTGCGAGCCAGCTCGACGGTCTCGAGCGCAAAGTCCTCGCGCGCCATAGGGCGCAGGCCCGCGGCACCGAGGGCGGCATGGCTCGGGCCGCCGGAATCCAGCGCCTCAGGCGATCGCATCAGGCTGGAGCGCGTCCAGCCGCTTCGCATCGAGCTGCAGGCGCTCGACAAAGCGGCCGCGCTGCATGGCAACGGCGTCTATCCCGGAGCCACCTCGGGTGGCGCGCATCTTCACCGACTCCCCCGGCTCGAGAAGGCGGGCCGCCTCCTCGCCAAGCAGCGGGTGAGCGGAAACCAGCTCCTCCAACGGCACCTGGCGCTCGATGGAATCACGAACCAGCCCTCCCACGACGGCATGCGCCTTGCGGAAAGGCATCCCGGCGCGCACCAGGAAGTCGGCCAGGTCGACCGCGCAGAGATACGGCGACTCCGCCGCCTTGCGCATCCGGGCGTAGTCGAACGATGCCGTCTGCAGCATCCCCCGTACGGCCACCAACCCTCGGCTCACCTGAACGATGGAGTCAAAAAGAGGCTCCTTGTCCTCCTGGAGGTCGCGGTTGTAGGAGAGGGGCAGGCCCTTCAAAGTGGCAAGGAAGCCGGTCAGATGGCCGATCAGACGCCCGGTCTTACCCCGGGAGAGTTCGGCGATGTCGGGATTCTTCTTCTGGGGAAGCATGGAAGAGCCGGTCGAGTAGGCGTCGTCCAGGCGGATGAATCCGAACTCCTCGGTCGACCACAGCACAACCTCCTCGCCGATCCGGGACAGATGCACCCCGATCAGGGAGAGGTCGAAGAGGGCCTCGGCGATGAAGTCCCGGTCCGACACCGCATCCAGAGAGTTCTCGAAGGGCGCGCTGAATCCGAGCAGCGCGGCGGTGTATCCCGGATCGAGCGGGAGCGAGGACCCGCCCAGGGCGCCCGCCCCCAGCGGGCAGACATCCATCCGGTCGATGGTGGAGAGGATGCGGTCGAAGTCCCGGGAGAGCGCCCAGCCGTGGGCCAGCAGATGATGGGCGAACAGCACCGGCTGCGCCTTCTGCATGTGGGTGTAGCCGGGCATGTAGGCATCCTTGGCCTCTGCCGCCAAGTCACTCAAGGTTTGAGCCAGCTGAAGCAGGCGAGAGGCGATCGAAGCCAGCTCACGGCGGGTGAACAGCCGCATGTCGGTGGCCACCTGGTCGTTACGGCTCCTGCCGGTGTGCAGCTTGGCCCCGGCCTCGCCCGCGATCTCGGTCACGCGGCGCTCTATCGCGGTGTGGATGTCCTCGT
>JAJZNF010000005.1:0-7416 GCA_021847985.1 Actinomycetes bacterium | reverse complement strand
TCTCCCCGAGTAGCTCCGCCTCGACTTGCGCGAGAGCGGCCACGAGCGCGGCCGCCTCGTGGGCCTCGAGCATTCCGGCCCGCTCCAGCCCCGCCAGATGTGCCCGGGAGCCGGCTATGTCATCCAGCGCAAGCGCCTTGTCGAAGCTCAGCGACTCCGTAAACTCCCAAAGCTCCGCAGACGGCTCGGAGCTGAATCTTCCATGCCAAAGCGTCATCGACTGCCACTTCCCCGGCCGGGCCGGCCACCTGGGCCGGCTCCGGCATCGCCTATTGGATCGAGCGCGCTAGCGCTGCTTCCTCGCCCAGGTCTCCACGCCAAGGCCCCATATACGCACGAAGCCCTCTGCGTCGGAGTGCCTGAAGGCGTCCTCCTTCTCATAGGTGGCAAGCTCGTAGTCGTAGAGGGAGGACGGCGAGCGCCGCCCGTTCACATACACACGGTTGGGCTCTGCCACGAGTCTCACCTCCCCAGTCACGTACCGCTGGGTGTAGGCCATGAACTCACTCAGGGCCTCGCGCAGGGGAGAAAACCAAAGCCCATCATAGACGAGCTCGCTGAAACGGGTGGACAGGCGGGCCTTCTCATGCGCCAGATCCCTCTCCAGGGTGATGCTTTCAAGGTCGGCATGGGCGAGGATGAGGCCCAGAGCGCCGGGGGCCTCGTAGACCTCGCGGCTCTTGATGCCCACGCGGCGGTTCTCAACCATGTCCAGGCGCCCGAAGCCGTAAGCCCCGAGCTTGGCGTTCAGCGTCTCGATCACCTCGGCAAAACCGAGCGGATTGCCGTCCACGGCAACCGGGCGGCCCTGGTCGAAGGTGATCACGATCTCCTCGGCACGGGTCTTGGTCGGCACGGTCATCTCATAAACGTCACCCGGAGGCGGCGCCCAGGGATCCTCCATCTCGCCGCACTCGACGGCCCGTCCCCAAAGATTCGCGTCGATCGAATACGGCTTCTCCTTGGAGGCCCTGATCGGAATGGCGTGCTTCTCGGCGTAGTCGATCGAATCAGCACGCGAGAACCCCCAAACCCTGACCGGCGCCTCGATAGCGAGTTCGGGGTTGAGCGCGCGAATGCCGACCTCGAAACGGACCTGGTCGTTGCCCTTACCGGTGCATCCGTGGGCGACCGCCTCGGCGGAGTACTCCTCGGCCACGCGAACCAGATGGCGCACGATCACCGGGCGCGACAGCGAGGACACCAAGGGGTATTGCCCCTCGTAGAGGGCGTTCGCGTGCAATGCCGGCAGTACGAAGTCGTTGGCGAACTCGGCGCGGGCGTCCACCACCTCGACGGCGATTGCGCCCGCGGCTATGGCGCGGTGCCTTATGACCTCGAAGTCGCCTCCCTGACCCACGTCCACCGCCATCGCGACGACGTCGTATCCCATCTCCTCGCCCAGCCACTTGACCGCCACCGAGGTGTCCAGTCCGCCCGAATAGGCCAGCACGATCCTCTTCTTGCTCACTCTTTGCTCCTTCTCTTTCCGTTCAACGATCCAGTCCCGACTTGGTCCCCATGCGCCGGCCCTCAGCCTTCGTCCAGGCCGGCCATGCGGGCAAGCAGATCCCGCAGCGCGTCGGCCTCTCCGAACTTGGTGACGACCATGATGGTGTCGTCGCCGGCGACGGTGCCGAGAACTCCGTCGATGGTGGTGTGGTCCATGGCCGACGCCACGACATGCGCCGAGCCCGGCGGAGTCTTGATCAGCACCAGGTTCCCCGAGGCCACCAGCTCCACGACCCACTCCGATAGGACCCGGCGGAGGTGATCGGCATCGGCGGAGGTGTCCCGCAGGTGCGAGGGGACCGCGTACACGAGTTCGCCGCCCGGGACTTTGACCTTGATGGCCCCGAGCTCCTCCAGGTCCCGTGAGACCGTGGCCTGCGTGGCCTCGATCCCCACCCGGGCCAGCAGTCCGACCAGCTGGGCCTGCGAGCTCACGAACTCGGTCTCCAGAAACTTGCTTATCTGATACTGCCTACGGTTCTTAGCCACGCCGCCACCCCGCATCAACAGTTGTCATCATCCCATCCCGGGCCGTCCAGTGCCAGGCGTAGCTCATCCGGCCACCGCCCAGTAGAGGATCCCCTTGAAAGCGGGCATCCGATTTGCGGCCTGCCGGTAGACCAGGCTGGCCGGCGAGTCGATCACCTCGTCGGTCACCTCCTCGCCCCTGTGTGCGGGCAGGCAGTGCATGAAGATCGCATCGTCCGCCGCCCGGGACATCAGCGCGGCGTTGACCTGGAAGCGAGGGCCGAAGACCGCACGCCGCTCGGCTGCCTCCGCCTCCTGCCCCATGGATGTCCAGGTATCGGTGTAGACGACCTTGGCGCCCCGTGCCGCCTGCAAGGGATCCTCTCCAAAGCTCACCTCGCCGATTCCGGCGAGCCTGTCGCGGGTGCCCGCATCGAAGTCGTAGCCCTCCGGCGAGGCGACCCGGACCTTGGCCCCGGCCAGCGCCGCGGCCTCGGCCAAGGAGAGCGCGACGTTGTTGGAATCACCGATGTAGGCGATCTCCACCCCTTGCAGCCCGCCGAAGCGCTGCTGGATGGTGAGGAGGTCCGCCACCGCCTGGCAGGGATGCGAGCGGTCCGAGAGGAGGTTGATGACCGGCACGGCCACCGCCGCCTCCCGAAGGGACCCCGCCATCCTCTCCAGGACGCGATGATCGAAGACCCGCGCGGCGATCGCGGAGTGGTATCCGGCAAGCACCACGGAGATGTCTTCTGCGGATTCGCGCTTGTCGATGCCAACTTCGGCATCGGTGATGTAGAGCGGATGGGCGCCGAGCGAAACCGCGGCCATCTCCGAGGAGGAGCGCGTCCTGAGCGAAGGCTTTTCGAATACGAGCGCCACCCCCTTGCCCGCCAGCACCTTCGGCAGGTCGGCAGAGGCGTACTCCAGGATCGCCTCCAGGCCGTCGCGTCCCACCGTCGAAATTTCCAGAAAGTCTCTCATCACGCCTCTCCCTCACTCGCTATCCGCGCACGCGCCAGCGCGCGGCCCAGCATGGACGCCGCCAGTTCGATCTCCTGGTCGGAAACCACCAGCGGAGGGGCGAGCCGCACCACCGAATCGCCGATCGCGTTGATTATCAACCCCTCGTCCAGCGCTGCCGCCTGCGTTTCCCTGGCCAACGGCTGCTCGAGCATTACGCCCAGCAATAGTCCGCTCCCCCTTACTCCTGCGACACCGGGAACGCGCTCGACCGCCGCCCGGAGGCGTTCGCCCTTGGCGCGGGCCGTCGATGGGGCATCGAGCTCGATCAGCGCGTCGATGGTCGCCTTGGCGGCCGCCATGGCGAGTGCCTGGCCTCCGTAGGTGGTGCCGTGGTCTCCGGGTTGGAAGGCCGCAGCCACCTCGGCCCGGGCAAAGAGAGCGCCGACCGGGAAGCCCGACGCGATCGCCTTGGCCAGTGTGACCATGTCGGGGACAATTCCGAGCCGCTGGAACGCGAACCATTGGCCTGTGCGCCCGAAGCCGGTCTGCACCTCGTCGACGATCAGGAGCGCCCCGCCCGCGGCTGTGAGTTCCCTCGCGGCCAGGACGAACTCGTCGGGGACCGGCACCACGCCGGCCTCCCCCTGCACCATCTCCAGCATCACGGCGGCGACGTCGCCCTTGGCAATCTCCGCCTCCAGGGCGCCGATGTCGCCGGGCCGCAAATGGGCGAATCCCGGCACCAGGGGCTCGAAAGGACGCTGCTTGGAGGGCTGGCCGGTTGCGCTGAGCGCCCCCATGGTGCGGCCGTGGAAGCCTCCTTCCAGGGCCAGGATTCTCCGGCGCTTCTCCCCGCCGAAACGGCGAGCGAGCTTGATGGCGGCCTCATTCGCCTCGGCACCCGAATTGCCGAAGAAGACCCGGCCCTCACCCAGGCCGAGAAGCTCCTCGATGCGGCGGGCCACATCCGGTGCGTGCTCGTTGGCGAAGAAGTTGGAGGTGTGAACAAGCCTGCCCGCTTGCTCCGAAATTGCCGCGGTCACCGCCGGGTGGCAGTGGCCGAGGGAGCAGACCGCGATACCGGAGAGGAAGTCCAATACCTCGCGGCCGTCTTCGTCCACCAGGACGCATCCCGATCCGGAGACGAAAGCCGCCAGAGGCGGTCCGTAGTTGTTCATCAGGTAGCGCTTTGAGGCCTCTACCAGCCCGCTCTCGGACGCGCTCACGCGGCCCCTCCTTCATCCTTCTCGACCACCATCGTGCCGATGCCGGAATCGGTGAATATCTCCAACAGAAGGGAGTGCTCCATCCGGCCGTCAAGTATGTGGGCCGAGCCGACTCCGGCCCCGAGCGCATCCAGGCAGCTCTTCAGCTTGGGGATCATGCCCGCGCTGGCGGCACCGCTCTCCAGCATGCGCCCCAGCCCGTCCGCCGAGATCCGCCGTATCAGCGACCCGGGATCGGGGTAGTTCGCGTAGATGCCCTCGACGTTCGTCAGGTAGATGAGCTTCTCGGCCCTGATCGCCCCGGCGATCGCCCCGGCAACCACGTCCGCGTTGATGTTGTAGGCCTGGCCATCTCGGTCCACCCCCACCGTGGCCACCACGGGTATCAAGCCCTCGACCAACAGCCGCTGCACGATCTCAGGGTTGATGCTGGCCACCTCTCCTACGAAGCCGAGGTCGCCCGGTGCCGGCTCCGCGATGATGAGGCCCGTGTCCGCTCCGGAGAGTCCCACGGCCAGTGGCGCGAACCGGTTGATGGCGGCGACGATCTCCGGGTTCACCTTGCCCATCAGGACCATCTGCACCACCTCGAGGGTGGCCGCGTCCGTGACCCGCAATCCGTTCTCGAAGCGACTCTCGATGGCAAAACGCGCGAGCATCTCGCCGATCTGTGGCCCGCCCCCGTGAACCACGACCGGCTTGATACCCACCGATGCCATCAGGACCACGTCCCGGGCGAAGGACTCGAGGGTGGCCGCTTCGCTGCTGTCGGCAATGGCATTGCCGCCGTACTTCACGACGAACACGGACCCGGCGAAGCGCCGGATGTAGGGAAGGGCCTCCGAGAGCACCCCGGCCTTGATCAGTGCGACCTCCAGGTCGTCCATCGCCGCCACCTAGGAGGTCCTCATGTTCTCGGCGATGTATGCGGGCGTGAGGTCCGCCGTGATTATGGTCGCCGAGGCGGCGCCTTCGCCCAGGCCGACAACCAGGTCGATCTCGCGGGCATCCATCACCCTGCCGACCTCTTCGCGATCGAAGTCGAGCTCCTCCAGGCGCGAATAGACGGTTACGCCACCATAGGAGACCGAGACCTGCGAAATGTCCAGATCCACTCCTGCCGTCCCCACTTCGGAGACGACTCTCCCCCAGTAGGGGTCCTTCCCGAAGAACGAGCACTTCACCAGAGATGACTCGGCCACCTTGCGCGCCACGGCCAAGGCGTCGTCCTCGCTGGCGGCGCCGGTGCAGGTGACGCGTATCAGCTTGGTGGATCCCTCCGCATCGAAGACGATCTGGGCGGCCAGGGAATCGCAGACCGCCTGCACCCCTCTGGCCAGCTCTTCGTCGCTCAGCTCCTCGTGGGAGGCCCCGGAGGCCATCAGGACCACTGTGTCGTTGGTTGAGGTGCAGCCGTCGATGGTGATTCGGTTGAAGCTCGCGTCCACCGCCCGGCCCAGCGCCCTGGCCAGCTGATCGGGGGAGGCCTTCGCGTCGGTGGTGACCACGGCCAGCATGGTGGCCATGTTGGGCGCTATCATCGCGGCACCCTTGGCGATCCCCCCGAAGCGGACGCCGCCGATCTCGTAAACGGCGGTCTTGGCGAAGGTGTCGGTGGTCATCATCGCCTCGGCCGCGCCGACGCCGGCCTCGACGCCACCGGCCAGCTCGCCGTGCGCGCGAGGAATCCCCTCCAGTGCCCTCTCAACCGGCCAGGGAATCCCGATGAGCCCCGTCGAACAGATCAGCACCTCGCTGGGATGGACCCCGGCCACGGAAGCCAGGGCCTCCACTGCGCGCCGTGCGGCCGCCTCACCCTCGGACCCGGTGGCCGCATTGGCGTTTCCACTGGTCAGCAGAACGGCCGCTGCGCGGCCGCGGGAGGCGGCAATGTTTTGGCGGGAAACCACTACCGGTGCGGCAGCCGCGAGGTTCTGCGTAAAGGTGGCGGCGGCGGCCGCGGCGTGCCAGTCGGACGTTGCCACCAGGGCCATGTCCTTGCGCCTGGAAGGCTTGATTCCCGACGCGACGCCGCTGGCGACGAAGCCCAAAGGATAGGTCACACTCATGGGTACATGCTCACTCTCGTCAAACCGGCCCCCTCGTCGAGGCCGAGTGCGACATTCGCCGCCTGCACCGCCTGCCCTGAGGCTCCTTTTACCATGTTGTCCAGGGCCGACAGAACCACCGCTTTGCCGCTGGCCGGATCGTAGCTCACCGAGACGATCGCCATGTTGGTGCCCAGCGTCGCCTTGGTGTGGGGGGATTCCCCTGGTTCGAGCACCGAAATGAACGGCTCTCCCTGGTAGAACTCCTCCAATTCGGAGTGCAGCATCTCCTCCACCAGCGTCCGCGACGAGCCGTCCTCGAGCCCGGCCGCCTGCAGCGCATCGGGAGCAATGTCGAAATAGCAGGTGGCGAGAATCCCGCGTGTCATCGGCACCAGGTGGGGCACGAACAACACCGGCGAGCCCACGTTCTGCTCGATCTCCGGGCGGTGCCGGTGACCCCCGAGACCGTAAGCGCTCACGTCCGAGTCGATCTCTCCGAAGAGGTTGCCAAGCTTGGCGGAGCGACCGGCACCGGAAATACCGCTCACGGCATTGGCGATCGGAACGCTGCCCGGGGCAACGATGCCACGATCGAAGAAGGGAAAAAGAGCCAGCGTGGCGGCGGTGACATAGCACCCGGGCGCGGCAATCAGCCTGGCCTTGGCCAGCTCGCCCCGCTTGAACTCGACCAGACCATAGACCGCCTGCTCCAAGAGCTCGGGGGCGGGATGCACGAAGCCGTAGACGCTCTCATAGAGCCGCGGATCGGTCAAGCGGAAATCCGCGGAAAGATCCACAGCCAGGCGCAGCGATCCCAGCAGGCGCGGCACCAGGGATGCGGCCTGCGTGTGGGGCATGGCAAAGAAGGCGACCTCGGCACCGAGGGTCTCGATCGAGGCGGCCAGCTCTTCGTTGCCGACCAGGCGCATCGACCCGTAGGGCGAATGCCGAAGATGCGGGTATATCGCGCCAATCTCAGCCCCGGCATTGGACCCCGCAGAGGCACCCACCAGCTCGAAGTGTGGATGGCCGGCGATAATCCGCACCAATTCTGCCCCGGCGTACCCCGAAGCTCCGAAGACAACAACTCTCACGAAAGGAGATTATACACTCCAGTGCATAATCTGCCAAGCCCTAGCCGCGAAGGGTGGCGCCTCGCCCGGCCACGACCGCGTTGATGGCGCTCTCCCGCA
>JAJZNF010000252.1 GCA_021847985.1 Actinomycetes bacterium | reverse complement strand
AGTCCGCCATGTCGAAGATGCTCAGATTTCGAATCGAATCATGAACCGCTGCAGCTGCGCCGATGACGCCGGCGACTCCCCCAAGGTTCTTGGCAAAGTTCTTGTTGCCTCGACCCTCCTCCGTGAGATACCACCCCACCGTCAAGTTCACGCCGCTGGGCACCGAGAAGATGTAAAGGGAAAAGTCCAGGAGGCTGGGCGCGGTAGGCGTGGCGAGAAGCACAGGCCTGTTGACTCCTCGCTTGCCCCCGAAGAGGCCGGCGACGGCGCTGTCGCGGGAAAGGTTCACCGCCAATTTCTGGCCCTCGACACTACGCTGCACCTCGTCCAGAAAGGTGTCGGCAAGGGTTCCTGCGCCTGGCAGCACCTCAAGATATCGGTCGACCACGTCGCCGTGCTTCAGTGAAACCGTCACTGATTCCCCCTCCACTCGTGCCTACGGCACCGCTGTAATATCGGGCCTCCGGAATTGGGGGCTTCATTCACTCAGCACCAGCCCCACCGGAACAGCGAGCTACAACTGATTCATATCAGATTTTCGAGACGAGATGTCGTGCGAAGGACTGATCTTGTCGTTGGTGCCAAGTTGCCGCTGATCCAGCGCAGATAAAAGGAGGCAGTACGTAACCGGATTGCCCTACCCTCGGCACCGTGAATGGCTGCACAGGGAAGTCAGACGACCTGGAGGTCAACTCCGGAGCTGCGCTGAGTCGCTTCTTCGCTGCGCATCTTCCTACTACGGACCCTTAGCTGAGCGGCGCACCGACCAGTCGCAGGAGCGGGGACAGTGGCCGTACCGATATCTTGGCCAGCCTCCGCAACGTAGCCACTCCGAAAGCGGCTGACAGGAAGAGTAGCTTCGGCCAAGTAACTCGCTTGACGCGGCCTTCGCGCATCGCGAGCGCAAAGGTGACGAAGAACGCAATCGACGTCAGAACGAAGACCGTTACGATAACCAATGGCAGAATGGGGCCGAAGACAATTACGAATGGGCCGCAAACCGCCGACGCCCTTGCCCAAAGCCAGGCCTTGTTACGCGCCTCCCCGCCTTCAAGTCGAGCTGAGCGCGCAGCCACCATCCCAAGCAGGAACCCGATCGCCATGGACAAGAGCACCGCCATGACGACCATAGCCACCAAAGCCGTTACTAGTGCAAGTACCTGCATTAGGTCCACCTCGGTGCTCTAAGGGAGCGCCGGTCGTGAATAATATCAGGCAAATCCTCAGCGGCAAGCGGGAAAGGGTCGCTCTCTAAGCGTTGCTCGAAGCCCCTCCATCCTTGGCCCGTTTCGCGGAACTCGGCATCCCGGGGAGCTCTGTGGATCACGTCTTTGCTCGCCGCCTGGCAGAGAAACAGTACGACCGCCAACGGTGGTGGTAATTCGTAGAGCGACGCACCAGTTTTCGCATCGTATTCCATCACACGTTAACGAGAACGCTGCGCCAGGTGATATCTTGATCTCAAATTTCACGGGAGGGGTATACGTATGTGCGAAAGCCTTCCGCCATTGCGCTATCGTCTGCGTGCCGGGGAACGTCCCGGCATCGGGCCGTGGGAAGACAGCTATTTCAAACGAAAGCCAACGGAAGAAGAGGAGAGACAGGACCGCGCCGAGCAGCAGGCGATCTGTGAAAAAATGATCGAGCGAGGCCGCCGGCTCAACGAAGAGGCCGCGGAACGCGACCGAAGAAGGCGGGAAGAGGAGCTCCGAAAGCTGGCGGGTGTTCCAATCCCCGAGATTGAAACCCTCCTAAACAAAGTCAAGTGGGACAGCCGGGCCCGCGATCGCGTAATCGCACTGATAGAAGGGCTCGACAGCGACGATCCGCGAAGGAGTCACTACCGGCGCGAGCTAGCCAACCGCCTCTTTTGAGCGCTTCGAGCAGCCCGATCCAAGGTGCGCCTCCGGCACGCGGTGCTACGTCGCCGTCGAGGCGGTCGGCTCAGTGGGTTTAGGAGCCGGCGATGGCGGCGGCTCCGGCCACGACAGCCAGCACCAGTAGAACCGCCGCGGTGATGCGCCGGACGATCTTCACCGGTACCCTCGACAGCTGCTTGCCCGCCACCACCGCGAGCGCCGCCACAATGACCAGGGCCGCCAGCGCACCCACGCCCACCGAGAGGGGCGAGTGGTAACGGGCGGCCATGGTGGCTGTGAGCACCTGGGTGAGGTCGCCCCACTCGGCCACGAAGATGACGCCGAAGGCGGCGGCGGCGTGGCGGCGGGAGCTCACCTTGGACATGGCCTCCTCGGCCCCGTCCTCCTCCTTCTCCTCGGTGTCCCGCAGCGCCATCACCGCGCCGGCCAGGAAGAGCCCCGCGGCCAGACCGCCGACGTACCGGTGCGGGACCAGCGAGATGGCCCCGCCGATGGCGACCGCGATCACCACGTGCACGGCAAATGCGGCCGAGGCCCCGCTCCAGACCGCCAACGGCTTGCCCTTGGCGGCAAGCAGCAGGCTCGCGAACATGGTCTTGTCGGGGAGCTCGCCCAGGAAGATCACCGGGAACACCGTGGCGATGACGGCCAGGTTCACGCTCTGCTCCCCGTAGGTGGGCCGGCCCGCATCCTCAGGTGTGGATGCGCAACCCCATCTCGAAGTCGTTGGCGAGAAGGGGGTGATGCGGATAGATCTGGATCAGGTAGCCGAAGGTCCCGCCGACCCGGCAGGAGAACTCGACGCTGTAGAGATGGACCTCGCGCCCCTGCTCGCCGCTGCCGGTCTCGAACTCCGGCTCGGCGCGATAGGAGCCGTTGTAGGAGGCTCGCGCAACCTCGTAGGAGCTGAACTCGTTGTTCCCCGGCTGCACCGGGCCGTATAGCGCCTCCACCGCCAGGTCGCCGACGCCGAGACCGGCGGCCGAGACCTCCACGTGCAGCCTGCGCGTCTCATAGGACTCCCCGCCCTGCGCCTCCTCCACTGCGGGCACGGTGTCCACCTCGAAGGAGTAGATGCGCACGTCCTCCCAGCACCGGCGGACCCGGTCCTTCCAGGCGGTGAGCTCGCCGAGGGCGGCAAAGCCGGACCCGAAGAGAGCCGCCGCCCGGCGGGCGGCGGGGACGTAGAACTGGTCGGTGTACTGCTTGACCATGCGCGCGCCGGACACATAGGGGACCAGGCTCGAAATGGAGTATCGCACCATCTCGTACCAGGGGCCACGCGAGCCAAAGGAGTCCTTGGCAAAGTAGAGGGGGACGACCTGCTCCTCGAGCGTGGCCATCAACGAGGCGGCCTCGAAGGCGTCGATCTCCTCGGGCGAAAGGCCATCGGGGGCCGAGGTCGGGGTGAAGCCGTTCTGGCCGTCGAAGCACTCCACCCACCAGCCATCCAGGATCGAGCAGTTGAGGGTGCCGTTCATGGCCGCTTTCATGCCCGAGGTCCCGGAGGCCTCCAGCGGGCGGCGCGGAGTGTTCATCCAGACGTCGCAGCCCTGGTAAAGCAGGCGCGCCAAGGCGATGTCGTAGTCGGGAAGGAAGATGAACCTTTCGGTGACTCCGTTCTCGCGGGCGAAGTTGACGATCTCGGAGATGAGCGACTTGCCGGGGTCGTCGGCGGGGTGCGCCTTTCCGGCGAAGATGAAGGCCACCGGCCGATCCGCGTCGCGCAGTAACTTGAGCAGCCGCTCGCGCTCGCGCATGAGCAGCGTCGCACGCTTGTAGGGCGCGAACCTGCGTGCAAAGCCGATGATGAGGGTGTCGGGGGTGAGCGCCCCTTCTCGAACCAGGGCCGCCTCGGAGACGAAGGAGGGAGCGGCCGGACGCCGCCGCCGCTCCACCGCCTCGATGAGGCGGATCTTGGCCGCCCGCTTGGCGGTGGCCAGATCCTCGGTGCTGATCGCACCCAGCCGCTCGTACTCGCGGGCGTCCGCCTCCGGCCAGGAGGCGAGCAGGCTCTTGGAGAGCAGCTCGTCCATCTCCGCGCTCACCCAGCTGCGGGCGTGCACGCCGTTGGTGACGTGCCCGATCGGCACCTGGGAGGTGTCGAGCGCGGGCCACAGCTCGCCGAAGAGCCGCCGGGAGACGCCTTCGTGCTGGCGTGCCACGGCGTTGGCCACCCCGGCCATGCGCAGGCCGAAGTGAGCCATGTTGAACTCCTCGGCCTGGGGATCCCCGGCGCCGAGTGTGATGACGTCTTCAAGGGTGAGTCCGATGGAGTCCAGGAATTGGCCGAGCTGTTCGGCCAGCAGCCCGCGCGGGAACCGATCGATGCCGGCCGGGACCGGAGTGTGGGTGGTGAACATGGTGGTGGCCCGAACCGCCTCGATGGCCTCCGCCTTGCTCAGGCCCTGCTTCAGGAAGCCCCCGATCCGCTCGAGCGCCAGGAAGGCCGCGTGCCCCTCGTTCATGTGGAAGACGAGCGGGTCGTACCCCAGCAGCTGCAACGCCCTCACGCCCCCGATCCCGAGCAGCATCTCCTGCTGGAGTCGGTGGGCGAGATCCCCGCCATACAGACGGTCCGACACGTTGCGCAAAGGGACCTCGTTCTCTTCGAGATCCGTGTCCAGAAGCAGGAGCGGGATCCGTCCCACCTGGGCTACGCGCACCGCCACATGCAGCATCCGGCCGTCGATGGGCATGGTGAAGCGCTGCGCCGGGTCGTCGGTGACGAGCCGGTCCATCTCCGGGTCGTGGAAGTAGTTCTCCACCTGCCAGCCGTCCGCCCGGATCGACTGGGAGAAGTAGCCGTCCCGGTAGTAGAGGCCGACCCCGACGATGGGAATCCCCAAGCTGGAGGCGGACTTGATGTGATCGCCCGCCAGCACGCCCAGCCCTCCCGAGTACTGGGGCAGGGCCTCGGTGACCCCGAACTCGGGCGAGAAGTAGGCGACGGTGAAGTCGTCCTTTGGATAGTTGAGCTGGAAGTGGGCCTTGGCGGTCAGATGCCTCTCCAGATCCGAGGCCACCTTGTTCAGCTGCTCGATGAAGCGGGAGTCCCGTGCCAGCTCGTTCAGCCGGGCGGCCGGCACCCGGGCCAGCATGGACGGCGGGTTGCGCCGGGTTTCCTCCCAGAGGGAGGGATCGATCCAGCGGAAAAGGTCGGCGCTCGGGACGTGCCATGCCCAACGAAGGTTGGCGGCGATGCGCTCCAGAGGCGCCAGTGATTCCGGCAGCGACGATCCGACACTGAAGACATGTGATGCGCGCATTCGTGAAATGCTACGCCGGATTGGCCGCCCCACGACCACAGCGGCACCAGCCGGCGGCCGGAACCCACCCTGGCCGGGAAGCCACCCGAGGGCCAGGACGCGCTTCCCTCCCAGCTGGGCGAGGTAAACGAGAGGCGGGCCATTGTGTCACCGGGCCCGCCTCTCCGCTTTTCACAGGTTGGTCCCGAAACGCCGCCGGGCTCAGCTCGAACGAGCTTCCACCGTGGCCCACGAAGCCACACAAGGTCGCTGGAGCCGAATCCGGCATCTCGGCCCGATCCGCGCCCCCTTGACCGCTACCACCGGCATTTGGAGCGCGGGCGACGCGCCAAAGGTGACAAAGCAGCGTGGGAGGTCTCCGGCCCCGACATTGCACCCCAACGCTCGCCGGCGAACTCCGGCCGGCATCAAATTTTACCAAAGCGTCACAAGAGACATTACAAAACGCTTACATATCTGCGCGAACGTTTATTTTCCCCCTGCCGGACCCGGAGAACGGCATTCCCGGGCCACTCCGACCCGAGGGGGAGGGAAATCCGGTCCAAAGTCCCTTGAATGGGCGAGGCCGGCATCGATTTCAGGCGGTATCTTTGGGGCATGGCAAACCATGGGGAATCTCTCGACCGCAACCTCGCCCTGGAGCTGGTCCGGGTCACCGAATCCGCAGCCCTGGCCGCATCGCGCTGGATGGGCAGAGGCGACAAGAACGGCGCCGACGGCGCCGCCGTCGAGGCGATGAGAGCCGCGCTCTCCACGATCGCCATGGACGGCATCGTCGTGATCGGAGAGGGCGAAAAGGACGAGGCCCCCTGGCTCTACAACGGTGAGAAGATCGGCGACGGCACTCCTCCCAAGGTGGATATCGCCGTCGATCCCATCGAGGGGACCACTCCAACCGCGCTCGGGCGTGGAAATGCCCTTTCGGTAATAGCGCTCTCCGAATCGGGCACCATGTTCAATCCCGGCCCTTGCGTCTACATGGAAAAGATCGCGGTCGGCCGCGAGGCGCGCGGACGGATAAGCCTGGAACTCTCCGCCACCGAGAACATCAAGGAAGTGGCAAAGGCCAAAGGCATCCCGGTGAGCGAGATCACCGCGGTCATCCTCGACCGGGACCGCCACAAGGAGCTGATCGAGGAGGTGCGCGAGTCCGGCGCCCGCATCCGCCTCATCTCCGACGGCGACGTTGCCGGAGCCATCGCCACCGCTTGGCCCACCTCGGGGGCTGACATCCTGCTCGGCATCGGTGGAACCCCGGAGGGCGTGGTAGCCGCGGCGGCGCTGCGCTCCATGGGCGGCGAGATCCAGGGCCGCCTGTGGCCGCGCAACAACACCGAGCGCCAGGCCGCCATCGACGCCGGCTACGACATCGGCCGCGTCCTCAACACCGAGGACCTCGTCAACAGCGAGAACTGCTTCTTCGCCGCCACCGGCGTCACCGACGGGGAGCTCCTGAACGGCGTACGCTACAACTCGATCGGGGCCGTCACCCAGTCACTGGTCATGCGCTCCAAGTCGGGCACGGTGCGCAAGATCGAGTCGTATCACAACCTCAACAAGCTCAGGCGGTACGCCAAGATAGGCTCCTGAAGCCCCGGCCAGAGCTCGAAGGGACGCGCCCCCCTGGCTTCCAGCGCCGCCTGGATCCGCTTCCAGGCCCAGCCCTCGGCGCTGCCGCGCGCCGCAACAAGAGCACGCATGCCCTCCTCGGCGGCCGCGTAGGCGAGTTCCTCGAGAAGGATTGGGGCAACCCCGGTTCCGCGCTCGGTCTCGGCCACCCACGCCCACTCCAGGTATGCCGAGGCGCCTGATATCGAGGCGACCGCCGCGCAGGCCATCTCCTCGCCCCTGAACCCGGCCACCGAGACCGCGCCCTCGCGCGTTATGCCATAGGCGACCGAGGCGCTGGGGTAGGAGAACTCCGAGGAGGGACCGTCGGCTCCGTAGAGGAACAGCCACTCTCCCGCCTCCCCGGTGCGCCAGAAGGTGGCGGGAGACCCGGCCAACGCGCGGCCGCGCGCGGGCTCGAAGAGGGCCTCGGCGAAGCGGTGCCAGGTGGACCGGGTGTCCATGCGCAGGATCTTGAATCCGTCCACCTCCACCTCAGCCGAAAAGGAGGCAAAGAGGCCGACGCCCTGGGCCACCACCTCGAGGGGTGCGTTGTCGAACAGGGTGGCATGAGGAATGAACTCCCGCTTGCGCGCGGGGGCGTCCATGACTCCCCTCACCCCCTCCTCCAGCTCGACCAGGCCCTCGCTTCGCTCGACCTGCAGATACAGGACCCCGAGCTCGCGTTCGAAGGCTCCCGCTCCGGCGATGCGAAGCGTGAAGGGCTCGGTCTCGGCCGCCAGACGGCGAAGCCCGAGCAAGCGGGAGCGGAATTCCCCATCGGGGAGGCTGGTGGGAGGATAGATGGTGACGTGAGGCTCTATCCGGTTGAGCTGCGGGGAGCCAAGGGCGCGACGCAGACCGTCGATTTGTGCGGCCAGGCCGGTGGGAAATCCGATCACGATTCCATAGCGGCCCTTGGGCACCTCTCACCTCCGACTTGCGGCCAGTGGGGAGCGGGAACCCGCCCCGAGGTCAGCCTATGCCGATCAGGAGTGGCGGGTGAAGGTCTCCGAGACCGCAAGGCGCACATGCGCCCGGCGAAGCGCGGCCTCGACACTGGTGTCGGTGGCGTGTGCCAGCGCCTGCTCGGCGCGCTCCACCGCGCGCCGCGCCCGGGCAACGTCGATCTCGTTGGCCAGCTCGGCCACGTCGGCCAGTATGGTCACCCGGTTCTTGGCCACGTGAACGAAGCCGCCGTGCACCGCGGCGAAGAGGTCTGCCTCACCCGGGCGCTCGATCTTTACCACGCAGATCTCCACCGTCCCGATGAAGGGGGCGTGGTTGGCCAAGAAGGCGATGTCGCCGTCGCCGGTGCGCGCCATCACGAAGGTGGCGGCCCCGGAAAAAAGGCACTTCTCCGGGGTCAGCAGCTCGGCGTGCATGGTGGCGGCCATTAGTTGCCCTCGAGCGACTTCGCCTTGGCGAGCACGTTCTCCACGCCACCCACGTTCATGAAGGCCTGCTCGGGAACCTCATCGAGTTCGCCGTTTACCAGCGCCTCAAACGAGTCGATGGTCTCCTTGATGGGCACGTAGATGCCCTTCAGGCCGGTGAAGACCTCGCCTACGAAGAAGGGTTGGGAGAGGAAGCGCTGGATCTTGCGCGCCCGGGAGACCGTCACCCGGTCCTCTTCGGAGAGCTCGTCCAGGCCGAGGATGGCGATGATGTCCTGCAGCTCCTTGTAGCGCTGCAGCACCTCCTGCACCCGCCGGGCCACGTCGTAGTGGCGCTGGCCCACGACGTGAGGGGCAAGGATGTTGGAGGTGGAGGCCAGAGGATCCACCGCGGGGTAGATGCCCATCGAGGCGATGGCACGGGAAAGCTCGGTGGTGGCATCCAGATGGGTGAAGGTGGTGAAAGGCGCCGGGTCGGTGTAGTCGTCGGCCGGCACGTAGACCGCCTGCAGGGAGGTGATGGAGCGCCCCTTGGTGGAAGTGATCCGCTCCTGCAGCTCGCCCATCTCATCGGCCAGGGTGGGCTGGTAACCCACCGCGGAGGGCATGCGGCCGAGCAGGGTGGATACCTCCGAGCCGGCCTGGACGAAGCGGAAGATGTTGTCGATGAAGAGCAGCACGTCCTGGTTCTTCACGTCACGGAAGTACTCCGCCATGGTGAGCGCGGAAAGGGCTACGCGCAGGCGCACGCCCGGCGGCTCGTCCATCTGGCCGTAGACCAGGGCGGCCTTGGCGATAACGCCCGACTCCTGCATCTCGATCCAGAGGTCGGTGCCCTCGCGGGTGCGCTCGCCCACGCCCGCGAAGACGGAGACGCCGCCGTGCTGCTGGGCAACGCGGTTGATCATCTCCATGATCAGAACCGTCTTGCCCACGCCCGCGCCACCGAAGAGGCCGATCTTGCCTCCCTGGACGTAGGGCTCGAGCAAGTCGATGACCTTGATGCCGGTCTCGAACATCTGAGCCTTGGGCTCGAGCTGGTCGAAGGCCGGAGCGTCCCTGTGGATGGGCCAGCGCTCGGTGATGTTCTCCACCACCGGAACGTCCAGAGGCTCGCCGATCACGTTGAAGACGTGCCCGAGCACGGCATCCCCCACCGGCACGCTGATACCGCGTCCGGTGTTGCGAACCACCGCACCGCGCCTCAGGCCGTCGACCTGGCGGAGGCAGACGCAGCGCACGCGCCCGTCGCCGATCTGCTGGGCCACCTCGGCGGTGACTGTGATCTGCTGGCCGTCCAGCACCAGATCCACCTCGAGGGCGGTGTTGATCTCGGGGATGGCATCGGGCGGGAACTCCACGTCGATGACGGGGCCGACGATGGCGACCACTCGCCCATCCTCCAGCACCACCTGATTATCTGCCACGGTTGTCATTCAAACTCCTCGTAAACGCCGGCCCCGCCTCCAAGCGGCCCGGCCCTGCACAAAAGTCGCGGGGTCGGCACCCCAGGGCTACTCGAGCTCCTCCAGGTTGTCGCTGGCGCGCAGCGCCTCGGCACCTCCGACGATCTCCATGATCTCGGTGGTGATGGCGTCCTGGCGCGCCCGGTTCATAATGCGGGTGTACTTCTTGATCAGCTCCTCGGCGTTCTCGGTAGCCGCCTTCATCGCCCGCTGGCGATAGGCGTGCTCCGAGGCGGAGGCCTCCAGCAGGAGAGCGAAGATCATCTCTTCCACATACAGGCGCAGCAGAGGATCGATCAACTCTTCGGGAGAGGGCTCGATCTCGAAGTCCAGGCTCTGCCCATGCGTGCCCGACACGAACTTCTCCGGATCTATGGGCAGGATGGGGATCACCTCGAGGCGCTGGGAGCCGGCCGAGAGGAACCGGGTGGTGAAAGCGTCCACCGTGGTCACCTCTCCACTGTCGTAGAGAGCGAGCACCTGCTGGGCGATCTCCTGGGCGTGCGCATAGGTGGGGCGGTCGGTAACGCCCAGCACCTGGTGCTCCACGGGAATCTCCCGGTAGCGGAAGAAGGATTGCGCCTTCTTGCCCACCGCCACGATCTTGGCCTGAGCGCCGGGCTGGGCGACCGCCTTCTCAACCATGCGCAGCGGTGCGGAGTTGAAGGACCCGCACAACCCGCGGTCGGACGTGATCACCAGCATCCCGCGTGGGCCGGGCTGGGGATCGGCCAGGTAGCGGCTCTTGGGAAGGCCGGACGAGGCGGCCAGGTCCTCGACCACCTTGGTCATGGCGGTCAGATAGGGCCTGGCGTCGTTGATGCGGCCCATCGCCTTCACGATGCGTGAGGCGGCGATGAGCTCCATTGCCTTGGTTATCTTCTTGGTAGCCTGGACGCTCTTGATGCGCCTGCGGAGAATCCGCTCCTGCCCGCCTGCCACTTGCTAGCTCTCCTTGGAGGCCGCTGCGGCCGAGGTTGCGTCGAAGCCCTCCTTGAACCGGTCGATCAGCGCGCCGATCGAAGCCGGGTCGGGGAGCTGGCCGGTGGTGCGGATGGTCTCCAGTATCTCCTTGCCATTGGCACGGAAGTACTCGAGCATCTCCTCGATGAACTTGGCCACCGCGGGTACGGGAACGTCGTCGACCTTGCCGTTAGTGCCAGCGAAGATGGAGATCACCTGCTCCTCGACCGGAACCGGGGCGTTCTGGCCCTGCTTCAGGATCTCGGTGAGGCGATAGCCGCGATCCAGCTGGGCCTGGGACACCTTGTCGAGCTCGGAGCCGAAGGTCGCGAAGGCCTCGAGCTCGCGGAACTGGGCGAGGTCCAGCTTCATGGTGCCCGAGACGGTGCGCATCGCCTTGATCTGGGCGGAGCCACCCACCCGGGAGACCGAGATGCCCACGTCGATGGCGGGGCGGACACCCGAGTAGAAGAGGTCGGCGTCCAGGTAGACCTGGCCGTCGGTAATGGAGATGACGTTGGTGGGAATGTAGGCGGAGACGTCGCCCGCCTTGGTCTCGATGATCGGCAGAGCCGTCAGCGAGCCGCCGCCCTTGGCGTCCGAGAGCTTGGCAGCGCGCTCGAGCAGGCGGGAGTGGAGATAGAAGACGTCCCCGGGGTAGGCCTCGCGGCCCGGCGGGCGGCGAAGCAGCAGGGAGAGCTGGCGGTAGGCCTCGGCCTGCTTGGAGAGGTCATCGTAGACGATGAGGGCGTGCTCGCCGTTCTCCATCCAGTGCTGGCCCATCGCGCATCCCGCATAGGGGGCGAGGAACTTATACGGGGCGCCGTCGGAGGCGGAGGCGTCCACCACCACGGTGTAGTCCATGGCGCCGTGCTCCTCGAGGATGGCCACCGAGGAGGCCACCGTAGAGTTCTTCTGGCCGATCGCCACGTAGATGCACTTCACGCCCTGGCCGCGCTGGTTGATGATGGTGTCGAGCGCGACGGTGGTCTTGCCCGTCTTGCGGTCGCCGATGATCAGCTCACGCTGACCGCGGCCGATGGGAGTCATGGCGTCGATGGCCTTGATGCCCGTCTGCAGCGGCTCCTTGACCGGCTGGCGCTCGGTGATCTTGGGAGCCTGCACCTCGAGACGCCGGGTCTCGGTAGCCGGGATCGGCCCCTTGCCGTCGATCGGCTCGCCGAGGGCGTTCACAACGCGTCCGAGCAGGCCGTCCCCGACCGGCACCGCGATGATGCGGCCGGTGGAGCGAACCACCTGGCCCTCGTCGATGCCTTCACCGGTTCCGAGCACCACCGCGCCGATGGTGTCCTCGTCCAGGTTGAGGGCGAGGCCCAAGGAGCCGTTCTCGAACTCCAGGAGTTCGTTGACTCCCACCTGGGGGAGCCCGGAGACACGGGCGATCCCGTCGAAGATCTCCAGGATTCGCCCGACCTGCTCGCCGGTCACGGTGGGTGCGTACCCCTCGAGACGGGCCTTCAGAACGCTGGCGATCTGGTCCGGGCTGATTGACAACTCAGTCATTGGTTGATCTGGTCCTATCTCGCAAGGGTCGCCATGCCGAGGCGACTCCTTAGTTGGTCCAACCTGTGGCGCACGCTGCCGTCATAGACGGTGTCGCCGACCACGGCCAGAACTCCGCCGATCACACTCTCGTCGATCACCTGGTGGATCTCGACCGCCAGGCCGCTCGCGGCAGCCAGGGCCGCGCCGATGCGGGAGGCGTCCTCCTCGGAGAGGGGCCTGGCCACGTGCACCTCGGCAACTCTGGTCCTACGCAGTGTCGCGGCGATCTCGGCCATCAGGCCGGTCACCTCGACGAAGTCGCGGATGCGCCCAGCCGAGGCGGCAAAACGCAGCGATTCGACGAAAACCTTGTCCGAATCGGCCCCGACAAGGTCGTCGATGATGCCGATCCGCTGATCCGCAACGGTGCCGATGCCCGACAGCGCTCTGCGCAGGCGGGAATTAGTGGCCACCACGTCGGCGAACTCGTAGAGCTTGTGCTCGATCTCGCCCAGGCGGCCGCGGTCTTCGATGGAGGAGTAGAGGGCCCTGGTGAACGCCCGCACCCTGGCGGTGGTGGTGAGCGCCCCCGTGGCCTCTTCTATCGGATGGGTGAGCAGCCCGGGCAGCTGGGCGATGGCCTCGGCCAGCCTGCCGGGCTCCTCGAGCTCGGTTGCCTCGAAGAGGATGCGCAGGGAGTAGGCCGAGATGACGCCTCCGAGGAGATCCCGAAGGATGCCCTGCTTGGCCGTAGCCTCGATGCTGGGGTCGGAGAAGACCTCGCGTAGGGTGGCCTGGGTGTCGAAGAGCTCGGAGACCTGCTCCATCTCGGAGGAAAGACTGGTCACGCCCCCTTGGGCGGCCAGGAACTTCACTCCCATTGCGAATCCGCGAAGCTGCTCTCTCAAGACTGCGACGCTCCGATCTCGGCCAGGAACTGCTGCACGAGGGCGTCGGCCGCCCGGCGGTCGATCTCCATGCGGAGCACCCGCTCGGCGATGTCGACGGCCAGCTTGGCCATCTCAGCCCTGAGTTCTACCGCTACGCGCTCGCGCTCGAAGGCAAGAGCCTCGTCGTTACGGGCACGCAGGTCGGCCGCCTCCTCCTCCGCCTTGGCAAGGAGGTCGCGGCGCAGGACCTCTGCGGTCTTGCGCGCCTCCTCGATGATGCGGGTCGCCTCGCGCCGGGCCTCGGCCAGCTGCTCGCGATACTCGCCGAGCACCCGCTCCGCCTCTGTGCGCGCGTTCTCCGCACTGTCGATGTCGCCCTGAATCTTGGCCGTGCGGGCCTGCATCATCCCTTTGACGGGAGGATAGGCCCACTTGGCCAGCAGGACCACCAAGAGCGCAAAGGAGAGGACCGACCAGATGATCTCCGGCACAGAGGGCAGAATCGGGTTGGACGACTCCGCCGCTGCAAGGATTACGGGGGTCATTTAGCCGGTGTACTTGAGGAGGATGAAGACGACGAAGCCGATGAGGGCAAGGGCCTCGGCCAGAGCAAAGCCGATGAAGGCTAGGCCGCGGACCGGGCCGGCAGTCTCAGGCTGACGGGAGATGGCCTGCACCGCCTGGCCGAAGATGATGCCGATGCCGATGCCAGGGCCAAGAGCGGCCAGGCCGTAGGCCAGGCCCGACCCCAGCTCCGCCAACCCCTTGCGCAGATCAGGATTCTGCGTCACGGCGGCGGAAATCGCCAGGAACATATGAAACAATCGAATACCTCCTAAGTGGGGCCAACCCGACCCCTGGACCATCCATAGACACGTGCGGGTCGCCCCGAACCGGTCGTTACCTGAATTTGGCCGAAAGATAAGCTAGCGGCTCATCACACCGACATGGCCGGGACGTTCGTCCCTCCGCCGGGGGATTGGTAATTACTTTTCCCAACCGGCACAGGGCGCCTCGGCTCATCACCTCATGCTGCCTTATCGCACCTCCTTAGGTTGCCGGCCGGAGCAGAAACTCACGGAACCCTCCTCGAGTGATCAGTGGGAGCCGTGCAGGGACTCGCCC
>JAJZNF010000131.1:9924-14294 GCA_021847985.1 Actinomycetes bacterium | reverse complement strand
CGCGTCCGGCTCCAGCTGGACGTCGAGGGCCGCCACCGTGTCGGCCAGCTGCTCGGGAGCGCTGGCGCCGATGATCGGTGCCGTCACCACCGGATTGTGCAGAACCCAGGCAAGCGCCAGCGTGGCCGTCTTCAAGCCCGCCTCCGCTGCGACCCGGCCGATGTCCGCCACCGCTTCGAATGCCGAACCGTGCCAATAACGGTGCTGATAGACACCCTTGGCGGTCCCAAGGGTGAAGCGGGTGCCGGGGGTGGGCTCGGATGACGGATCGTGCTTGCCGGTGAGCATTCCCCCCGCCAGAGGATTGTAGGGGATCACCCCGATGGAATCCGTCTCGCACAAGGGGAACAACTCGCGTTCGAACTCCCGGAAAAGGAGATTGTAGCGTGGCTGCACCGTGGCGAAACGGACCACGCCCTTGGCGGCCGCCATACCCTGTGCCCGGGCCAGCTGCCAGGCGAGGAAATTGGAGGCTCCGACGTAGCGCACCTTGCCTTGGCGCACCAGGTCGTCCAAGGCCGACATCGTCTCCTCGATCGGCGTGCCGGGATCGTAGCGGTGCAACTGGTAGAGATCGATGTAGTCGGTGCCCAGACGCCGCAGGGATCCTTCGACGGCGTCCATGATGTGTTTGCGCGAGTTGCCCTCGTGGAAGGCCTTGGGGCCCATGCGGCCCGAGCACTTGGTCGCCAGGACGAAATCCGAGCGCCTGCCCCGTAGCCACCGCCCCACTATCTCCTCGGTCCGACCGACGGTCTCCAGGTTCCCGCCCAGCGGATAGACGTCGGCGAGGTCCAAAAAGTCGATGCCGTGCTCATGAGCGGCATCCAAGATGCGGATGGAGGTGGCCTCGTCCACCTGCAGGCCGAAGGTCATGGTCCCCAGGCACAGCTTGGAGACGACGAGCCCTGTGGAACCCAGTCTGGTGTATAGCATGAGCCGCTCCTCTTGCCGGGTGTGTTCCAATCGCCAAGCCGGGACGGGCCCCCGCTCTGCCGGTATGGCGAACCCAGGTTATCCGAACGACGAGCGACGCAACCAGCGGGAGCCGGTCTCCCGGGTGCCGGGCAGGGGCGGTGCCGGATGTGCCGATGAACTCCGGCGCGTCGCGGAGTACTGCTTTCCCCCATGTGGGACCGGCCTTGGTCGGCGTCGTATCACGAAGCGTCGGGCTCGCCGTCGCAATAGATGTGACGGGTTTCCGCCGCGCCTGTACCGGACGGGACGCGCTCTGAGGCGCCCTGTGGGCCAGGTTGGGAACAACGGGGGAAAACCCCACCCGAGACCGGGGGCCGGCCGGGAAGGAGGCCATGGAAGGCGGCCCGCAGCCGACTAGGAAGGTGGGCGCCACTCCCGCCTGATCAACCCGTACACCCACGAGTCCGAGACCTCGCCGTTCACCACGCAGTCCTCGCGCAAGGTTCCCTCCCGCACAAACCCGAGCTTTTCCAGAACGCGAGCGGAAGCCAGGTTGCGCGTATCGGTCTCGGCCTGGACACGATTCAGGTCGAGCGCATCGAATGCCCACCGAAGCAAGGCCTGCGCGGCCTCGGTCGCGTAGCCGCGACCCCAAGCGGGGTGGTCGTAGCAGTAGCCCAGCGATGCACGGCGGTGTTCAGGATTCCAGCGGCTGAGACTGCACCATCCGACGAAGGTGCCTTCAAGGACCTCGTCAACGGCCAGCCGGACCCCGGTGCCCTCCTCCGCCAGACGCCTGCAACCCGCGATGAACTGCCCGGCGCGCTCCCTTTCGCGCCAGGGCGGCGCGTCCCAGTAGCGCAGCACGAAGGCGCTGCTGTGCATCGCGAAGAGGTCGTCCGCATCACCGTCCTCGAAGGGACGCAGCCGGAGGCGGGCGGTGTGCAGCGTCGGGACGTCAAGAGGTGTGGGCGTCAATTTCCCCACCGTGGCCGGTGGCCGGCGTTCGGGCATGCGCAGCCGGCCACTCGTAATGGGTTACGGCGGGCGCGTCGGCCGTGGTCGATCCCCAACGCTTGGATGTAGGCGCCTGGTTCCATAACCCACTGCACCGGGTCAGTCCCTCGCGTCCCAGGTTGTCACCAGGTGCCTGGCGGCTCTCGCCTCGTCCACCCGGCTCGCCGGTGTGAGCTCCGGTGCCTCGTGAAGCCTCTCGGCCCCCTCGCCGTCTTGTGCGATCCCGGCGATCTCGATCAGCGCGGCGGCCAGTGCGTCCAGGGTCTGGCGGGATTCCGTCTCCGTCGGCTCGATCATGAGCGCCTCGTCGACAATCAGGGGGAAATAGACGGTCGGAGCGTGGAAACCGCGGTCAAGCAGCGCCTTGGCGACATCCAGGGCGCGAACGCCCGATGCCTTCTTGAGGTTGGAGGCGGTGGCCACGAACTCGTGCATGCACGTCGCCTCGTATGCCGGTGGATAGTGCTCGGCTATGAGTGCCTTCAGGTAGTTGGCGTTCAACACCGCCACCCGGGACATCAGGGCCAGGCCGTCCCCGCCCAGCGCGAGCATGAAAGATAGTGCCCGGGCGAAGACGACCGCGTTGCCGAAGTGGGAGTGGACCCTTCCGATGGATCTCTCCGGCTGAATCAGGTCGAAGCCTTTCTCGGCGCGTACCGGATAGGGCCCCGGAAGGAACTGGGCCAGCCTCTCCACCACCGCCACCGGTCCCGAGCCGGGGCCGCCGCCCCCGTGGGGGGTTGCGAAGGTCTTGTGCAGATTGGAGTGCACGATGTCGAAGCCCATGTCCCCCGGGCGCGCCACGCCCACGATGGCGTTCAGGTTGGCACCGTCGTAGTACAGGAGACCGTCCACCTCGTGTATGGCGGCGGCGATCTCGGCGATATCCTCCTCGAATAGGCCCACCGTGTTGGGGTTGGTGAGCATGATCCCCGCGACTTCCCCGTCCACCAGGCCGCGCAGGGCCTCCACGTCCACGAGGCCGCGGGCGTTGGAGGGCACGGTGACGGCTTCGTAGCCCGACAGGGTCACCGATGCCGGGTTGGTCCCGTGGGCCGAGTCCGGGATCAGCACCTTGGTCTTGTGGTTGCCGCGGTGCCGATGGTAGGCCCTCATGATCAGGAGCCCCGTCAGCTCCCCTTGCGCGCCGGCGGCGGGTGCGAAGGTGGCCGCATCCATGCCGGTCATCTCGAGCAGGTACTCCTCGACGGTGCAGATCACCTCGAGCCACCCTTGGATCGCCGAGACCGGGGCAAGCGGATGGGTGTTGGCGATGCCCGCCAGCCCGGCCACGGTGTCGGCGAGCTTCGGGTTGTACTTCATAGTGCAGGAGCCCAGCGGATATGACCCCAGATCGACCGAGTACTGGCGATGGGTGAGCCGCGTGAAGTGGGCCACCAGGTCACGCTCGGAGACCTCCGGCAGCGCGAGGGGCTCCTCGCGCAAGTAGGCGGAGTCGATCACCGAAGCCGGATCGACCATGGGGACTCCGTTTTCACGGAGCGAGCCGCAGCGGCGCCCCGGGGCGGAAAGCTCGAAGATGGTGGGTTCGGGGCCTCCGCCCATCATGGGTATGGAGGTCGCCTTTCCCCCGGCGGCGGATATCTGGGTCTGGGTCACTTCAGCACCTCGGCAAGCTCGTCGACGTAGCGGTCCATCTCCGCCTTGGTCCTCTTCTCGGTCACCGCCACCAGCAGCGACCCTTCGAAGGCGCCGATCGAGCGCCTCCCCTCGAGTGCGACGCCGGCCAGGAAGCCCCGGTCCAGCATCTCCTCCACCACCTCCGACGCGGGGCGGTCCAATGAGATGGGGAACTCGCGCACCGATCCACCCCCGAGGCGCACCTCGCCCACCCCTTTCTCCTGCAAGAGCGAGGACAGGTAGTGGCGCCCGGAGAGGCTGCGACGGCCGAGCTCGGCGAAGCCTTGACGACCCAGCCAGGAGAGATGTATCGCGGCCCAGACCGCCATCAACGTCTGGTTCGTGCAAACGTTGGAGGAGGCCTTCTCGCGACGAATGTCCTGCTCCCGTGCACGTAGGGTTGTGACGTAAGCCGTGTTCCCCCTGGTGTCCACCGTCTCCCCCACCAGCCGTCCGGGCAGGAGTCGCACAAGCTCCGCGGTGGTCGAGAAGAGACCCAGGTACGGACCGCCAAAGGAGAGAGGGATGCCCAGCGACTGGCCCTCGGCGATTGCCACGTCGGCCCCCAGCTCACCCGGTGACTTGAGCAGGCTCATGGCCACCGGGTCGTAGGCCACCACCAGGAGGGCTCCCGCCTCGACCGCCATGCGCTTCACGGCGGCGACGTCCTCGATCAGTCCCAGGAAGTTGGGATAGGCCACCACGTAGCAGGCCAGGCCGCTTGAGTCCTCCGGCCATATGGTCCGGCCCGAGGCGTCGACGGGCGCAACCTCGATCTCATGTCCCGGGCCCGC
>JAJZNF010000131.1:0-9914 GCA_021847985.1 Actinomycetes bacterium | reverse complement strand
GCTTGGTGCGCGCGGCGGCCAGATTCACCGCCTCCACCAGTGCCGAAGCGCCATCGTAGAGGGAGGCGTTGGCGATCGGCAGCCCCGAGAGCCTTGAGACGAGCGTCTGGTATTCGAAGAGCGCCTGCAGCACGCCTTGGGCCACCTCTGGCTGGTAAGGGGTGTAGGCCGTAACGAATTCGCTGCGGCTCCCCAAAGCGCGTGGCGCGGAATACAGGTCGTGATCGTAGGCTCCGCCGCCGGCGAAACAGACCAGCTCTCGTGAAACGGGCCGGTTGCGCGAGGCGAGCGTGTCCATCTTCTCGATCACCTCCACCTCCGACAGCGCGGCCGGCAGGCCGAGCGGCCGGCCCAACCGGAGCGCTTCGGGAATGGATGAATATAGGTCGTCTAAGGACTCGAGACCGAGGAAGCTCAGCATGGAGCTGATCTCCTCCCCGGTGTGCGGCACGAAGCTGGACACGGAAGGGCCTTCCCTTTCTTCGACTATTTGAGCACTTGCGCCAGGGCGCGGCTCAACTCGATTTGCGAACGAACGGCAGTGAGCAGATGGTGCCGGCGATTGCACGCGCACCCGAGCGAAGCTCGACTTGGGCGCCCTCGGGCAGCGACGGATCGGCCAGGCAGAGGGCTATGCCGACGCCCAAGACGGGCGAGTAGTTCCCGCTGGTGGAAAAGCCCACCACCTCTCCCCCGGCGACAAGCTCCATGTGCTCGCGCATCGGCTGGCGGGTAAGCCCCTTGACGCCGAAGAGGAGGCGGCTTACGCCGTTGGCAAGCTCGGCCTCGAGCGCGGCACGGCCGATGAAGTCGCCCTTGGTCATCGAGACGACCCAACCCAGCCTCGCCTGGTAGGGGGTGATGCCTTGGCCCAGCTCGTGGCCGTGCAGGGGGAGCGCCGCCTCCAAGCGGAGCGTGTCGCGAGCGCCCAGGCCCGCCGGCGTGACTCCGGCCTCCAGGATGCGGCCGAAGAGCTTCTCCGCCGCGGAGTTGGGCACCGAGATCTCCACGCCGTCCTCACCGGTGTAGCCCGTCCCCGCAACCACGACGGGGGTGCCCTCGAAGTCGAGTTCGGCGACGCGGAACCTGCCCACCTCGGCTGCCGCCGGGAAAACCCCGCTGAGCCTGGATCGAGCGGCCGGCCCTTGGACGGCGAGCACCGTCCTGTCGGTCGTCACGTCGGTGCCCCCGATGGAGGAGATCACCGACGCCGTGTTGGAGGCGTTGGGCATCACGTCGAAACGGTCCTGGGAGACCCACCAGACGATGATGTCGTCGACCACCGATCCGTCTTGGCCGAGGTGATGGGTGTACTGCGCACGTCCCGGGGCGATCTTGTTGAGGTCGTTGGTGAAGCTGCGCTGCAGCGTCTCGAAGGCGCCCTCCCCTTGCAGTCGTACCGTGCCGAGGTGGGAGACGTCGAAGACCACGGCGTCCGAGCGGCAGGCGAGGTGTTCGGCCAACGTGCCCGCCGGGTAGGCGAGTGGCATCTCCCACCCGCCGAATGGGACCATCTTGGCGCCTAGGCGTTTGTGGTAGGAATTGAGGAAGCTGTACTTTGTGTCCACCGGATCAACAATACCCAAGCGGCCTGCCGGATGCGCAAAGCTGCCGGATCATCACGATGGGTGTGCCGGCCGCGCGCCGGCCGGAACTCAGCTGTGCGTGGCGGCCACGGTGGGGGCCTGCGGCGCCTCGGCGACGACGGACTCCTTGGTCTGGCGGAACTCCGAGATCGAGACGATCTCGTTCTCGAGTTCGCTCTTGATGTCGTTGAGCGAAAGCACCATGCCGAACATCATCTGGTTGCCGCGCATGACGTCCACCAGGTTTTCCTCGTCTCGTGCAAGCACCGACTTGGTTCCCCCGCAGAATACGAGCCCGGCGTTGGCCAAGGTCATACCATCGATCTTGGCGATCGACTCGACCATGCGGCGCACTCCCTGAAGGGACAAGCCGTTATCGATAAGGCGCTTCACCAGCTTGAGACGGATGAGGTCTTCATATGAGTACTTGCGTTGCGATCCGCTGCCGTGTGCGTCGGCGATCGATGGCCGGATGAGATCTGTGCGTGCCCAGTAATCGAGTTGCCGATAGCTGATGCCGACGATCTTCGCGGCCTGCAGGCCGCTGTAACCTTCGGCCTCGCTGGTTTGGTTCACTTCAGAGTGTCCCCTGCTAAACGTCAAAGACGGTCAAATCCTACTACAGCTTTCGAACCGGCCTGGGCCCGCCTTTAGTTGCAATCGTGAAATTTCGCCCGTGCAAGACGGAATTATTGTGCCGCCCCGGCCCGGCATCGGCCTGGAGTCGCTGCCGGAGGCCCCGGGCCGGACCTGGAGGTTAGGAGAAGTCCTCGGGGGAGATGTTGTTGAGGAACTCGCGGAACTCGTCCAGAACCTCCGCTTCCTCGCCCTCGACCTCGACGTTGTCCTCGAAGGTCTCCTCCTCCTGCACGACCACGCCCTCCCGGGCCATCAGGTCGTCAGCGACGAAGATGGGCACCTGTGCGCGAATGGCCAGGGCCACCGCGTCGGACGGCCGGGCGGAGACCACGGTCTTGCCCAGGGGGCCGACCAGGTGTATGTCCGCGTAGTAGGTAGCCTCGACCAGGTCGACAACCACGATTCGCTCGATGCTCCCACCCAGCCTGCCAACCAGCTCGAGAGCGAGGTCGTGCGTTAGCGGGCGTGGGGCCTCATATCCGCGCTGAGCCATCGCGATAGCCGTGGCCTCCGGGGCGCCTATGAAGATAGGCAGGCTGCGATGCGGCTCGGCGATCTCGCGCAGCAGAATCAGCGGCGTGTTGGAACGAAGGTCGACCCTCACAGAAGACAGCTCGACTTCTACCATGGGAACAGCCTAGTGCCATTTCGCCCGTGGTATGTGGACCGAACGGCGCCTCTAGGGCTGCTCGCCGATCAGCCCCGAGACCAGGAGCGCAAGCAGCAGGCGGCGGAAGCGCTCCGATTGCTCTTCCAGGGCCCGCGCCGTCTCGGCGGCCTTCCGCTTGGCCCGCGCCCCGCCCGTGCCGAGCTGCGTGGCGACGAGTTGCTCGATGAGCCCGAACTCCTTCTCGACCGATACCCGCAGCGACTTCAGGTGCCGGGGGCCGAGGCCGAGCGCGTCGAGGCTTTTGGCCACCTTGGCCAGCTCCACGAGCTGGCTTTCGTACGAAAGCGCCCCATGCACCTTGGTGGGCTTTACGATGCCGAATTGCTCGAGCTCCGCCAGGAAGGCCGCGTTGACGCCTGCCTGGGCCATGAACTCGCGTGGGGTCAGGATCCCGGTTGCCTCGACCGGAGCTTCGGCCTCGGAGGCGACCGCGGCGTCGTCCTTGGCGCGCTTGCGCCCCTTGCGCCCTCTGGCCTGGCCCGACGGCGCGCTTTCGCCCTCTCCGGAGTCGACCTGATCCGGCTCGGCATCCGGCACGTGCTTGGCCGGGCTGGCAATCGGGCGGTTCAGTTCCTGTGCCGGGACTAGCGGCACGTGGGCGAAGGCGGTGGCGGTCGAGGCGACCAGCAGCTCGAGGCCCGACTCCTGCGAAAGCGTAGGCACGGGAGCCGGTTCGGGTGTGGCTTGCGCCACGGGAGCCGGCTCGGCCGGCGTCTTTTCGGGCTCGGGCTCGATGTCCTGAACCACCCGTAGTGATCGCACCTCGGGAACGGCCGGATCGGGAGCCTCATCCACCTCGACTTCTACCTCGACCTGATCTTCACCGTCGAGACCGAGGCTGGGCTGATCCATGCGGGCCCGGGCTCCCGCCCGCCCGCGCCGTCCACCGCGCCGGGCCTCGGGCTCCCCCGTGAACTGCTCCCGGATCACGGCGAGTGGCAGATACTGGTCGCGCTGGAGCTTGAGTATCGCCACCAGGCGATCTATGTCAGCCTGGCAAAAACGGCGGAATCCGGCCGCGGTCCGCTCGGGCGCGATAAGACCCTTGGACTCCAGGAACCTGATCTTGGAGATCGAGACGTCCGGGAACTCCTTTTGCAGGAGCGCAAGCGCCTCTCCGATGGAATAGGACGTGTCCTTTTCGGCCGCCTCCATCTCACTCCTTAGGGACAACTATGAACAAGAGCCGATACTTGCCGATCTGGACTTCGTCACCGCTCTTCAAGCGCTCGTAATCGGTGCGAACGTGGTTTACGTATGTTCCGTTGAGGGACCCCACATCCGATATCGAGAACTCCTCTCCCTCCTTCACGAACTCGGCATGACGGCGGGAGACGGTTATGTCGTCCAAGAAGATATCACTGTCGGGATGGCGGCCGGTAGTGGTTTTTTGCTTTTCGAGGATGAACGAGGTGCCTGCCGCCGGCCCGCTCTTTACCACGAGAAGCGCAGCTCCAGGCGGGGCCGACTCGATGAGCGAGTTGATGAGCTCCTCGCCCGGCTCGGTGCCGACCTCGAGGATCGCCATGGTGTCCGTGGTTTCCTCCCGGCGCGACAGCGCCAGGCCGCAGGACGAACAGAAGTTTGAACCGACCTGGTTGGCGTGCCCACAGTTGCGACAGACGATCACTTGCTCCGGCCCCCAGAGTCCGTACGGCGCGATGCGCCCACAGGTGAACCACAATAGCTCAGTGCCCGCGGCGTCGGACTATTAAGCTCGACTTCAGCTTTAGAGTTCGGTCATTGCCGCGTAGTCCGCAGCGGACATGAGCTCAAGGTTCTCGGCGTCGGAGAGCTCTATGACCGCGATCCAGCCACCGTCGTAGGGCGCGGAGTTGACCAGCTCCGGCTGGCTTTCCAGCTCGGTGTTGACCTCGACCACCTTCCCGGTGGCCGGCGCGTAGATGTCCGACACGCTCTTGGTGGATTCCACCTCGGCAAATGAGGCGCCTGCGGTGACCTGCGCGCCTACGGCAGGCAGTTGAACGAAGACCACGTCGCCCAAGGCGTCCTGGGCATAGTCGGTAATTCCTACGCGGAGGTTGTCACCCTCAAGTACCGCCCACTCGTGATCCTTGGTGTAGCTTCTGTCTTCGCGAATCTCCATGGATCACAAATTAGCCCCGTGTGAGGGGCCGGATGCCAAAATTCCCGGCCTGGCACAAAACGGTTGCGCTAGGCGCGAACCGCATCGGCATCGCGAACTATCTGCACAATGCGCTCCGCCAGCTGGCGGGCCAGCATTCGCGACTCGACTTCGTTGTTGAGCTCGACGTATACATGGGTGATCGGCTCCACGGGGTCCGGGACGATGAGGTACCAACCCTTGGGCTGGGAGACATAGATGCCGTCAATCAGCAACGGCTCGGCCTCTCCCAGCCCTTCGAGCAAAAGGCGCATGACCATTCCCTTGGTCTCCCATGGGGTCACCACGGACTCGCTCACCACGCTGATGACGCCGATCTCGTCCGCGGCCTCGGCCAGGTTCTGCCCGGTCAAGGCGAGCAGCGAGAGGAGCTGGACGAAGGCCGCACAGCCGTCGAAACCGGGGAGGAAGGTCGGGAAGGAGAAGTCCCCCTCCAGTCCCGCCGCCAGGGCGCATACTCCGCTGTCAGCAAGTGCGGCCTCGCTAAGTCCCGTGATACTGCGCTTAGCCAGTACAGCCTCACCGCCGAATCGCTCGATGGCGTCGGCCGTCGCCCGAGGGGAGCCGACGGGTATCACTATTCGAGCTCCTGGCTTGGCCTCGGCTGCCAGCCTGCACATCAGCACCTGCAGCTCGTAACCGGAGAGAATCCTTCCCTTTGAGTCCACCACCTGCAGCCTCTCCCCAACCGGGTCGATGGCGATGCCCATCTCGGAGCGGGAGGATACCACCAGATCGGCCAAGCGAGCGAGGTTGGCGGCAGGCAGGGACTCCACCATCCGTTTGGTCGAGGAGAACGGGTTGATCCCGAGGATGTCCCCACCCAGCTTGGACAGGACGCCGGGCATTATGTGCGAGGCGACGCCGTAGCTGTAGTCCACCACCAGCTTGAAATTGCGTTCTCGTATGCGTGAGACCTCGGCCTGGTCCAAAAGGGACTGGGTGTAGAACTCCGTGTTGCGCGCGGGAAACTCGATGTCGCCCAGTTCGCCGGCCAATACATTGCGAAAGTCTTCGCGGGCCAGCCCGCGCTCGATCTTGCGCTGGGTGCCCTCGTCCAGATCGACCCCCCCTTCGTCGATGAACCGGATCACCACTGACTCCGGGTCGAGGGGATCGAGGCCCACGGCGATTCCGCCTTTGGAGGAGGTGTTCCGCACATGGAAACGCAGGGCCGGGACAGTTGCCACCTCCAGGTCCGCCACGTCCACGCCCACGGCGTTCAGGCCGACCATGATCGCGCGTTTGAGTGTGCGGGCGGCCCTGGAGGAGTCGCGGGCTGTCGTGATGCGAGCGCCCGGCCGCAGCGTGGACCCATAGGCCATTGCCAGCCTGAGAGCCAGCTCGGGTCCGATGTCGACATTGGCGATCCCCTTGACCCCGGTCGGGGAAAAGACGCTACGCGTGCCCTTGGACTCCCAGACGATCGAGGTCAGAACCGTAGCCCCGGACTGCACGGTCTTTGACGGGTAGACCTTCACGCGAGCCATGATCTGTGCGCCGTCGCCAACGTAGCAGTCGGAGCCGAGGACCACTCCGTCTTCGGTGTGCACGCTGCGGCGCACGTCGCAGGACTTTCCGATCACGGTGCCCCGCACAATGCTCGCCTCGCCGATATAGACGTTCTCGTGCAGGACGGAATGGTTGATCTCGGCGGATTTGGAGATGCGGGAGTTGGAGCCTATGACGCTGTAGGGGCCGATCCGCGCGCCCGCACCGATGCGGCAGTTGTCGCCGACAAGGACGGGAGCCTCCAGATGGGCGCCGGGATGGATCTCGGTGGCGGATCCCACGTAGATCCCCGTGTCGATCATGAAACCCGGCAGGTCGATCTCTACTTTGCCGGCCAGTGCATCGCTCTGAGCGCCGAGGTACGCCTCCAGGGTGCCGACGTCCTCCCAGTACCCTTCGCAGGTCACGGCATGAACGGGCACGCCGTCGGAGAGCATCCGCGGGAAGACGTCGTGTGAGAAGTCGAGCACCTTGCCCACCGGCATGTAGGTGAAGATCTCCGGCTCGAGCACGTAGATGCCGGTATTGATGGTGTCGGAGAAGACCTGGCCCCAGGTCGGCTTCTCCAGGAAGCGGGCGACGGTCTGGTCTTCGTTGGTGGTGACAATGCCGAATTCGAGCGGGTTCTCCATGGACTTGAGCGCGATGGTCGCCATGGCCGAGCGTGATCGGTGGAACTCCAGGACCGCGCTCAGGTCGATGTCGGTGAGAACGTCGCCGGAGATGACGAGGAAGGTGGACTCGAGCATCTCGCGGCAATTGCCGACCGAGCCCGCTGTGCCGAGCGGAGAGTCCTCGTTTGAATAACTGATACGGATCCCGAAATCGGAGCCGTCACCGAAATAGGTGCGAATCGCATTTGCCATGAAAGCGACGGTGATGACCACCTCGTCGAAGCCGTGCTTCTTGAGAAGGTTGAGTATGTGCTCGAGCATTGGCCTGTTGGCCACCGGCAGCATCGGCTTGGGGGCCGTGGCGGTCAGCGGCCTAAGGCGAGTGCCTTCGCCGCCTGCCATGATGACTGCTTTCAATATCCCTCCGCGCTCTAAGGGTCCACGAAAGTGAACCTAGCAACAAACTGATGCCGACAACCCGTATTGGATCCGGTCGCCGATACAGCGCCCTACTTCTCCGACAGAGCCGGAAGGAGGTCGCGCCGCACATAGACGAGCGCGGCCCAGTAGAGCACCAGCGTGCCGGCCAAGGCCAGGAAGATTCCGACGTTGTGAAGGAGTGCCAGGTCGGGATGAACCTGCTCGCCCAAGAGAATGGCTGGGAGCGCGAAGAGAAGGAGAAGCGTCCCCGCCTTGCCCGCCCAGATTACGTCGAGGCGGTGGCCCTTGGCCTTGTAAAGGTAGGCGGATATGCCCGAGATGATCGCCTCGCGCACCAGCATCGCCACACCGAGCCCGATTGGTATCCAACCCTCCACCAGCGCCGCGATCCCAACGCTGAGTATTACGACCCGGTCGGCCGATGGGTCGATGATCTTTCCCAGCTCGGAAATCTGCCCCAGGTGGCGGGCAAGATAGCCGTCCAGGAAGTCCGTGATGGAAATGAACGCCAGGAGCGCCGTGGCGATGATGAAATTGTGCCGGGCCAGCGCGAAGAAGAGCGCCACCGGAAGAAGCAGGAGCCTGAGCAGCGTAACCAGGTTCGGTATGGTGAGAACCGCGTTCGAACTCTCCGGCGCGCTGCCGGAGTGGATCCCGCCTCGGTGGCTTTGACTGGCTTTGCCGGGCACGGCATTCAACCTAGCGGGCCCGGCGGTGCCTGAGCCGCCGCGTCTTGCCCGCAAATCGCCGCTCAGAACTCCACCGCCAGGCCGTCGAAGGCGGCGATCACCTCGCCGCTGAACCGGTCGGAGACCAGGCGCGCGGCAGCAGTCGCATTCCCCGGGTAGGCGACATGGGTCACCACCAGGCGCCTGACTTTCGCCCGCGTCGCCATCGCCGCCAGGTCGGAGGCGTCCATATGCAGACCTGGCGGGGCCCCATCGGGGCGGCTCAGCCAGGTGGACTCCCCGAGCAGCAGGTCCGCTCCCTCGAAGAAGGCTTCCAGTGCCGGGCTGGGACCGGTGTCGGCCGTGTATCCCAGCGAGGGACCGCCGGCAACCCGAACCAGCGTTGCGAGGGTGCCGGGCACGTGGTCGGCGGCGGCGAAGGAGACTTGTAACGGTCCCACCTCGACGGCGTCACCCGCTTCCACTTCGTGCGGAAGCAGTATCCGACCGAAGTCGGCCGCCACCAAGGTGCGGATCGACTCGAGCGTAACGGACGAGGCATAGAGCGGGATCGGGTGCCGTAGCGCGCCCGGCACGAAGGTCAGGTAATGGTAGAGGGAGATCAGGTCCGCCAGGTGGTCGTGGTGCCGGTGCGAGATGAAGACCGCGTCGAGGTCTCCCGGCATGATCTGGCGGCCCAGGTTGGAGAAAGAGCCGTTGCCTATGTCGAGCAACAGATGGGTCCGTGCCGCCGAGACCAGGTAGGAGGAGCATTGAGCGCCCGGCGCCCCGTAGGAGCCGGCGTGACCGAAAATCGAGAGCCGCACGCCCAAGAGCCTATCGGCCACCCTCGGCCACATTTGCGTGGCCACCCCGGCGACCGTGCGCAGACGCCGGTGGCATAATGGGAGTGGGTGGTGCAGGCATGTCCAAGGCTTTGTTTGAATTCTCCATCCCGACGTTCGGGATGGTGTTCCTGGCGGTTGTATCCGTGATCAGTTGGCGGAACCAGCGAGAGCGCATGGAGTACTCCAGACGGCTGCGCGCGGTCGAACACAGTGCACTCCGGGCCCAGATGGCCGCGAGCCAGTTCGCCCGGGCCAAAGGCGTGGTGATAACAGGGGTGGTGACCCTCTCGGACACGGTGCTGGTCGGATACCGGCGTCACCAGGATCCCGGCACGCCGGCATTCCCGGGAGAGCGTGCCGGGAACGACGGCATGATGCTCGGCACCTGGGTTGCCTGGCTCGAAGGCGCCGACGAGGAGTCGCTCCGGCACCTCGACACCTGGTGCACGCAAGGGAGCGAGGTCTTCATAAGGGTGGGCGGCGACGGCTCCGACCTGCTGTTCGTCGAGCCTCTTTCCTCCAGTGAGGCGAGGCTCGCCCTGGTACCGGGCTAGACGGGGAGCTTTCCCGGCGTCCGGGTAGTCTGGTTGGCAAATGGCGGTCGGACTGAGCTACATCGCGGCCTTCGGCGGCGGAGTTATCTCTTTCGCTTCTCCGTGCGTCCTCCCGCTCGTGCCCGCCTATCTCTCGGTGGTCACCGGTGTGGACGTGCGCGAAGACCCGGGCGAGGGGGCGAGGGTATCCACCCGTGCCGCCGTGGCGAGAACCACGATGCTTTTCGTGGCCGGCT
>JAJZNF010000102.1 GCA_021847985.1 Actinomycetes bacterium | reverse complement strand
GTCGCGATTCTCGTGGCGGTGCTGATCCCACTGGTGAGGATGCCGAGCTGGAGCCCGATTCGGGGCGCCACCAGCTTCGTTCCCGGCTGGATTCAGTGGAACTACAGCGGATACGAGGCAAAGGCGGGCTTTCCTGCCTACCGGGCTCTGATGCTGCGGACGAAGAGCATCGGCTCGACATACGGCTGTGGACGCGCCATGTGGGAGTACAACGCCAACCAGAACGACTACGGCACCCCCATGGCCCTCATGCTCCTTCCATATTGGACCAACAACTGCATCGACTCAATGGAGGGGCTCTTCTTCGAATCCTCGGCGACCACCCCGTATCACTTCATGAACCAGTCCGAGCTCTCCGCCTCCCCGTCTGACGCGATGGCCGGCCTTCCCTATGCGGGCGTGAACGTGGCCCTGGGCATCAAGCACCTTCAGCTCCTGGGAGTCCGCTACTACATGGCCTTCACGCCGTCCATCGTCGCGGCGGCCGACAAGAACCCCTCACTGCGCCAGATCGCGACCGTGCCAGCGGTGGACCCGGCTTCATCGATACCGGTGCTCACCGAGACCTGGCACATATACCTGGTGCGCTCTTCGGGGCTGGTCCAGCCCCTCGAACAGCAGCCGGTGGTCATGCGCGGCCTCTCTCCCGCCCAGCCGAGCTGGCTGGGCCCGTCGTTGGCGTTCTATCAGAATCCCTCGGAGTACCCGGTGGAGCGGCTCATGAGCGGCCCCAACTCCTACTCCCGGGTTGCGCCGTACGCCAAGGTGAGCGCGACCACGCCCGAACCCTCCGTCTCGGTCACGCATCTCCAGGTCTCCAACGCATCCGTCTCCTTCGACGTCTCCAGGACGGGCGTGCCGGTGCTGGTGAAGATCTCCTACTTCCCCAATTGGCACGCAAGCGGGGCTGAGGGGCCCTACAGGGCCACTCCCAACCTGATGGTGGTGGTTCCCACCTCCCGTCATGTCGTCCTCTCCTACGGGCGCACGGCCGCGGACTGGATCGGCATCCTCATCAGCGCGCTGACGGTGCTCGGCATCCTGGCCGCCGGGCTCCTGCTGCGCAGACGCTCCCGCACCCTTGCCGCTCTGCCCGCCGAGACGGCCTCGCCCGCCCAGGTGGAGATGCCTTTCGAGGCTGACGCGGAGGGCCGGGCCGAGCGGCCGTGACCCTGGCGGGGGCGGGTTGAACGGCGGGTTCCGGCCAACTAGAGTCATTGTTTCGTGTTCGGCTCCGCGCCCGGGCGCGCCGCTTTTGGCAGGCCCAGGCCGCCGAGACAGACGAGGTTTTTCATGGATCGACTCGACAAGATTTTCAAGGCCTACGACGTGCGTGGCCTGGTTCCGGAGGAGCTGGATCCGGAGGTGGCCGAGGCGATCGGCTACGCCTTCGCCCGCTTTGCGGCAGTCCAGCGCATCGTGGTTGGCCGCGACATGCGCCCCTCGGGCGATCCGCTGGTGGGAGCCTTCATCGCGGGAGCCAACCGCGCCGGCGTGGGGGTCGACGACATCGGCATGTGCTCCACCGACATGCTCTACTTCGCCTCCGGCCGTCTCGACGAGCCGGGAGGGACCTTCACCGCTTCGCATAATCCAGCCCAGTACAACGGGATAAAGATGTGCCTCGCAGGCGCGCGCCCCGTGGGTGAGCAGACCGGTTTGGCGCAGGTCAAGGAGGGCGCGCGAAGCTATCTCGCCAGGCGTCCCGAAGCCGGCGCAACACCGCCCGAGAACCGCAAGGTGGAGATCCTGGACGCCTTCGCCGACCACGTCCGCTCATTTGTGGACGTTGCCGCCCTCAAGTCGCTGAAGGTGGTGGCGGACACCGCCAACGGCATGGGCGGACTGGTCGTTCCGGCGATCTTCGAAAAGCTTCCCTTCGAGCTGACCATGCTCTATCCGGAGCTGGACGGGAACTTCCCCAACCATCCCGCCGACCCGATACAGCCGGAGAACCTGGTGGATCTGAAGGCCCGGGTGCTCGCGGACGGAGCCGACGTCGGCCTGGCATTCGACGGCGACGCCGACCGTGTCTTCCTCGTGGACGACAAGGCCGCGCCGCTCTCGGGTTCGCTGACCACCGCGCTGGTCGCCAAAGCGATGCTGGGGGCCAATCCAGGGGCCACCGTTCTCTACAACCTCATCTGCTCCAAGGCCGTGCCGGAGGTGATAGCCGAGAACGGTGGGCGGCCGGTCATGACCAGGGTCGGCCACTCCTTCATCAAGGAGGTCATGGCCCAGGAGGGGGCGGTCTTCGGCGGCGAGCACTCCGGCCACTACTACTTCCGGGACAACTATCGCGCCGACTCGGGCATAATCGCTGCACTGATCGTGCTGGAGCAGATATCCAAGTCGGGACTGCCTCTGTCGGAGCTGCGCAAGCCGTTCGAGCGCTACAGCGACTCGGGCGAGGTGAACACCCGGGTGACCGACGCCAAGGCCGTGATCGCATTCATCCGCAACGCCTACGACGGTCGCGCGGAGGTGAACGAGATGGACGGGCTCACGCTCGACTTCGGTGACTGGTGGTTCAACGTGCGGCCCTCCAACACCGAGCCACTGCTTCGCCTCAACCTCGAGGCGCGCACCCCCGAGGAGGTGGCCTCGCGCCTTTCGGAGGTGCTCGCGGTCATCGCCAAGGCCGACAGTTTCTAGGAGGGTCGATGGCGCTTGCACCCCAGCTGATCGATTTGATCGTCTGCCCTGACGACAAGGGCGAGCTTTGGTACGTGGAGGGCGAGGAGATCCTCTACAACCCGCGAATGCGGCGCAAGTACAGGATCGAGGAAGGCATCCCCGTTCTCCTGGTGGAGGAGTCCGAGATCGTGGACGAGGCGGAGGACGCCCGGCTGCGGGCTCTTCCTCATACCGCAACCGGCAAAGGCTGAGGCCCCCACCCGCCTTCCTTTTTTGTGCGACACTGGTTGCATGCGCCCACCAGGTACGCCCTGGCTGTGGTGCGCACGATTCTTTCACGAACGCTCCGGCACGCGCCGCCGGGTCGGAGCGCCGGTTCATGGCGGCGAGAAGGCTAGGTAGAGATGAGCGAGTGGCCGTACGAGGTCGCCGATTCATTGGGCATGTGGGACGCGACCGCCTCGCTGCCCGAACAGGTGGCGGCTGCCGCCGCTCAGGTGGCGGAGCTTCCCGGCCTTCCCGATCGGGAGAAGGTCGAGAACATCGTCGTCTTCGGCATGGGGGGATCGGGAATCGCGGGCGACGTGCTGGTGGCCGCGGCGGGCCCGGTGCTACCGGTGCCCGCGAGTGTGGTCAAGTCATACACCACCCCCGCCTACGTTTCCACCGGCACCCTCGTCTTTGCCATCTCCTTCTCGGGCGCGACCGAGGAGACCGTCGAGGCGGCGGGCATGGCTCTCGAGCTTGGGGCACAGGTTGTATTCGTCGCCGCCGGAGGCGAACTGGCCCAGATGGCGCGCGACACGGGCTCGCTGCTCGTCCCGGTTCCCGAATCGATTCCTCAGCCTCGCGCGGCCCTCGGGGCCGTCTCCATCCCGCCGCTGGCGGTTCTGGACGCCATCGGCCTCTTTCCCGGGGGCGGTTATTGGATAGACCAGACCGTCTCGCAGCTGCAACGTCGTCGTGACCAGCTGGTCAGCAAACGCTCCCAGGCCGAGGAGATCGCCCGGCATCTGGAGGGCAGGCTGGCCATGCTGCATTCGGCCGGATCGGTGGGCAAGGCGGCCACGACCCGCTGGCGCGCCCAGATCAACGAGAACGCCAAGGCAATGGCCTTCGCCTCCATCTATCCGGAGAACTGCCACAACGAGCTGGCCGGGTGGAGCAGCCTGGCCGGGACGACCAAGCGCGACCTGGCCGTGGTGCGCCTGCGGCACGACAACGAGCATCCCCAGATCAACCGGCGCTACGAGATAACCGCCGACTTCATCGACCCTTATGTTCACGAGGCAATCGAGGTTCGTGCCCAGGGGGAGGGGGAGCTGGCGCAGTTCTTCGATCTGGCCCTGGTCGGGGACTTCGTCTCGCTGCACCTCGCCGGTGCCTACGGCGTGGACCCGGGGCCGATACCGGTGCTGAGCGCGCTCAAGGCGCAGCTGAAAAGCCCGGGGGCCTGAACCGGGCGGAAACCGCCCTGCAGGGGTCCCGGCATAAGCTGGGATGCCCAACAGGATCGACGACAGAAAGCATCAACATGCAATTCGACATAGCCGACATCGGCCTTGCGGAGGCGGGAAGGCGCCGCATCAGCTGGGCCGACTCAGAGATGCCCGTGCTCGCTTCAATACGCGAGCGCTTTGCCCGTGAGAAGCCGCTGGCCGGACAGGTGGTGGCGGCCTGCATGCACATCACCACGGAGACGGCGAACCTGCTGCGCACGCTAAAGGCGGGCGGCGCCGAGGTCTACGCATGTGCTTCCAATCCGCTCTCCACACAGGACGACGTGGCCGCGGCGCTGGTCAAGTACGATCAGATCCCCGTTTTCGCCATCCGTGGCGAGGACGATGCCACCTACTACTCCCACATCGACGCGGTGCTCGACGCCCATCCGACCATCACCATGGATGACGGTTGCGACCTGGTGACGCGCCTGCACACCCAACGCCCGGAGCAGCTGGTGGGGATGGTTGGCGGAACCGAGGAGACCACGACCGGGGTGATCCGGCTGCGTGCCATGGAGGCCTCGGGCGCCCTCAAGTATCCAATCGTGGCGGTGAACGACGCCGACACCAAGCACATGTTCGACAACCGTTACGGAACCGGGCAGTCAACACTTGACGGCATAATCCGCGCCACCAACGTCCTGATCGCCGGCAAGGTGTTCGTCGTGGCGGGCTACGGCTACTGCGGCAAGGGGGTCGCCTCCAGGGCCCGTGGGATGGGCGCCCAGGTCGTGGTCACCGAGGTGGACCCGATCCGCGCTCTGGAGGCCGTCATGGATGGCTTTAGGGTGGAACCCATGAGCGAGGCCGCCAAGGAGGGCGACATCTTCGTCACCGTCACCGGTGATCGCGATGTCATCGCCGAGGAGCACTTCAAGGTTATGAAGGACGGGGCGATTCTCGCCAACTCCGGACACTTCGACATCGAGATCGACCTCAAGGCTCTGGCCGCCATGGCCGGGGGTGAGAGGCGTCGCGAGGTGAAGCCCCTGGTGGAGGAGTACCTGGTTCCCCAGGAGGGCGGGGATGCGCGCATCCGCGTCGTCGCCGAGGGACGTCTGGTGAACCTGGGGGCGGCCGAGGGCCATCCCGCGGCGGTCATGGACATGAGCTTCGCCAACCAGGCGCTCGCGGGCGAATGGGTGGCCAAGGGCTCGGCCGATCTGGGCGCCAAGGTTTACGATGTGCCCCGCGAGATCGACGACGAGGTGGCGCTGTTGAAGCTGCGTTCGATGGGAATCACCATCGACGAGTTGACCGAGGCCCAGCGCGAGTACCTGACCTCGTGGCAGCACGGGACCTGAATTCGTCCCATATGCCGCCACCAGGGAGCTTTGTCCTTGCGAACTGCGGCTTTCTGCCATATCTTGAAGGCAAGGCCCTGGATCGGCCCCGCTGAGGCCGCGGCCTAGACGGCAAAAGGAGGAGACTTGGACTTCGCGTTCAAAACCAAGGGCGTTTCCCTCTCCGACGTTGATCGGGATGCGATCCGCGAAAAGTTCTCCCGCCTCAACCACCTGGCGGATGCGTCCACCCGGGTGGAGGTGAAGCTCTTCCAGGAGCGCAACCCCAGCATTCCCGAGAAGGAGATTTGCGAGGTGACGCTGCACACCAAGGCGGCGGTGGTGCGCGCCAAGGGCTCCGGCATCGGAGTGCTCGCGGCGGCCGATCGCGTCTACGATCGCCTGGAGCACAGGCTGGAGAAGCTCAAAGGGAAGCTGGTCGATCGCTCCCAGCCTCAGCACCGTGCCCCCAAGGTGGTGCCCGAGGTGCCCGAGGAGGAGAAGTTCGACGAGCTCGCCCTGCTCGGTGGAGCCAAGATAGTCAAGTCCAAGACCTTCAAGATCACGACCATGACGCCCGCTGAGGCGGCGCTGCAGATGCAGCTGCTCAGCCACAGCTTCTATTTCTTCACGAATCACGACACCGGCAGGCCGGCCGTGGTCTATCAGCGCAACGACGGCAACGTCGGCCTCATAGACGCCGTCGACAACTTCTAGCCGGCGAGGGGGGCGGGGCGCGGGCCCCGCCCCCTTTCATCAGCAGCTCGCTTGCGTGCCAAGTGAGCCAAGTACGCGCCTATGGGTACGATTGTTAACCAATGAGCGTGTTTTCCAAGGTGCTGAGGGCTGGCGAGGGCAAGAAGCTGCGTCGGCTGGCCGAGATTGTGCCGATGATCAATGAGCTGGAGCCCGAGATCGAGGCGCTGAGCGACGCCGAGCTCCGCGGCAAGACGGCCGAGTTCAAGGCGAGGCTACTGGACGGCGAGAACCTGGACGACCTGCTGGTCGAGGCCTTTGCAGTCGTGCGCGAGGCGGCCAAGCGGACCATCGGGCAGCGGCCGTACGACGTGCAGCTGATGGGTGGCATGGCCCTTCATTTCGGTTGGATCGCCGAGATGAAGACCGGCGAGGGCAAGACGCTGGTCTCCTCGCTCCCGGTCTACCTGAACGCCCTGGAAGGGCGCGGCGTTCACGTCGTCACCGTCAACGACTACCTTTCCAGCCGCGACTCGGCCTGGATGGGCCAGATCTATGAGTTCCTGGGGCTCTCGGTGGGCCTGGTGCTCCCCTCCATGGAGGATCCCGCCGAGCGGCGCGCCGCCTACCAGGCGGACGTCACCTACGGCACCAACACCGAGTTCGGTTTCGACTACCTGCGCGACAACATGGCAAAGACGTTGCCGGAGCTGGTTCAGCGCGGCCACGTATACGCCATCGTCGACGAGGTGGACTCCATTCTCATCGACGAGGCCCGGACCCCCCTCATCATCGCCGGCCCCACCGGGGACCCGCCCCAGGTCTACTATCAGTTCGCCTCCATCGTGCGCACGCTGAGGCGCGGCGTCGACTACGAGGTGGACGAGGAGAAGAAGATCGTCTATCCGACCGAGAGCGGAATCGACAAGGTCGAGAACGCCCTGCAGGTCGCCAACCTCTACGACCCGAGCATCGTCGACCACCTCCATCAGCTCACCCAGGCGCTTCGCGCCAAGGAGCTCTACCATCGCGACAAGGACTACATCGTCGACCACGGCGAGGTGAAGATCGTCGACGAGTTCACCGGCCGCATCCTCGAGGGAAGGCGCTGGTCCGAAGGGCTCCACCAGGCGGTGGAGGCCAAGGAGCGGGTGAAGATCAAGGAGGAGAACCACACCTGGGCCACCGTCACCCTGCAGAACTACTTCCGCATGTACGAGAAGCTGGCGGGCATGACCGGAACGGCCGAGACCGAGGCCGCCGAGTTCGCCGGCACCTACAACTTGCAGGTCGTGCCCATTCCCACCAACCGCCCGGTCCAGCGCGAGGACTACGCGGACCTGGTCTACAAGACCGAGCACGCCAAGTTCCTGGCCGTGGCCGACGATATCGAGGAGCGTTATATCAAGGGCCAGCCGGTGCTGGTCGGCACCGCCTCGGTGGCCAAGTCGGAGTTGCTTTCCCAATACCTGACCCAGAAGGGTATTCCGCACCAGGTGCTGAATGCCAAGCAGCACACGCGAGAGGCGAGCATCGTCGCCCAGGCGGGGCGGCTGAAGGGGGTCACCGTAGCTACCAACATGGCCGGCCGCGGCGTCGACATCCTGCTGGGCGGAAACCCGGAGGGCCTCGCCGACAGCGAGTTGGCGGCCCGAGGGCTGACCCCGGCCGACGAGGAGTACGCCGCGACCCGGGCCGAGCTCCTGGCCAAGTTCAAGGAGCAGTGCGCCCAAGAGGCGGCCCAGGTTCGCGAGCTGGGCGGGCTGTACGTTCTGGGCTCCGAGCGGCACGAGTCGCGCCGCATCGACAACCAGCTGCGCGGCCGTTCCGGCCGCCAGGGCGATCCGGGCGAGTCGCGCTTCTTCCTATCGCTGCAGGATGACCTCATGCGTCTCTTCGCCACCGGCGCGGTCTCCTCCATACTGGAGCGCACCTTCCCCGACGAGCTGCCTATCGAGAACAGGATGGTTTCCCGCGCCATCGAGCGCGCCCAGACCACGGTCGAAGGCAAGAACGCGGAGATCCGCAAGGAAGTTCTCAAGTACGACGAGGTCTTGAACGAGCAGCGCAAGGTGATCTATGCCAGGCGTCTGGAGGTGCTGGAGGGCGAGGACCTTCGCGAGCGCACCTTGGAGGTCCTGGAGGAGGCGCTCGACCGGGTGGTCGAGGAGTCGTGTCCGGGCGAGTTCCCCGAGAACTGGGAGTTCGAGCGGCTGCTCGTCGAAGCCACGCTCATCTATCCCACCGAGTTCCACTTGGAGGACCTGCAGGAAGCGGTATCCAAGGAGCAGATCTTCGAGAGCCTGCTCGCCGAAGCCACCGAGTACTACGAGCGGCGCGAGGCCGAGATACCCGGAGGGGCCGAGACCATGCGGGCGGTGGAGCGCGAGGCGATGCTGAGCGCTATCGACATGCGCTGGCGCGAGCACCTGGCCGAGATGGACTACCTGCGCGAGGGCATCAACCTGCGTGCCATGGGGCAGCAGGATCCCCTGGTTGCATGGCAGCGGGAGGCTTTCGAGATGTTCGGGAAGCTGGTTGAGCTCATCGATACCGACTATCTCCGCTACGTGATGCGCATGGAGGTGGTGGTGGAGGCGCCGACGCTGGCCATCGGCACCGACCTGGCCCAGGCTTTCTATCAGAGCGCCCAATCGGAGGTGGCCGAACTGGCCCAGGATGCGGCCGGGCCCGTCACCGGGCTGGAGGCATTCTCCCTGGGTGGCGAGGTCGTCGTGCCCGCAGAGGCTCACAAGCTGGGGCGAAACGACAAGTGCTGGTGCGGTAGCGGAAAGAAGTACAAGCACTGCCACGGCGCCGCCGTCGACTAGATTGGAATCCCGGTCTCGTCGACAGCAGTCGGCGTCTAGTTCCCATTGTCTAGCGCGGACGGTTACTGAAGGTTGCGATCCTACTCAGACGAGCTAGAGGCTCTGGCCAAGCGCGTGGGCGAGGCAAGGGAGTATCTAAAGGTCGACAAGTCCGCCTCCCGTCTGGCGGAACTCGAGGCCATCGTCGCCTCGCCAGACCTGTGGAGTGACCCGGAGCGCGGGCGTTCCATCACCGGTGAGTACAACTCGCTCGTGGATGACAAGCGTAGGGTGGAGGGGCTGGAGGCCAAGCTGGGCGATTTGATGGCCCTGGAGGAGCTTCTGGGCGAGGACGAGGACCCGGTCCTGGCCGCCGAGTACGCCGAGGAGGTCGGCAAGCTTTCCAAGCGCTTGGACGAGCTGGAGCTGAGGGCTCTCTTCTCCGGCGAGCACGACGAGAGCGACGCCATTTTGGAGATCAAGCCGCGCGCCGGAGGCACCGACGCCCAAGACTGGGCGGAGATGCTGGTGCGCATGTACCAGCGCTGGGCCGATGCCAGCGGATATGAGTTCGAGATCGATGACATTTCCCCCGGGCAAGAGGCAGGAATACTTTCGGCGACGATCGTTGTCCGTGGCCGCTACGCCTACGGGATGCTTCAAGGCGAGCGAGGGGTGCACCGGCTGGTGCGGATGTCGCCCTTCAATGCCAAGCACTCGCGGGAGACCTCCTTCGCGCTGGTGCAGGTGTTCCCGCTCACCGAGGCCGTCACCGAGGTGCAGATCGACGAAAAGGACCTGCGCATCGACACCTATCGCTCCTCGGGAGCGGGTGGCCAGCACGTGAACGTGACCGATTCGGCGGTGCGCATCACCCACCTTCCCACCGGGATCGTGGTGTCGTGCCAGAACGAGCGCTCCCAGCACCAGAACAAGGCCAAGGCCATGCAGTTTCTTGCCGCCAAGCTGCTCGACCTCGAAGAGGAGAACAGGCGGCAGGCCAGAGAGGTGCTGGCGGGATCGGCGCAGGAGATGAGCTGGGGCAACCAGATCCGCTCCTACGTTCTCGCCCCCTATCAGTTGGTGAAGGACCTGCGAACCGGCTTCGAGACCGGAGCGGTGGACGGGGTTCTCGACGGGGAGGTCTCGCCGTTCATGGAGGCATACCTGAGGTGGAACAGGAGTCAGTCGCAGTAGGAGCACTCGGGCCGGCAACGTCCGGCCGCGGGCACGATCTCGGACGGGTCGCGTGATAAAAGTTGACCGTGTAACCAAGTCTTACAAGGCAGGGCAGTACGCACTGAGGGACTGCTCGCTCTCCATCCAGCGGGGCGAGTTCGTCTTCCTGGTCGGCCCCTCAGGGTCGGGCAAGACGTCGCTGCTTCGGCTGATGCTGCGTGAGGAGCGCCCCGATGGGGGGCATATCTTCGTGGCCGGCAAGGACCTGGGGGCGATGCCGGACTGGAAGGTGCCCTTCTTCCGCCGGAACATCGGCGCGATCTTCCAGGACTACCGCCTCCTGCCCAACAAGACCGCCTACGAGAACGTCGCCTTCGCTTTGGAGGTCACGGGAAAGCCCAAGCGGGTGATCGCCAGCCAGGTGCCCCAGATGCTCGAGCTGGTCGGCTTGGCCGACAAGGCGCAGCGGCTTCCTTCGGAGATGTCCGGAGGCGAGCAGCAGCGTGTTGCCATTGCCCGCGCATTCATCAACAAGCCGCTGATCCTCCTGGCGGACGAGCCCACCGGGAACCTCGACCCCGACACCACCTGGGGCGTGATGCGCCTGCTGGAGAGGATCAACCGCACCGGCACAACCGTTCTTATGGCCACCCACGACGTCGGCATCGTCGATTCCATGCGCCGGCGCGTCATCGAACTTGATCACGGTGTCATAACGCGTGACCAGGTAAGAGGTGTCTACGGCCTGGGCTGATGGGCCCGCTCCGGAGAAAGGACTACTGATTTGGCATTCTCGGTTGACTACGTGGTTCGGGAGACCGCTGCGAACGTCTGGCGCAACAGGCTGATGAGCCTGGCGGCGGTACTCACCATCGCCGTCTCGCTGGCCCTGGTGGGCTCGGCCCTTCTCATCAAACAGGGGGTGTCCGTCGCCACGAGTCAATGGCAAGGGGGCACTCAGCTCCTGATCTTCCTGGAGCCCAACGCCACCGGCGCCCAGACCTCGGCCATAGCCGACCAGCTGAAGGCGACTTCGGCGGTGAAGAGCTTCTACTACTTCGACCAGGCCCAGTCCTGGGCGGAGTTCAAGCGCCTGATGGCCAACCAGCCCGATCTGCTGAATTCGGTGACCGAGTCCCAGATCCCACCCTCCTTCAGGGTGGCGCTCAAGAACCCGGCGGAGGCGCCTGCGATCGGCCAGATCTTCAACCAGCAGGTGGGGGTGCGCAACGTGGAGTACAATCGCGCAGCCATCGACACCATGTTGCGGATCTCCTCCATAGCCCAGCTGGTGATCCTGGGGCTGGCCACGGTCCTGCTCCTCTCCGCAACGGCGTTGATCTTGAACGTCATACGCGTGGCCATCTTCGCGCGGCGGCGCGAGGTGGCGGTCATGAAGCTGGTGGGCGCGACCAACTGGTTCATCCGCATCCCCTTCATGCTCGAGGGCCTTATCCAGGGCCTGTCCGGAGCGGTGGTGGCGGCGCTGGCGGTCGTAGGGGTTCGCTCCATGGTCTCCTACATGATTCTGCATTTCAAGGTGCAGCTCTTGTCCTCGTTCGTGGTTTCCACCCATGACCTGGCCATGACCGAGCTCTTCGTGGTGGCCATCGGCGCGGTGGTGGGGGCGGCCGGTTCGGCTCTGGCCGTGAGGCGCTACCTCGAAGTCTGAGCCTTGCCGCTCCGGCGCATCCGGAGCGGTGGCGGCGACGGGCGTTTGTTTGAGCTGACCGGCACCTCGGCCGTCCGGCTCCTGCACTTGCTTTGGAACCCAGCCGTTCGCTGAAGGTACACTCTCAACCGTACCGCAGCACTCCTGGAGGCTTCCCATGAACGACAATCCGGTTACCGTGGCCCGGTCGCACAGCTTGGCCGACCTGCTTCACCGCTCGGCGGCGCGGTTTCCCGGCAAGACTGCACTGATCGACGGGGACAACTCCTTCACTTTCGCCCAGCTCGACGCGGCCGTCAGCGCCACGGCGGGAACCCTCCTGGATCGCGGCCTGAAGAAGGGCGATCGCCTGGCGATCCTTTCGCGGAACTCCTGGCAGTTCGTGGTGCTCTCCTTTGCCTGCGCTCGTGCAGGGGTGGTGTTCGTGCCCATCAACTTCATGCTCAAGGCCAACGAAGTCGACTTCATCCTGGAGCACTCCGAAGCGACCGCAGTGGTGGCCGATGACGGAGCCCTGCTGACCACCTTGACCGAGGCGCTCGAGCTCGCCGGTGTCGAACCGGTACTGCGGGGCTGGATCGGAGCGGACGGATCCCCGGTCCCCGAGGGATGGGAGAGCGTCTCCACCTGGGCCAGGGGAGTCCCGCGCGAGATCGACGTGGTCGTCGGAGACGACGACCCCATCCGGATCATGTACACCTCGGGAACCGAGTCGCGGCCCAAAGGAGCGCTGTCTTCCAGCCGCTCGCTGATCACCGAATACGTGAGCTCCATCGTGGATGGAGGCATGACCGGCGACGACGTGGACCTGCATACTTTGCCGCTCTATCACTGCGCCCAGCTCGACTGCTTCCTTGGCCCCGACATCTATCTCGGCGTGACCAGCATCGTCCTTCCCGCCCCAGACCCCGCCACGGTGCTGCGGCTCATCGAGACCCACAAGGTGACCAAGTATTTCGCGCCTCCTACGGTGTGGATCTCGCTGCTGCGCCACCCGGACTTCGACCGCTACGACCTTTCCTCTTTGCGCAAGGGGTACTACGGCGCCTCCCCGATGCCGGTCGAGGTGCTGAGGGAGATCCAGAGCAGGCTGCCGAACCTGCGCCTTTGGAACTTCTACGGCCAGACCGAGATGGCACCCGTGGCCACCATCCTCCCGCCCGAGGAGCAGGTCGAATTCGCGGGATCGGCGGGACGTGCCGTCCTGAACGTGGAGACCCGGGTGGTGGACGAGAACGATCGGCCGGTGCCCCCGGGGGTGATCGGCGAGGTGGTTCACCGCAGCCCTCACGCCACCCTCGGCTACTACAAGGATCCGGAGAAGACCGCCGCGGCATTTGCCAACGGCTGGTTCCACTCGGGGGACCTGGGAGTCATGTCCGAGGAGGGGCGGCTCACCATCGTCGACCGCAAGAAGGACATGATCAAGACCGGAGGCGAGAACGTCGCGTCTCGCGAGGTCGAGGAGGCCATCTACCTGCACCCCGACGTCGCCGAAGTCGCGGTTTTCGGCTTGCCGGATCCCAAGTGGGTCGAGGCCGTCACCGCCGTGGTGGTTCTAAAGCCGGGAGCCGCTGCGACGGGGGAGGAGATCCGCTCGTTCCTGGCGGGTCGCCTGGCGGGCTACAAGGTGCCCAAGGCCGTCTTCGTGGCTGCGTCGCTGCCCAAGAACCCGAGTGGCAAGATCCTGAAGCGCGAGCTTCGCCAGGATTACGCGGCGCTTGCGGACAGGGATTGAAGCTGATCGCGCCCCGAGGTTCGCGGGATTGCCGGCCCGAAGAGCAACGGATGGGCTCTGTGGCTCCCTGCCGCGCCGCGTCGTGGGCTGATCGGCGTGGGCGGGAGCCGCGCCGGCGCCCTCGGGCTTAGAAGGAGACCTGGCTCCAGTTCGCGCCGCCGTCGCTGGTGATGTACATCTGGCTCTGGCTCAGCCCGCTGGTGGCGTCCCCTGGAGAGCCAAGGATGCAGAAGGCCTGGGTGGCGGTGGTGTAGCCCAGATCCTGGATCCCATACCCTCCGGCCGCCTGCGGGGACGAGCCGAAGGTGTAAGTGTTCCAGGTCCGCCCACCGTCGGTGCTGGAATAGAGGAACGACGCTCCCGATACGGCGGCGACGGAGATGTTGTTGGCGGAGCCGGCGGCAACGCTGGAAAGATCGCCCGGGAACGGTGGCGCGTTGAGCGTCTGCCAGGAGCTTCCGCCGTTGGTGGAGATGTCCACCTCTTTCTGGGAGCTGCCCGCCGCCACGCCGAGTGAGCAGGCGGCCACCATCCCCTCGCTGGAGCCGTTGAGGAAGAGGCTGCCAACGGCGGCCCCACCGGCACGGCTGGCACAAGGCGCCGTGAGAGGGGCCCAGGTTGAGCTGCCCGCCGCCCGGAAGTAAGCGCCTGGCCCGGTGCGCATCGCGAAGACCAGTTCACCCAGCGAGTTGCGGAAGTACCCGCCGTAGCTTCCGTTGGACACGGGGGTGCTCTCGGCCGTGAAGCTCTGGGGGGCAGTTCCCACCTGCGCGCTGACCAGGTAGTAGGTGCCTGTGCCGCTCGCAGGCACCACGAGGGCGGTGGCCGTTCCGCCGCCGATCTCGAT
>JAJZNF010000123.1:5332-14516 GCA_021847985.1 Actinomycetes bacterium | reverse complement strand
GACCGTGTCCATCATCCCGGGCATGGAGAACTTGGCCCCGGAGCGGACCGAAACCAGCAGCGGGTCGGCGGGATCGCCCAGCTTCTTGCCCATGCGGCGCTCCAGGTCGAGAACGGCCTCCTCGACCTCGTCGGCGAGGCCGTCCGGCCACCCGTCCTCGATATAGGCGCGGCAGGCGTCGGTGGAGATCGTGAAGCCGTGCGGCACCGGAAGGCCGAGCACCGAGGTCATCTCCGCCAGGTTGGCCCCTTTGCCGCCCAGGAGGTCCCGCATCTCCTTGGGGGGCTTGGGATGCGCGTGGTCAAAGGTAAAGACGTATCTCATGCCACCTCCTGGTCGTTGGCTTTCGGAGGACGCGGCCCCTCAGGGCCGAGGAGACCGAAAACCGCCGCGAGCAGCGCCATGGGCCGCGGCGAAATTATCTTAGCAAGCGATCAGTATTTGGCTTGGCACCCGGGCCGGGGATTACTCCGCGACCGGTGGCTTCCAGGCTGCGAATGACGCGGAGATGGTGGTGACCAGCTCGTCGATTGCCACCCGTACCTGGGAGGTGGTGTCGCGGTCGCGCACGGTGACGGTCCCGTCCTCCAGGGTCTGATAGTCGATGGTGACACAGGCCGGCGTGCCGACCTCGTCCTGGCGGCGGTAGCGGCGCCCGATCGACTGGGTCTCGTCGTAGTCGCAGATGAAGTCGCCGGCCAGAACGTCGAAGACCTCGGCGGCTTTGGCGACCAGCGCGTCCTTGCGCATGAGCGGCAGAACCGCCACCTGGTTGGGGGCGATGCGGGGATGCAGCCGCAACACCGAGCGCGCCTCCCCGCCCACCTCGTCCTCGGAGTAGGCGGCAATCAGGAAAGCCATCATGGTGCGGGTGGCGCCGGCGGCAGGTTCGATCACATATGGCACGTAGCTGGTGTTGGTGGCCTGGTCGAAGTACTCGAGCCTGGCCCCGGAATGAGCGGCATGGGCTTTGAGGTCGTAGTCGGTGCGGTTGGCGATTCCCTCGAGCTCCCCCCATCCCCAGGGGAAGAGGAACTCGATGTCGACCGTGCCCGTGCTGTAGTGGGATAGCTCGTCCTGCTCGTGCGCGCGGATGCGCAGCATGGTCTCGGGAATCCCGTTCTTCACGTACCAGGCGAAGCGCTGCTCGTACCAGTAGACGAACCACTTGTCCGCCTCATCGGGCGGCACGAAGAACTCCATCTCCATCTGCTCGAACTCGCGGGTGCGAAAGACGAAGTTGCCGGGGGTGATCTCGTTGCGGAAGCTCTTGCCCATCTGGGCGATCCCGAAGGGCGGCTTCTTGCGCGACGTGCCAAGCACGTTCGCGAAGTTCACGAACATGCCCTGGGCGGTCTCGGGGCGCAGGTAGGCGACCGAGGCATCGTCCTCCACCGGCCCCACGAAGGTCTTGAACATCAGGTTGAAGGCGCGGGCCTCGGTCAGGTCGGTGGAGCCGCACTTGGGGCAGACGCCCTCGATGTGATCGGCCCGCCACCGCTCCTTGCAGCTGCGGCAATCGACCAGCGGATCGGTGAAGTTGGCGAGGTGGCCCGAGGCCTCCCAGATCTTGGGGGAGGAGAGGATGGCCGCATCGAGGCCGACCACGTCACGGCGGCGGGTGACCATCTCGTCCCACCAGGCGTTCTTCACGTTGCGGAGCATCGAGGTGCCGAGCGGCCCGTAGTCATAGGTGGAGCGGAAACCGCCGTAGATCTCCGCCGAGGGGTAGACGAATCCACGCCTCTTGGCCAAGCTGACAATTTTTTCCATCAGGTCGTTCTCGCCCATATGGGCAAAGAGCCTACAGGCGGCGCGGCGGCTAAAAGGCGCCCAGGTGGAGGGCGCGCACCTTGTGGTTCAAGAGGCCCTCGATCTGGGAGATGGCCAATCCCTCCACCTCGTGACGCAGGGCGGAGTCGGGAAGAGCCAGCGCCCGTCCCAGCTCCCCCTCGCACATCCAAGCGATCGCCGAAATCGCCTCGGCGCTGATGGGAACCCCTCCCCCGTGCTCGGCACAGATGACGCCGCCCGCCGCGGCGGAGAAGACCGACAGACCCTCGGCGTCCTTGCCGCACTCCGCGCACTCGGCGAGCTGGGGAGCCATCCCCTCCACCTGCAGCAGCCTCCAGAGAAATCCCGCCAGCAGAAAAGGAGAGTCACCCTCCTCGAGCCGCTTGAGCGCACGCACCAGCAAGCGGAAGATCTCGAAGTCGGCTCCGCCTTCGGCGACCAGCTCCTCGATCACCTCCACCATGGCCAGCCCCTTGCGCAGCCGTTCAAGGTCGCCCTTGATGCCCGGGAAGAGCTCGATCGACTCGACCTGGGTGACGATGTCCAGCTCGCGGCCCCTCCAGCACTGCACGTTCACGTAGGAGATGGGCTCGAGGCGAGCGCCGAACTTGGTCCTCGTCTTGCGCACACCTTTGGCGACCGCCCGGATCTTGCCGCTGCGCGCGCCGAACATGGAAATGATCCTGTCCGCCTCGCCCAGCTTCCAGGTCCTGAGCACCACCGCATGCTCGGAGTAAAGGGTCATCTAGCCCGCCCGCTTGCGCCTCGCCGGCCCAAAGTTGAAAAGGATCGAAAATACGACCACCACCACCAGGACGTACTTCGCCGGCGAGAAGCCCGCGATCGCCAGCACCAACAGGCCGAGAACCACCAGGATCAGCCCCAGGGCGGCGACGGTCTTCAAGTCGGCCCCACCTTGCCGTAGCGCCGGTCGCGCCCCTGGTACTCGTAGATGGCCCGATAAAGATCGTCGCGCCGGAAGTCCGGCCAGAGAACATCGGTGAAAACGAGTTCGGAATAGGCGATCTCCCAGAGAAGGAAGTTGGAGATCCTCATCTCGCCCGAAGTCCGGATCACCAGGTCGGGATCGGGCGCCTCAGGGTGATACAGAAAACGTGAAATGGCCTTCTCGTTGATGCGGTCGGCGGGGACGCCGCTCTCCACCAGCTTGCGCACCGCGTCCACGATCTCGGCGCGGCCGCCGTAGTTGAAGGCGAAGGTGAGCGTCATCTCCGTGTTCTTCTTGGTCAGGTCGGCCGCCTCTTCCATGCGCCGGGCAACACGGCGCGGCACCCGCCAGTCCCGACGCCCGGAGAAGGTGATCCGCACGCCCGCCTCGTGAAGCTCGTCGCGGTGCCGAGTGAGCAGTGACTCGTTGAAGTGCATCAGATAGCGAACCTCGTCCACCGGGCGATGCCAGTTCTCGGTGGAAAATGCATAGACGGTCAGCCACTTGACCCCGGCGTCGAGCGCGCCGAACGCGGTGTCCATGAGCGCCGCCTCTCCTGCGGCATGCCCTTCCGTACGCGGCAAGCCGCGTTTCTGCGCCCAGCGCCCGTTCCCGTCCATCACGCATCCCACGTGCACGGGGATGCGCGTCCGGTCGAGCAGGGCCAGGTAGTCGGACTCGGACGCCTCGGAAGGGGACATGTGATTGGAGCTCATCTCAGAACCCCTGCCTCGAGAGGCTCCCGGCGAGGTGGACGGTCAGCTCCACTCCGGGAATCGACATCCACACCTCGTAATCGAGGCCACGCTCGCTGAAGCGGTACCGGCGCCGGATGGCGTTCACCGGCTTGGCTGTGGGCGAGACGATCAGCCCGGTGGAGTGCAGGTCGAGCACCAGCGCGCCGCCCTCCTCGCGAACAGGGCCGGTATCGATCTCAGCCACCCCCGTGGGCTGTGAGACCACCAACTCCGCCTCCATCGACTCGCCCAGGCGCAGATACCCGCGCTCCTGGTGCATTGGCTCGCCGGTCTCAGGATTGGTGGTCGCCTGGGCGTAGACGATGAAGCCCTTGGGCGACAAGGCAAAGCTCAGGATCTCGACGTAGGCGAAGTCGGAGATGGTGGGATAGGAGCCGTGCCCATGGCCGCGGTACTCCCCCTCGATAAAGCTCTTGGCGCCTGAGGAATCCATGTTCCGCAATCAGCCTCCCGGTCGGACGGTCGCTACCGCCATGAAAACACTAGTTCCCGAAGAACGCGGCGAGCCTTGCGCACCCCGGCCGTCCGGGGCGTCAGATCCCGAACTGGTCGAGGTAACGGGCCTGGGACTGCCAGTCCTTGGCCACCTTCACCACCAGATCCAGGTAGTACCCCTTGGGGAGCGATTGGCGAACGATGGTCCCCACCCGCTTCAGGTTCTCCCCGTGCCGGCCGAGCACGATGGCCTTCTGGCTGTCGCGCTCCACGAAGATCTCACAGCGCACGTAGCGCTCCTCAACCTCGGTGACGGCGGTGGCGATCGAATGTGGCAGCTCGTCGCGCACGATGGCCAGGAGCTCCTCCCGCACCAGCTCGGCTATCCACTCGGTCTCGGTGGTGTCCGCCCGCATGGCGGCGGGGTAGTACGCCGGGCCGGGCGGCATCAGCGCCATGATCTCTCGGCGCAGCTCGGCGACACCCTCGCCGGTGCGCGCAGAGACCGGAAAGTATGCCGCCTTGTTCCAGGCCGCAAGCTCTTCAAGCCGCTTGAGAAGGGCGGCCGGCGACACCCGGTCGATCTTGTTCACCACCACGAAGCTCTCCGCAGGGGTGGAGTCGAGGACGCGCTTGTCCCCCGGCCCGGTAGCCGACGCGGCGTCCACCACCACCAGCACCAGGTCGACGTCGCTCGCCGCCTCCGTCGCCGTCTCGTTGAGGCGCGCGCCCATGGGGCTGCGGGGGCGGTGGATTCCGGGCGTGTCGACCAGAACCACTTGGCAGCGGTCTTCGGTGATGATTCCGCGAACCTGGGTTCTGGTGGTGTTGGGCTTGTCCGAGACGATGGTCACCTTGGTCCCGACCAGCGCGTTCACCAGTGCCGACTTGCCCACGTTGGGCCGGCCGAGAACGGCCGCGAAGCCGGAGGAGAAGTCCTCCCATTCCTGGCTCACTCGCCCTCCTCGACGGGGAGCGGCTCCTCATCGGCGCGCTCCAGACGAACGCTGACGATGCGGTTGCCCACCATCTTCTCCGCCACCAGCTGGTAGGCGCCGGTGCGGGCGGTCTCGCCCTCGACGGGCAGGTGCCCCAGCAGCTGCAGGAAGAGGCCCCCGACAGTGTCCCAATCCCCGGTGGGCAGCTCGAGCTCGAGCGTCTCGTTCAGCTCGTCCACTGCAGCGGTGGCCTTGATGAGCCAACGACCCTGCTCGAGCTCGACGACCTCGGCCTCGTAGAGGTCGAACTCGTCGGTGATATCCCCCACCAACTCTTCGATCAGGTCCTCCATGGTGACCAGGCCGGCCGTTCCTCCGTATTCGTCGACGACGATGACGATGTGGTACTTGCCCGCTTGCATCTCGCGCAGCAGGTCCGAGGTCGGCTTTGTCTCCGGAACGAACACCGCCTTGCGCTGGATGTCGGTGACCATGGAGGAGCCCAGACCCGAGCGATACGCCCGCATCAGGTCCTTGGCGTGGAGGATGCCCGTGACGTTGTCGAGGGAGTCCCGGTAGACGGGCAGCCGCGAATAGCCCTTGTCCAGAGCCAGCTCCAGCGCCTGCTCGACGGTGAGGTCGTGCTGGGCGGCCACCATGTCGAGGCGAGGGACCATGATCTCCCGGGCCACGGTGTCGCCGAATTCGATCACCGAGGCGATGAACTGACGCTCCTCGTTCTCGATGACATCCTCCTCGGCGGCGGCATCCGCCATGGCCAGGAGCTCCTCCTCGGACACCTGCGAGAGGCTCGCATACGGGCGCCCCCTCAGGACCAGATTGGTGATGCCTCCCACGAACCACGAGGCCATCCTGATCAAGGGGAACCGCACCAGCGCCCGGATCAGCGGCGCCGAGAAGAGCGCGGCCGATTCTGGATGGGAGACCGCGTAGTTCTTGGGAAGGGCCTCGGCTGCGACGAAGATGACCAGCACTTCGAAGACGATGGCCACCGTCACTCCCAGGGCGCCGAAGAGGCGCTCCGCGATGACGCCGACCAAAGTGGCCGCGACCAGCTGGGACACCAGGGTGGAGAGAAGGATCGCGTTCAGGAATGCGCTGGGGCGCTCGATGAGCTTGGCGAGCAGCTTGGCGCCCCTGCGCTTCTGATCGACGAGTGCCTGCGCCTTCACCCGGGAGATGCGCGTCATGGAGGTCTCGGCCAGGGCCATGAAGCCGGAGAAGGCGATGAGCATCACCACCACGATGCTTATGACCGTTTCCGACGTTCCCCACCGCGTCGCGGTGACGGCTGCGATCACCAGAGGCACCTCTGACTCGAGTCGGCCGCCGGCCGGGTTCGCCGCCCCGGGCACCCAAGCCCGGACCGGGCACCGACGATGCCAGGACCGGCCATCTAGCGGCTGACCCCATAGTAGAACTCGGCAAGCAGCTCCTGCTCGCGCGACTCCATCGCCTCGGCCTCCTCGTCGACCTCGTGATCCATCCCGGAGAGGTGTAAAAGTCCGTGCACCACCAGCAGAGCGATCTCGTCATCCAGGCTGCCGTTGTGGCTGCCCCCGGCGTGCTCCGGGGCATTGGCCGCCGCGACCTGCGGGCAGATGAGGATCTCCCCGAGAATTCGCGGGATCTCCAACCCGAACTCGGGTTCGAAGCTGATGGCGAAGGAGAGCACGTCGGTCGGCCCCTCGTGGTGCATGTGCTCCTCGTTCAGGCCCGTCATCTCATCGGGGGAAATGAAGGAGAGATGGCACTCGGCCTCCCCCTCCACGCCGATCGCCTGTGCGCACCGGGCCAGAAGGCGCACGAAGCGCTCCGGCTCGGGCAAATCCAAGCCGCTGGAATCGCTGAAGTCAATCGAAATCGCCACGCTGGTCATCCAATCTACGGCCGTCCCCTCCAACCGGTGGCACGGCTCCGCCTCGGCCCTCAGGAGGTGCGAGCCTGCTCATCGCGCTCGTAGGCCGCGATGATATCGGAGACGATGCGGTGGCGGACCACATCCCTGCGGGTCAAATGAACGAAGGCGACGCCATCGATCCCCGTGAGCAGGCGCTCGAGCCCGGCCAGGCCGCTGCGGCCCTCGGCGATGTCGACCTGGGTGACATCCCCGGTGATCACCGCGCGCGAGCCGAACCCGATGCGGGTCAGGAACATCTTCATCTGCTCAGAAGTCGTGTTCTGGGCCTCGTCAAGGATGATGAAGCTCGAGTTCAGGGTGCGGCCGCGCATGAAGGCCAGTGGGGCGACCTCGATGGTGCCGCGCTCCAGAAAGCGGCCGACCGTCTCCGGCTCCAGCATGTCGTAGAGGGCGTCGTAAAGGGGGCGCAGGTAGGGGTCCACCTTTGCCATCAGGTCACCCGGCAGGAAGCCCAGCCTCTCCCCCGCCTCCACGGCAGGACGGGTCAGGATTATGCGGTTCACGCTCTTGTCCTGCAAGGCCTGCACGGCCTGGGCGACGGCGAGATAGCTCTTGCCGGTGCCCGCAGGGCCGATGCCGAAGGTGATGACGTTGGCGGAAATCGCGTCGCTATAGCGCTTCTGGCCGGCGGTCTTGGGCTTCACGTAGCGTCCGCGGCTGGCCTTGGTGATGCGCGAGGTGAGCACGTCCGAGGGGCTGATGTCGGCCTTAACCATGTCTATGGTCCGGCTCACCCCGCCGGAATCGAGACGCTCACCCGACTCGAGCAGCACTATCCACTCGCGGAATAGCTTGGCCAGGGTGTCGGCATCGGGCCCGTCCAAGGTGATCTGGTTGCCACGCACCACGACCGAGGTATCGGGGAATGACTGCTCGGCGATTCGCAAAAATTCGTCGGCGTTACCCAGCAGGCCCGCCATCAAGTGGTTGCCCGGGACCAGTACGACCACGGCTTCAGACATCGGCCGCGCCCGGGTTTTCCGCATTGTGGCTATTCAGCAATCACTCCTCCAGGATCTGATTTTAAATCTACCAGCCCAGGACGCCGCGAAGCTTGTAAAGGTGGCGGACGACACGCCTTGGCGACCTTCACCCGAAGGCCGCCTGGCGAGATCACCCGGGCCGGGCCGAAGACAGCCCGGCAGACCACCATGCGGATGGCGGTCGCAGGGCCCCTGAAGTGCGGCTCGGGGGCCTTCGATCCAACCAGCGCCGGGAGCCGGCGCTGTTGACCACCGCAGCCTTTACTTCTCCGGATCCGTGTGACGCGTGACCGATGAAAGGGTTCCCGGAACGACCCGCTGCGCCTCGACGAAGGCGATCAGGTCCTTGTACTTGAAGCGAATGACACGCCCCATGTGATGCGCCGGCAGTGAACCGGAATCGACGAAGCGGTACAACGTCTGCAGGCTCACGCCCAGGTATTCGCACGCTTCCTTGGAGCTGAGCCAGATGATCTTCTCGATCGGCGACTCGTTAGAGGGCGCCATGCCGATGCCTCCTTGATTCGCAAGGGCCGACGCCATTGTCGGCACTACATGAATGTGCTTCAGAAATTTAGCGTACTTTCTATCGCCTGCCCCGCCTTTCCATTATATTTTGTTCAGAATCATCCAAAAGTTGGACTCTCCCGGTCGCCTCAGGCCACAACTGCACCTCCGATCGGAAGGAGAGCCATGCGCGCGCCATCTCTGGGCAGACTGCCGGGGCGCACTTCAAAGCCGGCCGCGCCTCGTCAGGCCCGGCCCGCGATCCGCCGCCAGTGGGTGGCTGTCAGCTTGGCGGTGGCGGCGATCGCCGCCTCGGGCGCCGACCTGGCCGCCCACGCCGCCCGCCCAACTCTCCTCGAGAAGGTGACGGTCGCAGCCACCTCCCTGCCGGCCGGCACGGTGGTCACGGCGGCCGACCTTGCCGAGGTGGACCTGCTGGTGCCGCGCGGCTTCTCGCAACCCCCGCCCGCGCCGCTCGGCCAATTGGTGGGGCGCGTGCTGCTGGTTCCGGTCACACGCGGCCAGCAGGTTTTCGCGGACGAGGCGGCGGCGCCCAAATCCGGCCGAGCGATGAGGCAGATCTCCTTCGGTCTGCCGCTCTCGCACGCCTTGGCGGGAGCGCTGGAGGTCGGCGATCGCGTCGACGTCCTTGCAACTTCGGGCACGGGCAGCGGGGCGGTCACGACCGTGCTCGGCCGCGCCCTTGCCGTGACCGCGGTGACCGCCCCCCAAAGCGGCCTCTCAGCAGCCTCCGACCCCACTATCGCCGTCACCCTCGCCTGCCCGGACTCCGAGACCGCGCTGCAGATCGCCAATGGCGCGGCCAGCCAGACCATCTGGCTCGACCTGGCCAACGGAGCCGCCCGGCCGGACGATCC
>JAJZNF010000123.1:0-5322 GCA_021847985.1 Actinomycetes bacterium | reverse complement strand
CCGGGAACCTATCAGTTGAGCTTCTCGGGGTAGCGGCCATGGAAATGCACGAACGTCAGCCGGATCGCCTGTTCGATGCGGCAGCGCCGCCGCTGGTGGAGCAGGCCAGAGTCATTGCCTTGGCCCGTGGCTCCCAGCAGTGGGTACGTGACCTGAACCGCTGGGCAAACGGGTCGGTCGTCGAGATGAGTCTCTCGGTGACTCTTTCGGTCGAAGAACTCGCCGAGGCACTGGCCGGATCGGCGGAGCCGGCACTGGTGGTGCTGGATGCGGAGAACTCCGAGGCGATCGCGGCCACCCGGGCCCTTGCAAAGGCGAAGGCGCGCATCCTCGGAGTGGCCACCTTGCCGCTGTCGCACGAGCCGGAGGGGCTGGACGCGCTCGTGAGCTTCCCCTTCTCACCCGAGGCGATCTCAGCCCAGCTGGCGGCCATCCCCCACCCGGCCGAGCCCGACGGCAGCGAGGCGGTCGCAAACGTCTGGCCTCCCTCGGGTACCGCCCCACCTCCGGGTCCGCGAGGGTTGGTCACCGGCGTGCTGGGTGCGCGCGGTGCCGGATCTTCCACGGTTGCGATGGCCGCCGCGCAGACCCTCGCCGCCGGCTCGTCCGTGGCGGTGGTGGACCTGGGGGCGGAGGCGTCTCTGGCCATGTACCACGACATCGACCCCACATCTCCGTCGCTCGGAGAGCTGGCCAAGGCGGCCGCACGTGGCCCACTGGCGCCCAAGCAGGTTCACGGGTGCTGCCTTCCCGCGCTTTCCCGCGGCTATTCGCTGCTGGCCGGGGCGAAGCGCCTCGACGGCGCGACGCTTCTCACCTCCGCGGCCATCACCGAGGTGGTCCGGGTTATGGCCGCGACCTTCGACCACGTCTTGATCGACCTGGATTCGGCCTCCATCGGATCGCCCACCGCGCCGTCGGCCGCGGATGCCGCCCTCGCGCTCTGTGATCGGGTCGCCCTGGTGGCCGATGCCTCGCTGCGCGGTGGTCACGGCGGACTGAGGATCCTCGAACGCCTCCTCGACTCCGGGCTGGCGCCGGAGCGGATCGCCCTTTGCATGAACCGGGCGCCAAGGGCCACCTTCGCCAGACGCACCACGGCTCTAAAGGAGTTCGCAGACTTCGCGGCAGAGGCTGTGAGCAGTCGGCATCCGGGACACAAGCCGCCGGCCCTCTTCTCCATTCCCGAACAGCGCGGAGTGGAAGGGGCCCACGAAGAGGTGGGGCGCATCCCGCCGGTCATCGGACAGGAGCTGGCTTCATGGCTCTCCGCGGCCAAGGAGGGGCCGTCGAATGCGAGCGCGCCCGTAGCTCGGGATACGTCGGCCCGGCGCAGGCGACGCAGCGCGCCTTGGTGATCGTCAGAGCCGCCGGCGGCGGTCGGCAACCAGTTCGTCCAGCAGCATCTCCACACCCGCCCCGGCACGGACGTAGTGGTCGTCATCGCCCGCGGGCTCCAGATATCTTCGCTCCACCAGCATCGAAATGGCCGCCCGGGTGGAAAGCTCCGCCGCGAACAGGAGGCCGGGCGGAATGCTCCGGCCGTAGATCCCGCGCACGGCTTCGGTCACCGAGGTGCGGAACTCCGAGAATGCCTCGAGGACCTGGCTGATGCGGTACATGCGGTGGGATATGTAATAGTCCAGGACGTCCGCGGCGCTCTCGTCCGAGAGCTCCGGACCGTGCCCGGGATACATGCCCTTGGAAGCCGATCCCTCCAGCTGGAGCAGCGACTGCAGGTAACGCTCGAGGTCGCCGTCAGGATAGGCGACCACTGAGGTTCCCCTCCCCAGGACATGATCGCCGGTAAGCACCCTCCCCGATGGCAGGAGGAAGCAGAAGTGGTCGGCGGTATGTCCCGGCGTGTGCATTGCGGTCAGGCGTTGCCCGTCCACCTCGATTGAGTCGCCTTCGGAGACCAGCACCGCCGGACTCGCCGGATCCTCGAGCGCGCCCGCGAAGATGGGCACGCTCCACTCGCGCGAAAAACGGTGTGCCGATTCGGAGTGGTCGATGTGATGATGCGTGAGAACCACGCCCCGCGGCTCCAGGTTACGGATCTCCATCGCCGAGGCGATCCTGCCGAAGTGCGCGTCGTCGGCCGGCCCGGGATCGACCAGGTACGCCCCTCCGTTGCGGCCGTAAACCAGGTAGGTGTTCGTGCCGTCCAGGGTCATCGGCGAGGCGTTGGGGGCAAGGACCCTGACCACTCCCTCCTCCAGCTCCGCGACCTGGGGCATGGACCCCAGCGGTATCAGGTTCAGGCGTGGATCGGCCGGTGCGGGAGCGCTCATCGCCGCGGCCCCGGTGCACCGGCGCTGTCCGTAAAGGTGTTCACGACGCCGATTCTAAGCATTTGGCCCGCAGGGGAACCAGCGCCTTCAATCAGCGGCGGCGGGCAGCTCCTCGTCGAGGACGATCTCTCCGGCCTCGTGGTGGACGAAGTGGCGCCCCCTGAGCGCGGAGGCGATTCCGGCCGCGATACAGAGGATGGCGGCAACCGTGAAAGCGATCCCGATCCCGTGCTTGAAAGCCCCGGAGATGAGGCTCGGGAAGTAGGACTTGGAGGTCAAAAGGGCGGCCGAGTGCGCGGGGAGCTGGGAGAGCGAATGGCCCAGCAGCACCTTCACCGGGTTGAAGCCAAGGAATGCCCCGAAGAGGCTCGCCACCGCGGGCAGGTGCGCGATGGCATTGGCCTGGGCGGCGGGCAAACCGGCCTTGGAAAGCCCGCCGAAAAGCTCGCCCGGCAGCGTGGCGCTCAGGCCCACGATCATCAGCGAAAAGAAGATGCCGATCGAGAGCACCTGGCCGGTATTGGTGAGAGTGGCCAGGACACCGGAAGCGGTGCCCCTGGAGCGGGCAGGCACCGAGTTCATGACTGCGGAGGTGTTGGGCGCGGCAAAGAGGCCGAAGCCGATTCCGTTCAGGAAGATTACAGGGGCGAAGAACCAATAGTTGAAGTTCACCGGAACGGCAAGCAGCAGCAGGAACGAGGTGGCCGCAACCGCCATTCCCAGGGTGGAAAACACCCTTGCCCCGTACCGGTCCGAAAGGAACCCCGAGACAGGTCCGGCCACAAGGAAGCCGACCGTCAAAGGCAGCATGTAAATGCCCGCCCACAGCGGAGTCTGGGCGAAGTCATATCCGTGCAACGGGAGCCAGATGCCCTGCAGCCAGAGGATGAGCATGAACTGCAGGCCGCCTCGGCCGATCGCGGCCAGCAGGTTGGCAAAGTTCCCGGCCGCGAAAGCGCGCAGCCTGAAGAGCTTGACGTCCAGCATCGGCTCGGCCACGTGCCGCTCGATCACGAAGAAGGCGACCAGAAGGGCGAGGCCCCCCAAACCTTCGGCCATGATGGCCGGGCTCGTCCAGCTCATGGTGTGACCGGGCGATGGCTGGGTGCCATAGGTGATGGAAATAAGGATCAGCACCAGGGCCACCGCGAAGACCGAGGAGCCGAGGTAGTCGATCTTGGCGTGCTTCCGCGGAGTCACGGAGACGAGCTTGAAGTAGGCCCAGATGGTGCCGAAGGCTCCGAATGGCACCGAGACCGCAAAGACGAGGCGCCAGTTGACGTCGGCGAGCAGGCCCCCGACGATGAGGCCGAGAAAGGCGCCGGAAAGACCGGCGACCTGGTTGATCCCCAGAGCCGTGCCGCGCCTGGCGGGCGGGAAGGCGTCCGCAAGGATCGCATTGGAGTTCGCGAAGAGCAGTGCTCCTCCGATCCCCTGGACGATGCGCATGGCCACGATGAAGGCGGCCGCGGAACTCCCCTTGCCGGGAGTGAGCGTCAGGGCGAGCGACCCGAGAGTGAAGACGAGGAAGCCGAAGTTGTAGAGTCGCACCCTTCCCAAGAGGTCGCCAAGTCGGCCCAATGAGACGACGAGCACCGCCGAGGCGACCGAGAACCCGAGAAGGATCCACAGCAGGTATCCGACATTGGAGGGAGCCAGCGGGTTCAGATCGATGCCCCTGAAGATCGCCGGCAGTGCGATGATCACGATGGAGCTGTTCAAAAAGGCCATAAAGACGCCGAGCGTCGTATTGGAAAGCACCATCAGCTGGTAGCGACGACTGGTTTGGGGCGCCTGTGGGGTGGCCTCTCCTGCCTGTGTGCTATCGATGCTCATCTCTTCCTTCGGCTGTGTCGGCTTGTCTCGCGCATAAATCCTAGTTGTTTGCAACATACAACTAAGTTGTGCACAAATATCTTCCCCCACCGTGGGGCGAATTCGCAAAACTCAGGCCGAATTCGCCATGTTTCCATATATCTCATGCGCTATGATTCTGAAGACGTGCCTCCCGCTTCGGAGCGCCTGCTCGCCCAAGGGCCCACCGATTCCGCTCGAGCAGGAGGCGATCCGTGCACTCCACCAAGACGACCCATCCACCGCGCAGGGGCACCCCTGATACAGGTGCCGCCCGATGAGCGCCCCGACTCCGCTTCTCACAATCGAGCGGGCCGTGCAGAGCGCCGCGCGCTCCGAAGGCGTTGACATATCCCTGGCGGAAAACCGCGAACGGCTGAGAGCGCTAATCGCCGGGGCCATCGATGCTTGGCAGAGCGCCAACCCGGCCCGGCCTTTGACGGCCGAGGCGATGCGTTATCTTGCACAGCGGGCCGAAGCCGACGTTGCGGGGTACGGCCCGCTGCAGGCCCTTCTCGAAGACGACTCCGTCTGGGAGATCATGGTCAACTCCCCGGAGGCGATCTTCGTGAAGCGCCACGGCCGCCCCACCGCCTTCTACGGAGCCGCCTTCCACGACGCCGAGCACTTGCGCCGCACCGTCGAGCGGATCCTGGCCGACTCCGGTCTCGGCCAGCGCGCCCTCGATCCGGCCGAGGGCCTTCAGGATGCCCAGCTCAAGGGGGGAGCCAGGCTGCACGTTGTGCACGCCGACCTGACCCGCGAGGGCTCCCTCGCTTTGAACATCCGCAAGTTCACCGGCCTACCCAGACGCAGCCTTGACGACCTGGTCCAAGGCGGAATGCTCGGTGAAACCGCCGCCGCGCTGCTAAGGGCGGCCCAGCGCGCCCACGCTTCCGTCGTCTTTTCCGGCCCGCCGGGATCGGGCAAGACGACGCTTCTCTCCGCGCTGGCGGCGGAGATGCCCGCCGACACCCGGGTGGTGGTCGCCGAAGAGGTGTTGGAAACCCACGTGCCTCTCCCCAACGTGGCGCACCTGCAGACTCGCCCGGCCCGGCCCGAGCGGCCGGCGGTCGACCTTCGCCAGCTGGTGGCGGGCTTCCTGCGCATGGCCCCTGATCTCGCCATCGTTGGAGAGGTCCGCGACCGCGAGGCGCCGCCCCTGGTACTCACC
>JAJZNF010000050.1 GCA_021847985.1 Actinomycetes bacterium | reverse complement strand
TTCGCGGCGCACGTAGGAGAGGGCCGCGGCCAGCGGGTTGATGTCTATCACCACCTCGGGCCGGGCGAGGCGCAGCTTCATCATCGGGAGCAGGCTGTGCCCGCCTGCGATGAGCCGCGACTCCGGACCGTGTTTGACGAGCAAAGCGATCGCCTCCTCGACACTCGAGGCGCGCTCGTACTCGACGGGCGCAGGAACCTGCATCAAAACCCCCCGGTTCTCGGCATCGCCCTCACCCATGGATTCCCCCAGGGCGGGCGATGCGGACAGGCACGGCCCGCATTCATGCGAGCCGACAGGGGGACGGGCAAAGCGCCCGCTCATGATTCCCCCCGCCGCCATTTATACCATTTGCGCAACCGTTTGCGGGGCAACTACCCGCCGTATTCAGGAGGCTCTCAATTATGGCGGCAGGGCGCAGGCGGCGATAGCATCGCCCCATGGCCTTCAAGACGATCATCGAGCCCTTCCGCATCCACTCGGTGGAGCCCATCCGCCTCACCACCGAGCAGGAGCGCAACGCCGCACTGGTCGCGGCGGGCTACAACGTTTTCAACCTCCCGGCCAAGGAGGTGCTGATAGACCTGCTCACGGACTCCGGGACCGGCGCGATGAGCCGAGACCAGTGGGCGGCCATCCAGCACGGCGACGAATCCTACGCCGGCTCCCCCTCCTGGGAGATATTCCACGAGGCGGTCACCAAGCTCTTCGACTTCGCCCACGTCATACCGACTCACCAGGGGCGCGCGGCGGAGAAGATCCTCTTCTCGGTCATCGGCGGCCCCGGCAAGTCCGTGCCCTCCAACACCCACTTCGACACCACTCGGGCAAACATCGAGTTCACCGGCGCCACCGCCGTGGACCTGGTGATCGCCGAGGGGCGCGACCCGAAGTCGCTCCACCCGTTCAAGGGGAACATGGACACCGCCGCCCTGGAGGCCTTCATCGACGAGACCGGGGCTGAGAACGTCCCCGTGGTCATGCTGACCGTCACCAACAACTCCGGGGGCGGACAACCCGTCTCCATGGCCAACATCCGCGAGGTCTCCGCGATCGCGCACGCCCACGGCATACCCTTCTTCCTCGACGCCTGCCGCTTCGCGGAGAACGCCTGGTTCATCAAGCTGCGCGAGGAGGGCTACGCGGATGCCGACGTGGCCGACATCGTCCGGGAGATGGCGGGATACGCCGACGGAATGACCATGAGCGCCAAGAAGGATCCGTTGGGGAACATCGGCGGATGGCTGGCCATGAACGATCCCGAGATTGCCACCCAGTGCCGCAACATGCTCATCCTCACCGAGGGCTTCCCGACCTACGGCGGCCTGGCGGGCCGGGATCTGGAGGCGATCGCGCAGGGCCTCAGCGAGGCGGTCTCCCACGACTACCTCCAATATCGGATTGCCTCCACCTCCTACCTGGGCGAGGGCCTGACCAAAGCGGGCATCCCGGTGGTCATGCCCTACGGCGGGCATGCCATCTACATCGATGCGCTAGAGATGCTCCCTCACATCGACCCACTCCGGTACCCGGGTCAATCCTTGGCCGTGGCGCTATACCGGGCCGGCGGCGTCCGCGGCTGCGAGATCGGGACCGTCATGTTCGGCATGCAGCCGGACGGCACCGAGAAGCCGGCGGCGATGGAGCTGGTCCGTCTGGCGATCCCGCGGCGCACCTACACCCAGAGCCACATCGACTACGTGATCGAAGTCTGCGCGGAGGTGAAGTCCCGGGCGGAGAGCCTGCGGGGCTACCGGATCTCCGAGGGGCCCAAGATCCTGCGCCACTTCACCGCGCGCTTCGAGCCGCTGACCTGACCCCGCGGGCCTTGGCCGGGGGCTGCCCGTAGCGCTGGGCGGGACGGCGGGCGACGCCGTTCACGATCCCGAGCGCGGCCATGAGCACCACCAGTGAAGTTCCGCCGGCCGATATCAGTGGCAGCGGCACACCGGTCACCGGGAGGACGCCAACCACCGCGCCGATGTTGAAGAGCGTCTGCGAGCCGATCCAGACCGCCACGCCTGCGCTCACCAGGAACTCGAAGCGGCTGGAGGCGTTCAGGCCGATCTTGATGATCACCACGGTCAGGGCTGCCAGGGCGGCCAGCACGACCAGGCAGCCGATGAGTCCCGCTTCCTGCCCGAGCACCGCGTAGATGAAGTCGGTCTGGGAGTTGGGGAGGTACCCCCACTTGGCGGACCCTGCGCCCAGGCCCACTCCATGCAGACCGCCGGTGGCAAAGGCGACCAGCCCCTGCACCTCCTGGTAGGAGTAGAGCAGGCGGTTCTTCCAGGGATGCAGGAAGGAAAGGAGCCGGTTGCGGCGATACGTCTGGGCCATGGCGGCGGCACTGGCCAGGAGCACGGTGGCCGTGACGAACGGCAGGTACGTTCGCATCCGCATGCCCGCCAGGTAGAGGACCCCGAGCAGGATGGTGCCGAGCACCAGCGCGGTTCCCATGTCGGGCTCGAGAAGCACCAGAACCGCGGCCACGCCGGCCAGAACGATGGCCGGAGCCGCAGCCTTAAGGCTTCGCAGACGCTCCGGCACCGCCGGCGTGAAGAAGCCGGCGAGGTAGAGCACCACGGCCACCTTGGCGATCTCCGACGGCTGGAAGCGAAGGAAGGACACACCCAGCCAGCGGCTCGAGCCGCCGACGGTGACGCCGACGCCCGGGACCAGGACCACCAGCAGGAGCAGGATCGCCGGGATGAGCAGCAGGCGCGACACCGGGGCGATGCGTCGCGGATTGACCCGGGAGACCAGGAAGAAGGCCGCGAAGCCGATCACGATCCAGATGAGCTGGCGCTCGAAGATGGCGAAGGGAGAGCCGGCCCCGTTCGGCCCGAGGCTGGCAACGAAGCTGGTGGAGAGAACCATCGCCGCGCCGATCATCACGAGCAGGGCCACCAGCACCAGCAGTGCGAAGCTGAGGCCCGTCGCCCGGGACGGGGAGAAGAGGCCGTCCTTGGCGGGCTCCCTGCGGCTATCGGCGGGACTGTCGAGGTCGATATAGGCCCAGGATCCGCTGCGCCCATCGGGGCGCGGATCGTCACGGACCAGCGAGAGCAGCCGCCGGCCCGGGGCGGGCGCCTCGCGGACCGGCGCCACCGGAGCGGCGGGCCTTCGCGCCCCCTTGACAGGGGGCACCTCCTTGCCCTTTCGGAAGCCAACCGGCATCTAGCGCCCCCTTCCTCTCTCGTGCACCGCGCGGCGGAAGTCCTCCCCGCGCGCCGCATAAGACTTGTAACTGTCCCAGGATGTGCAAGCCGGGCCGAGTACAACCGCGTCGCCCGGGCTTGCGAGGCCGAAGGCCATGTCCACCGCCTCGTCCATCGAGCCCGCGCGGACCACGTCCACCCCGGTCCCCCCGAAGGCGCCGGCAACCTCTCCGGCGGCCTCCCCCATCGCGATCACTGCGGTGAGCCGCGGCGCAAGCGAGGCAAGAGGGCCGAGATCGACCCCCTTGTTGCGCCCACCCGTTATTAGGACGGCGTGGCCGATCGAGGCCATGTCGCAAAGGACGGCATCGGGGGTGGTGGCCTTGGAGTCGTTGTAGACCACATGCCCGTCGACCTCTCCCACCAGCTCCATCCGGTGGGGAAGGCCGGCGAAGCCCTCCATGACCGCTCTCACCGAGGCGGGGTCGGCACCCGCGTGCATGGCCATGGCGCCTGCGAAGCAGAAATTGACGAGGTCGTGAGGGAACGACCTGCGCAAGGAGGAGACCTCGGCCACCTCGATGCCCGCGATTTTCACCTTCCCGCCGACCACCTCGGCGTCAGGTCCGAAGACAGCCTTTTGGGCGCCGGGGCTGGACGCCAGCGCCGCCGCGATGCGCTCGTCGCCGGCAGGGACCCAAATCGGCGCTCCCGCGGCCATACCCTCGGCGATCCGCGCCTTGGCGGCCAGGTAGGCCTCCATGCTCCCATGCCAGTCGAGATGGTCGGGCGCGAAGTTTAGGAACGCCGCCTGGGCCGGGGCCAGAGAATCGGTGTAAGCGAGCTGGAAGGATGACGCCTCCACCACCAGTACCGACGGTGGCTGGAGCACATGCGCACTGATCGGCTCGCCGATGTTCCCGACAGCGAGGTTGTCGATACCTGACTCCGAGAGCATCCGCGAAACCAGTGTCGTGACCGTCGTCTTCCCGTTGGTGCCCGTCACCGCAATGAGGGGAACGTCGCAATAGCGCCGGGCGAGGGAAAGCTCGCTGGCCACCTTGTCCGGACGGGAGTAGAGAAGGTGGGCGGGGCTGATTCCCGGCGAAGGGACCACCAGGTCGAAGGAGCCGATGCGGGCCGCCAGCTCCTCGAGACTGGAGATGGCCTCGACACCCGCCTCCGGGCGGTTGCCACCGTCCTCGAAGACAACCACCTCCGCGCCGAGCGCTCGGACCAGCCGGTATGCGGAACGCCCGGCCACGCCGTACCCGCCGATCAGCACTGCCGCGCCGTCCATGGCGTCCCAGTCGAAATCCGTCATGGCTTGGCCAGCTGGGGAAGAGCGAGGAAGTCGGCGTAGAAGAGCCCGAGAGCGAGCGCCGTGAAGATCCCCGCCATCATCCAGAAGCGGATGATGACCGTGGTCTCGGGCCAGCCGGCCAGCTCGAAATGGTGGTGGAACGGGGCCATCTTGAAGACCCGCTTGTGGAACACCCTGAAGGAGAGGACCTGGATCACGACCGAGAGAGTCTCCATCACGAAGAGCCCGGCCAGCACCGCCAGCCAAAGATCGAGCCCCATCACCAGGGTCGCAGCGCCGAGAGCGGCACCGACGGCCAGCGAGCCGGTGTCTCCCATGAAGATCTTGGCCGGCGAGGCGTTCCACCACAGAAAGCCGCTCAGGGCACCGGTCATGGCCACCGCCACGATTGCCATATCGAGCGAGCTGGAGATGTGGTAGACGCCGAGGTGGCGGAACTGCCAATAGCCGATGATGGTGAGGCACCCGAAGGCGAATATCGCCGCACCCGAGGCCAGGCCGTCCAACCCGTCCGTCAAGTTGACCGCGTTGGAGGAGCCGATGACGATGAGCGCGGCGAAGACGATCCAAACCGCGGTGGGAACCTGGATCGAGAACCCCGAGTAACGAACGAAGTCGATCTGGGAGGGCACGTGGGCAAGGTAGTGCGCCCAGAAGGCGAAGGCCAGCGCCACCACCACTTGTCCCACGATCTTTGCCGACTTGGTGAGGCCAAGCGAGCGCGCCTTGCGCACCTTGATCAGATCGTCGAGAAAGCCGACCAGGCCCGCCCCTAGCGTGGCGAAGAGGACCGCCAGCCCTTCGGTGGTAACCGGGACACCCAGCCTGGCATGCGCCGCCAGGTATCCGATTAGCAGCCCTCCGATGATGGCCACTCCGCCCATGGTCGGCGTCCCCGCTTTGGTGACGTGGCGCTGGGGCCCTTCCTCTCGGATGTGCTGGCCAATACGCCTCGATCTCAGGAAGCGGATCAGGTAGTTCGTTGCCCCGACCGAGACAAGAAAGGCGACCGCCGATCCGACCAGGATGGCAATCAAGGTCGGCTCTCCCCAGTCAGCCCCAGGAAGGAGCGGGCCGTCTCCTGGTCGCTGAAGTGCCGGGTGACGCCGCCGGTGATCTGGTAGGTCTCGTGACCCTTGCCGGCGATCACCACCACGTCGTCGGGGCCGGCCAGGGCGATGGCGCGACCGATGGCCTCGGCACGGTCGTAGACGATCTCGGAGCCGAAACCGCCTCGCGCATCCGAAAAGCCGGAGACGATCTCGGCCGCGATGAGTTCGGGATCCTCGTCACGCGGGTTGTCGTTGGTGACCACCGCGTAGTCGGCGGCCGCTCCGATCACCGCGCCCATCAGTGCGCGCTTGGTGCGGTCACGGTTCCCGCCGGCGCCGAACACCGCTATCAGGCGCCCCCCCGGCTCCATCACTGCACGCAGGGCTCTCGTGACCTGATCCAGAGCGTCGGGAGAATGCGCGTAGTCGACGTACACGGCCGGTGATCCACCCGGATTCACCCGCTCGAGCCTGCCGGGCACCCCGGGGAAGTCGGAAACGGCCTCGGCGCAATCGGCGAAAGGCACGCCCAGGCGCTCCGCCGCCGCTATCGCCGCCAGAACGTTGTAGAGATTGTGCCGTCCGAACAGAGGTACACGAACCAGCCGGCCCCTAAGGAGGAAGGTCGCCTCGCCGCGCGCGAAGGTCGCCTCACAGGCGTCGGCGAGGCCGTATCCGGCCCCGGGGATCCCGAGGTCGGAGATGAGTCGTGCTCCGTAGGGGCTGTCGCGGTTGATAACGGCGAACTCGCTCACCCCGGGGACGAAGAGCCGGGCCTTGGCAGCGAAGTAGCTCTCCATGGTGCCGTGGTAGTCGAGGTGGTCCGGGCTGAGGTTGGTGAAGACGGCCACCGCGAAGCGGAGATTGCGGGTCCGCTCCTGGTCGAGCGCTATAGAGGAGACCTCGAGTGCGACCACCTTCTCCCCCGCGTCCCGACGTGCCGCAAGCCTCTCGAAGAGCTCGGCGGCCTCGGGGGTGGTTCTCTCCCCGTTCAGCGTCCCTATGACCGATGCCCGGTGGCCACTCCGGGAGGCGATGTGGCTTATCAGATGGGTGACGGTGGTCTTCCCGTTGGTGCCGGTCACCCCGACCAGGGACAGCTCCGCCGAGACATCACCGTAAAGGGCCAGGGCGAGGTCGGCCAGCAATGCCCGATCGGGGGCATCGGCGCCCACGGCAAAGTCCCGGGGAATGCGCTCGCGCAGACTCGCGGGATCGCCGAGCACGGCCACCGCCCCCCTGGACAGGGCGTCGCCCGCAAATGCGGCTCCGTCGAAGTGCCGGCCGGTAAGCGCCACGAATAGGCTGCCGGGCCTCACCTTGCGAGAGTCGAAGGATATGGAGGTCACCTCGGGGTCGGCCGCAAGGGGCTCGCGGGCATCAACGCCTGCTTTTCTCAGCAGCTCGCTGAGGAGAATCTCGGCCTCCTTAAAACCCCCGCCATCCAGCACCCCGGCGGCGTCCGCCACCGTATGAACCATCACCCGATCCCCAGGAGCGAGGAGCTGTCCAGCTTCGCCCCGGCAGGGCAGTTCGTCCCCAACACACTAGCCCCGAAGCGGTGCGGGAAGATCCGGCAACCGGCAAAGGGAGCGGGGGTGGAAACCTTCACCGGCGAGGTGAGGGCCACGGTGCCGGCAGCGGGCGCCGTCGCAACCACGTGGGCCCCCGTGTGATAGAGGGCGTAGGACATGATCTGGGAGAAGACCTTGGCCGAGGTGAGACCGCCGTAGAGCTGCCTGGGCTCGGTGAGCACGACGACGGCGGAGAGAGGCACCGAGGCGTTGGTCGAGAATCCCACGAAGGTGGCCATGTAGCCACCGGGAACGTAGCCCGGGCGCCCGCCGCCGTAGGGCACCGACGCCGTCCCCGTCTTGCCGGAGATGGTGAATCCGGGTACCGCCGCCGCAGGAGCCGTGCCGTTGGCGTTGGTCACCTTGGAGAGGAGCTGGGTCATCACCGATGCAACCGAGGCGGGGAGCACCCTACGCGTGGAGAGGGCCGTCGGCTTTCCGCCCACCTTGGCCACCAGCCGCGGGGTTGCCATCACCCCGCCGTTGGCGATGGCGTTGAAGGAATCGAGCACCTGCATGGGCGTGACCGCCTCGTCCTGGCCGATGGGCACCGAACCGGGAGCGGTCCCGGACCAGTGCGCGGGCGGATCGAGGAATCCCGGCGACTCTCCAGGAAGGTTGAGACCGGTTGGGACGCCCCAGCCGAAGTTGCGGAACGACGCATCGATGGTCTGGGGGGAGAGTTTGGAGGCGATCATGATCGTCCCCACATTGGAGGACTGCTCGAGAATCTGCTGGGGGTCGAGCACCTCGGGGGCGTGCGTCTCGGCGTCATGGAAGAGGGTGCCGTCCAGGTAGATGTGGTCGGGCACCACCAGCTCGGAGCCGGGGGTGATGACCCCTTTGCGCAAAGCCGCGGCGAACGTGGCGATCTTGGCCACCGAACCCGGCTCGTAGACGTAATCGACCGCCATGTTGATCGGCGCCTGCTGGGTGTAGCTGAAGCGCGGCTGGGGCTGGTCGGTGGGGACGGCGCCGCTCAGCAGGTTGGAGTTGGGGGGCGCGCCGGCCACCAGGTTGGCCATGGCCAGCACCGCGCCTGTCTTGTAGTTGGTGATGATGGCCACCCCTGCCCTTGCCTGGCTCGCCACCATCTCGTTGCTCAGGGCCTCCTCGGTCCTGAGCTGTAGCGCGGAATCCAGGGTGAGGGTCACGTTCGACCCCTGCACCGGAGCACTGAGAATCCGGGTGCCTCCCGGCAAGGTCGAGCCCGAGGGGTCGGATGAAAGGAGCTCCTCGCCCGCCTTGCCCGACATGGCCGAGTTGAGCTGCTGCTCGATTCCCCCCTGGCCCTGCCCCCACACCGAGACGTTGCCTATCACCGCCGCGGCCATGGCGCCGTTGGGTCGAACCGTGGCAGGCTCGTTGACCAGATAGACCCCGGGGAGCTGCCCGAGCGCCGCGCTCACCCGCTGGGCCAGCGCATTGCTTATCTGGTGGTCGACATAGACGTATTGCCCCTGGGCGAGCATCTCCGAACGGATAACGCCCTTGGGAATCCCCAGTATCGCGCTCAGCTTGGCGGCCTCGTCGATCGGGTTCTCGATCATGACCGGATCGACCACCACGGTCGAACGCGGCTCGGAGGCGGCCAGCACCTTGCCGCCGGCGTCGAAGATCGACCCACGTTGCGGAGTCACGCTGACGACCGAGTAGCCCTCCTGGGCGGCGAGGTTGCGGTAGTTGGCGCCGGGCAGGAGTGTCACCTGTATCAGCCGCACCGTTAGCACCAGCGCCATCAAGGCCCCTGCGACCCGCAGGAAGGCAATCCGGCGTCTTGAAACAGGCACCCAGGATAGACCGTGTGCGCGGGTCCGCCTGGGACGCTTGGCCGCGGCGGGGGCCGCGGGGCGGGGACCTCTGGGAGGCGCTGAAACCACCATCTAGCCCTGTCCCCCTGCCGTTCCGGTGGGCGTGACCAGGGTCAGGCCCGAGGTGGTCGGGGGCGAGACGGAAGGAGTTGTGACCGGGGGCGAGGCGGTGGCGGGGGCGGAGGCCGCCGGGCTCGAGGGGGTGGTGGCGCCGCGCACGGCGGTCGCGGCGGTAGAGGCCTGCGCCGCCGCACCGGCCACAGTCGTCGAGGTCGGCTTGGGCGGCACCGTCGTCACCGTCGTGGGAGGCGTCGGCGTGATCCCGGAGGGCGAGTAATAGTAGCTGTAGATCTGCCCCTGGGCCGAGTAGGTGGAGCCCGGCTGGGCCGATGCGGTGATTCCCGCACCCGGAGCGAAGACCATGTGCAACTGGCTCTGAGCGATGGCGGCAATTCTGGCCGGGGCGCTCAGCTGCTGATAGGTGGCGCTGAGAAGCGCGTTCTCCTTGCCCAGCGTGGAAAGCGTCGGCTGGATGGCGTCCGCATTCAGCTGCATCTTGGCGATCTCGGCACGAACCACGACGGACACCAGCGCCCCTACGGTAACCAGGGCGACCGAGAGAAGCACGATGAGGCGTTCGGCGAGATTGACGCGCCGCGCCCGCCGCAGCTCGGCGCCGGTCGGCACCGGGCGCAGCCGCTGGATGCGATGCTGGGCGGCCGGGCCCAGCCGGCGGGCGTCGGCGGGCTTTGCCGCTCCGCTCTCCTGGCGCGGCGCCGCCGGCCTGGCGGGACGGGCCGTGTGCGCCTTGGCGTGCTGAGTTCCATGCTGGCCCTGCTTTCGCCCCCGGCTGGGCGGATCCTTCCGGGCAGGAGCCGCCACGGACGCGGCGCCACGAGCGCGCTCCCTGTGCTCGGCGAGCATGTCGGCCGTGAGCAAGCGATCGAGCGCCTCCTGCTCGGCCTCACGCTCGGCCACCCAGTCGGCAAACGAGCCGACTCCGCGGCGATGCGCCCTGGGAAGCTGCCTGATCTCGGCCATCACAACCCTCTCAATTCCGCAACCGCAATCGGTTCGATCATTTCGATGGCCCGCAGCTTGGCCGAGCGTGCGCGCGGATTCGCCCGAACCTCGTCCTCCTGGGGCCGGCGCATCCCGCCAAGACGGCGCGCCATCACTTGCGCCCCGCAGACGCAGGGCAGATCCTTGGGACAGCGGCAACCGCCATCGGTCAGCTCCGCAAAAGCCCGCTTTACGCGCAGATCCTCGCCGGAGTGATAGGAGATGACACACACCCGGGCCGGGGGCGCGAAGACGGCGGGGATCTTCTCGAGCAGCTCCTCGAGGGCCTCCATCTCCTCGTTCACCTCGATCCGGAGGGCCTGGAAGACCTTGGTCGCCGGGTCGATCCGTCGCTGGGCGTATACACGGCCAACCACCTCGGCGACTACGTCACGAAGGTCGGCAGTCGTGTGGAGGCGGCCGGAGGCCATGGCCTGCTTGATCCGCCTGGCAAGAGTGCGCGCATGCCGCGGCTCGCCGTTCTCGGCTATTGCGCCGGCCAGCGCATCTTCGCTCACATGACGCAGGTAGTCGGCCAGGCTCGTTCCCGATGCCGTGTCCATCCGCATGTCGAGCGGCCCCGCCTCGCGAAAGGAGAATCCCCGCGAGGGGTCGTCGAGCTGTCGCGAGCTGACCCCGAGGTCGAATAGTCCACCCACCACGGGTCGATGCGCCATCCAGGCCCGGACACCCGCGTCCGCGAACACCTCGTCGAGGTCGCGGAAGCTGGCCCTTCGCACTTCGGCCCGCGCACCGAAACCCGCCAGCCTCGCGCTCGCGAACTCGATCGCCACGGGATCACGGTCGACGCCCAGGACGGCCAGATTCTCGTTGCCGGCCAGCAGCGCGGCGGTATGACCTCCACCTCCGAGGGTCCCATCCAGGACCACTCCCGAGCTGGAGGAGAAGACCTCGCATACCTCGCGCCACATGACCGGGGCGTGGTAGGCGGAATCGAAGCCCTTGAGGTCCGCCTCAGGCATCCTCGCTCCCCCGATAGGTCCGCCAGTTCTCCGGCGACCAAAGCTCGATGGTCTCGAGGGCGCCGATCACTAGCACTTCCTTGGAAAGGGACGCAAAGGCGCGCAGGCGCTGGGGGACGGCCACCCGGCCGTTGGCATCGATCTCGGCCTCGAAGGCCTCGCTGGACCAGATACGCACCCGCCGTCTCACGGCCTCGTCACCCAGGTCCTGGGAGAGAAGCTGGGCCGAGAAGCGATCGAAGTCCTCGTGCTTCCAGATGGCGAGGCAGGCGTCGGAGTACTGGGAGCGCGCCACGACGCAGCCGTTGCCCAGAAGACTGCGGAAGCGGGCCGGAAGAGTGAGCCTTCCCTTGGTGTCGAGGGTGTGCTCATGAGTGCCGATGAACCGCGTTGACGGCGTGTCGGTCACTTTCACCCCCGATCCTCCGCTCAGTGGACCCACTTTGATCCCTTTTGGTCCACTCTACACCATTACCCCCCACCCATCAATGGGTGAAAGTCCAAATGGGACGTGTTTTTTCACCTCTTGTCATGGGTGTTCTCACGGAGGGTGGCCTGCCGGCCAGGACAGCCTCGCCCGGTGCGGACCGAGCCGGAAGGCTAGAGAGCGGAGAGTTGGGCCGCGATCGCCTCGGCCAGCTCCCGGGCGGTCTCAATCCCCACCCGCGCACCCGCCGCATATAGATCGGTGACCGACAGCGCCAGCAAATCGGCGCCGCCCGGCAATCCCGGCAGCAGGGCCTCGGCGGTCAGGGCCGCCGGAAAGCGCAGGTAGACCATAGTGTGAAACCACGCCCCATGGCCACTGCGACGCTGAGACATACCGACCAGCTTTCGCTCCCCGACAAGGAGCTCACCCGAGGCACGGCCGGCAAAGCAGACCTCGGAAAGCCGTCCACCCTTGTGCATCGGGCCCGAATAGGGCTGTGCGCCACGCAGGCCGAAAAGCGCGAGCGCCTCGCTCCAGGCGAGCGAGATGGGCGAAAAAGACCGGGAGACGTCATCCACCAGCAGCGGATCCCCGGGGGGCAGGCCGATATCGACCCACACGGCGCCACCCCGCACCACTACCACCCCCGTGCCCCCGGAAGACCGGCGCGCCAGCTCGAACCCGTGGCGGGCCGCGAAGCTCTCGTGATTCTCCGCCAGTCGCTGCGCGGAGCCAAGTATGAGCGCATTACTGCTCGGGGTGCAGATCCAAACCTGCCTGCGGGTGGGAGCCTGCCGATGACGCGCGTGGATCTCCGCGGCGCTCGCCTCGATGGCCTCGATCGAGAAGCTCACTTCGAGCGCGCCCCCACGTCGAGCCCGGTATCCACGCGCCACGCCGCAGAGCCGAAGCCGGCAACCGCGCCGGCCGAGTCTTGTCTGGAGTTTTGCATGGATCGATCCCGGCCGAGAACTTGATTCCGGTGGACTGCGGCGCCGGTCGGCACCGGTGGGGCGCCCCGCCATCCCGGCCTGCGCGCGGTGGCGGTCCTTTGAGGACTATACCAGCGTCGGCACCCGCCGATCACCGGGCCGCCGGGGACGCCTCAGGCCGAAAGGGAGGACTCTCCGATGTACGGGAGCCAATCCTCCCGCGGGTTTCCCAGCAGCCAGATCCACGCCTTGGCCCTCGGTTGGCTGGGGGGCCGCTTCAGCACGAAGTTGGTCTCGTGCAGCAGCCGATCCTCCTTGCGCGCGTTGCACGGCTTGCACGACGCGACGACGTTGTCCCAGCTGTGGCCCCCACCGCGGGAGCGAGGCACGACGTGGTCGATGTTCTCGGCGGGAGCGCCACAGTACTGGCAGCGATAGTTGTCGCGCGCGAAGACCGCGCGCTTGGTGAGCGCCACACGCTTGGGAAAAGGCACCTTCACGAAGTAGAGGAGCCGCACCACCGAAGGCTCGGGGAAGGCCTGGCGCTCGGAGTGGAAGAAAGCGCCGGTGTCATGAAGGAGCTCGGCTTTATCGCAGAGTACGAGCGAGATGGCGCGGCGCGTGGAGACGACGGAGAGGGCTTCGTAGCTTGCGTTCAGCACGAGAGCCCTCGTCATCTCACCTACTCAGCTCGTCCAGGCGGCAGGCAGAGGAAGGGCGCGTATTGTCACGAGCTTGGCGACCGGCTACACATCGATGTAGAGCTTGGAATTCCAAGGCGGGCTCCATCGCGCTTTGCCTTAAATCCTATAGCCAGAGCTGCCTCTGCGTGCGACACCACCTCAGGTATTCGAGCAGATCGCGCGTAGGCGGCATGGCATCCCCGGTGCCGTACAGGGTCTCCATGCGGAAGCGCAGATAGCGCATGTCGGGAACCGGAAGATACGGCGGTCGCGCGTACCAGTCGCGGCGCGCGAAGGCGAAGAGCTGAGCGACCGCAATGCCCCACATGGAGGGGCGGACCACGACGTTGGCTCCCGCCACCAGCGCCCAGGCCGTCATGCGCGCCATGCGCCTCCCCTTGTGCGTCAACGACCGCAACACTGCCTCCTTGGAGCCGGGCCGCGGGCCGGCCCGGCATCAGAACCTAGGCGTCCTTTACACTCTGGGGGGTCTTGGACCAGGGGCCGGCGTCGGCACGCGGCTCCTTGGGTAGGCCGAGCACCATCTCGCCGAGGATGTTCCTCTGCACCTGGGAGGTGCCCGCGTAAATTGTTCCCGCACGGGCGTTGAGGAAGACCATGTCCCAGGAGTTCGAGGAGTTGGGCGCGCCGGAGTCGTCGGTGCGGAAGGCCGACGAGGGCCGCCTGCCGGTCGGGCTCAGGGCGCGCGGCCCGAGAATGTCCACCGCCAACTCGGTGACCACGCGGTGGTATTCGCTCCAATACAGCTTGGCGATGGAGGACTCGGGTCCGGGCTCCTGACCCGACAAGAGCGAGGTCATCGCCCTCAACCCCAGGTACCGCATTACCTCCACCCGCGAATAGCACCAGGCCAGGCGGTCGCGGATCACCGGGTCCTTGTTCGCGCCAGTCTCGGCAGCCAGGGCCATCAGGCGCTCGAGCTCGTCCTTGAAGCGGATGGCCAACGTCGCGGCCGCCTCGCCGCGCTCATAGCCGAGAAGGGTCATTGCCACCGACCAGCCGGCCCCGACCGCGCCGACGACGTTGGAGGCCGCGGTTCGGGCGTCGGTGAAGAAGACCTCGTTGAACTCGGAGTCGCCCGATATCATGCGGATCGGGCGCACCTCCACACCGGGCTGCTCCATCGGCACCAGGAGGAAGGTGATCCCCTTGTGCTTCGGGGCCTCCGGATCGGTGCGGCTGAGCACGAAGATCCAGTTGGCCAGATGCCCGGCCGAGGTCCAAATCTTCTGGCCGTTGATCACCCACTCATCGCCGTCCAGCACCGCCCGGGTGCCGAGGTTGGCAAGGTCGGAGCCGGCGTTGGGTTCGGAGTAGCCCTGGCACCACTTGTCCTCCCCGGAGATGATGCGCGGCAGGAAGTGCCGCTTCTGCTCCTCGGTCCCCCAGTGGAGAAGCGTGTTCCCGACCATCTGGATTCCAAAGGCGTCGTTGGGGCCCCCGGTGGGGACGCCGGCGCGGGCGAACTCCTCGGCCAGGACGATTTGGTCGACCCAGGGCCGCCCTCCCCCTCCGTACTCGACGGGCCAAGTGAGCGCCAGGAGGCCGCTCTTGTAGAGGGTCTCCCTCCAGGAGTCGGTGAAGGCCGC
>JAJZNF010000221.1 GCA_021847985.1 Actinomycetes bacterium | reverse complement strand
CACGACGGCACGGTCGTGGAAGAGGCGGTGCTGGCAAACCGCGGCGGCACGGAGAGGCCGCTCGCATATTCGGAGTTGGCGGCAAAGTTCCGCGACAACGTCGCCGGCCTTCTCGAGGCCGATGCGTCCGCCCAGGTGGAGGCGCGTATTGCGGCGCTCGAGGAGCTCGATTCGCTGGAGCCGATCTTCGAGCTGCTCAAGGGTCTGGGGCGCGAGTAGGGACTCCCGCCGCCGAGACGCGGCCCGACAAATCACAACTGGAATCTGGAAGGAGAAATAATGTACGACCTGTTGTTGAAGAATGCCACCGTGGTGCGGCCCGGCCGACCCGAGGAGGTGGCCGACATCGCCGTGACCGACGGAAAGTTCGTGCGTATAGCGCCGGGGATCGACGCCTCGGAAGCAAGCACCGTGATCGATGCCACCGGCAAGTTGGCCTTTCCGGGCGTGGTCGACTCCCATCAGCATTGGGGCATTTACAACCCGCTGGCGGATGACACGGTCAGCGAATCCGCGGCCTCGGCTCAGGGCGGTGTCACCACCGGCATCACCTATTTGCGCACCGGCCACTATTACATGAACCGCACCGGCCCCTATGCCGAGGTCCTGCCGGACGCCCTCGCCGCGGCAGAGGGCCGAGCGTGGGTCGACTACGGCTTCCACGTCGCCCCGATCCTGAAGAAGCACCTCGAGGAGATTCCCTCTCTGATCAGCGACTTCGGCATCCCGTCCTTCAAGATCTTCATGTTCTACGGCAGCCATGGCCTGCACGGCCGCTCCCAGGCCCAGGGGCAGTTCCTCATGCTGCCGGAGGGCGAGAGCTACGATTACGCCCACTTCGAATTCATCATGCGCGCCATCGAGGCCGCGCGTGAAGACCCACGTTTCGCCGAATTCGCCGACAACATCTCCCTTTCGCTGCACTGTGAGACGGCGGAGATCATGGCCGCGTACACCAAGATCGTCGAGGAGGAGGGGAAGCTCAAGGGGCTTGAGGCCTACCATGCATCGCGTCCGCCGCATTCCGAGGGCCTCGCGGTGACCATCGCCTCCTACCTGGCGCATGAGACCGGCCTGCCCAACATCAACCTGCTCCACCTCTCCTCCGCGAAGGCCATGGAGGCGGCGATGCTGATGGCCAAGACCTTCCCGCACATCGACTTCCGGCGCGAGGTGACCATCGGCCATCTTCTTGCCGACATCCACACCGCAAGCGGCATCGGAGGCAAAGTGAACCCGCCGCTACGCCCGCGCGAGGACGTGGAGGCCCTGTGGGAGCACCTGATGGCGGGCAACGTCGACTGGGTGGTGAGCGATCACGCCTGCTGCCGTGACGAAGTGAAGTTCGGCGAGCCGCGCGACGACGTGTGGGTCGCCAAGTCCGGCTTCGGTGGCACCGAGTACCTGCTTCCCGGGATGGTGAGCGAGGGCCGGCGCCGCGGTCTGCCGCTCTCGCGCATAGCCGAGCTGATCTGCGCAAATCCGGCCAAGCGTTACGGCCTGCACACCAAGGGCGACATCGCCGAGGGCCTCGATGCCGACATCGCGCTGGTCGACCCCAACGTCTCGTGGGTCGTGCGCGCTGAGGAGTCACTCTCCAGCCAGGAGTACACGCCCTTCGAAGGATTCGAGCTGACCGCAAGGGTCACCGACACCTTTGTCCGTGGCAACCACGTCTTCTCGAATGGCAAGATGCTCGGCCAGCCCGTCGGCCGCTTCATCAAGCGCCCGGTCAAGGCCTGACGATTGCGCAGCCCGGGGGGCCTTTCCGCCCCCCGGACGGCGGCCTCACCCTGTGCCGTCGAAGGTGCCAAGCCAAGCAGCAGCCGTGAGCGGTTAGCCTGGATAGCCGGAATTCTCCGGCGGCACGCGGGCTATTCTCCCGCGGTCGCGCGTCCCTTCGGCTTGGAGCTGCCTTGATCACGGTTTCGGATCTCACTGTGGAGGTTGGCGGGCGTCTCATCGTGGACGGCCTTACCTTCTCCATATCCGCCGGAGCCAAGGTCGGCCTGGTGGGAAGGAACGGCGCCGGCAAGACCAGCCTGCTGAAGGTGCTGGCAGGCGCCGCCACCCCCGCCAAGGGCAAGGTGTCGATCAAAGGGGGTCTCGGCTACCTTGGCCAGGACACCATCAACGACGCGTCGGCGATCCATCAGGGCCCGGTCTCCCGAGTGCTTTCCGGTCGCGGGCTGGGTGAGCTGAGCGTCCGAATTGAAAAGGCCCGGGCGCGGCTCGAGTCCGACCACCGAGAGTCCAACATCACCAAGTACGTCCGCTTGGTGGAGGAGTTCGAGCGCCTCGACGGCTATCGAGCCGAGTCGGAGGCCAAAGCCCTTCTGGCCGGCCTCGGCCTCAGGGAAAGCCGCTTCAACTTGACCATGGGTGACCTCTCCGGTGGAGAGCGGCGGAGGGTGGAGCTCGCGCGCATCCTTTTCGCCGGCTCCGAGGTGCTCCTGCTCGACGAACCAACCAACCACCTGGACCTCGACGCCAAGACCTGGCTGCTCGGCTATCTGAAGAGCTACCCGGGCGTGCTGGTGGTGGTGAGTCACGACCTCGAGCTGCTGGACGAGTCGATCAACCGCATCTTTCATCTGGAGCGCGGCCAGGGCGACGGTGCCCTGGTTGAGTTCAAGGGCAACTACAGCGCCTATCGGCGCGCCATCGCCGAGAGGCGGAGGCAGCAGGCCGAGACCGCCAGGCGCGCCCAGGAGGAGCTGGGGCGGCTGACGCGGCTGGCGGATTCGATGCGCCATCAGACCGCGACGCGTGCGCGCGTGGCCAAGACGCTCGACTCGCGTGCGGCGCGCATCCGTGAGACCATCGACGACACGCGTGGGCCGGCCCGGACTCAGCGGGTGACGGCCAAGATCCCGGAGCCGCTCCCTTGCGACCTCATAGCGCTGGAGGTCGAAGGGCTGTGCAAGGCGTACGGTAGCAACACCGTCTTCGAGGACCTGACCTTTGTCATCGAGCGGGGCGAACGTTTCCTGGTGGCCGGTTTGAACGGCGCCGGAAAGACGACCCTTTTGCAGGTGCTCGCCGGACGCAGCGAGCTCGACCTCGGGATGGTCTCGGTTGCCGAGCGGGCAAGCATCGGCTATTTCGCCCAGGAGCATGAGGAGCTGGATTTCGACGCCACCTGCCTTGATCAGGTCATCGCCCAGGGTCCGACGCTAACCGAGGCGATGGCGACGCTGGCGGCCTTCGGCCTGGTGGGCGACGTGGTGCATCAGCCGGCCGGCACGCTCTCGGGCGGTGAAAAGACCAAACTGGCGCTGGCGGTCCTGGTGGCGGGGCGGCGCAACGTGCTTCTGCTCGACGAGCCCACCAACAATCTCGATCCGGAGTCGCGTGCTGCGATCTCCACCGCCTTGGCCGGATGGGGCGGCACCATGATCTGCGTAACCCACGATCCGGAGTTCGCCAGGATGCTCAAGCCGGGCCGGGTGCTGCTGCTGCCGGAAGGCACCATCGACTACTTCTCCGACGATTACCTGGACCTGATCGAGCTGGCCTGATCCGAGGTTTCACCCATTCATTGTCCCGTGACCGCTCTCATCCCCCTGAGCCGGGTCGATACAGCTCGGTTCGGGATCAGCCAATCATGCAATGTTTGGCGGGATAGCTGGCCGGGGTCGACGGTATGGGATGGTACGTGCGGGTGCCCAACCGCAACTCGCCGGCGCCAAGGAAAAAGACCGCCGAAGGGCTTACGGTACACAGCTACGCGACCCTGCTCTCCGACCTGGCCACCATTGCGCCGGCCGGATCACACCGACGGAGGCGGGACTCGAAGGCTTCACCCTCGTCACGAAACCGAGACGCCCCCAGCGTCGTGCCCCGGGACTGTTGAGGGTCACCCACAAGCTCGGTTACGCGCAGTCAGTCGATCGGCCGCAGGGTGCAAACCGCTTGTCCGTGGCCACCGAGAAGTCCCCACTCCTCGCCTGTTCAGTAACGCGGTGCCCCTCCGGCCGGTTGGTGCATCTCTTCGTGCGGGAGCGAGCCGACAACATGATCACGGTAGGTCATCATGGACAGTGTCTACGCCGTCATCATTCTGTCTGGCTGGCAACAGCAGCCGCGATCTGTGGGACCACGCACAAGACCGTTAAGCGCATCCTGGAGGCCGCCGAGCGCGCCTCGACCGGTGTCGAGGTCAAGCGGGAGGGCTCCTCGAGCGGACCAAAGCGCTGAGCGCCACCTGGCCGGCAGCGGTGAAGTAAGCGGTCCAGACCAAGATCGTTGGTCCGAGTGCTGCGCCGGGGAGGTTGCGTCAAGCGCCCGGCTCAACGTAGAGGGTCGAACCGTGCTCACGGAATTCCTCGGATTTCTCCTTCATCCCCTGTGACATGGCAGATGCCACCGGTATCTTGCGGGATGAGGCGTACTCCCTCACGTCTTGACTGATCCGCATGGCACAGAACTTCGGGCCACACATCGAGCAGAAGTGCGCGGTCTTGGCTGGGGTGGCGGGCAGTGTCTCGTCATGGAAGGCTCTGGCGGTTTCGGGGTCCATGGCCAGATTGAACTGGTCCTCCCAGCGGAACTCGAAGCGCGCCTTGGAGAGAGCATCGTCCCATGCCTGAGCACCAGGGTGCCCCTTGGCCAGGTCCGCCGCGTGCGCGGCGATCTTGTAAGCCACCATGCCTTGCTTGACGTCGTCTCGCCCTGGTAACCCGAGGTGCTCCTTGGGGGTGACGTAGCAGAGCATCGCCGTGCCGTGCATTGCTATGACGGCCGCACCGATGGCCGAGGTTAGATGGTCGTATCCCGGCGCAACGTCGATGGTGAGCGGGCCAAGCGTATAGAAGGGCGCCTCATGGCATAGCTCCTGCTGGAGAGCCACGTTCTCGGGGATCTTGTGGAGTGGGACGTGGCCGGGCCCCTCGATCATCACCTGTACGTCGTGATCCCAGGCCCTTTCGGTGAGCTCCCCAAGGGTCCTCAACTCAGAAAACTGCGCTCCGTCGTTGGCGTCGGCCACCGAGCCGGGGCGCAACCCGTCACCGAGCGAGAGCGACATGTCGTAGGCGGCGGAGATCTCACAGAGCTCGTCGAAGTTGGTATACAGGAAGTTCTCCCGGTGGTGGGCAAGGCACCAGGCGGCCATGATGGAGCCGCCGCGGCTAACGATTCCCGTCAACCGCTCAGCCGTGAGAGGGACGTAACGTAGCAGGACTCCGGCGTGCACCGTGATGTAGTCCACTCCTTGCTCGGCCTGCTCGATCAAAGTGTCTCGATAAAGCTCCCAAGAGAGTTCCTCCGGCCGCCCATCGACTTTCTCGAGCGCCTGGTAGAGGGGAACGGTTCCGATTGGGACAGGTGAATTTCTGATGATCCACTCTCTAGTGGTGTGGATCGCGCGCCCGGTGGACAGGTCCATCACCGTGTCGGCTCCCCATCGGGTGGCCCAGACGAGCTTGTCGACCTCGTCGGCGATCGAAGAAGTGACCGACGAGTTGCCAATGTTGGCGTTCACCTTGACCAGGAAACGCTTGCCGATGATCATTGGCTCGGACTCGGGGTGGTTGACGTTGGCCGGCAGGATCGCCCGCCCGGCTGCAAGCTCCTCGAGCACCACCTGCGGGTCGACGCCTTCGCGCAGTGCCGCAAAGCGCATCTCCTCGGTGATCACCCCCAATCTGGCGTAATGCCTCTGGGTGACCACCGCTTTCCCGGAAGGTGAGCGAAGGGCACGCAAAGGTGAGCACGCCTGCGCAGGGCGATCCGTCGTGGCTCGGGCGGCGTCTCCACCCCGCGCCGGTGCAGCGCGGCCATTGTCGCGCTCCATCACCGGCCGGCCCTCGTACTCCTCGACATCGCCGCGTCGGAGAATCCATTGGCGGCGCAACGCTGGCAGGCCATTTCGAGGTTTGCTGCCCGGGCCAGAAGTGTCGTACAGGCGAAGCGGCGGATTCGGTACGGGTCCGGATCTCGAATGCGAATCTCCGATGACCACTTCCGTAAAAGGGACGCGGATCTCGGGACGCTCGTTGTCGCTCACGTAGATCTTGCGCCGCTTGGCCTGGTCTTGTATGGACGCAGTGCGCCTGTCCATGGCGATTACTCCCTCCGTCGGCATTACCCGTATCAGGTTCGTCGGTCGGCGCCCGCAAGGCGCCCTCTCAGCCCGGTGCGTCCGAGCTCCCGCATCAGTCGTGCCCGCGGACTTACCCGCGGCACCGGCGCGCCGTGCGCACCGGTGCTCTCAGGATATCGTCCGCATCGGTATTCACGCAAGGCGCCGCCAAGTTGCATTCAACGCTGCAGGCAAGACGTGAGCGCACAGCTCGGACGTTGTTGCAGGGCGCGAAACCGCGCGCGGTTCAACGGCCAGGACCGGCGGTGAGGTTCGCTCCGGCTGGAAGTTGACCCGGAACGGGCCATGGTGGCTGAAAATCTCGCCATCCTTCTGCGCAGGGCCAGCTAGACGGCTTTTGGATCGGTGCTGCGGAAACTCCACTATTGCCGGATGGCCGGGAGTCTGCAAGGTGCCCTGTACTGCACTTCGTGCCACCTCCCCTTCAAGCCGATCTAAGGAGGTTTTGGCCCCAGCAGGTGGTTTCCCGCTCCCTGCGTGTCCTGAAGCTGCGCTTCCCCTGAAGGGTCTGGTAATGCCGGAAACCCCGTGAATCACCGCCGGCGGACATCGCTACCTTTGCGGCACGGTGAGCACCTCTCGTTAGCCCCATGGGCCCGGCGTACTTCATACCGCCCAAGTTCCGCCCGCTATGACGTCTCGCTCGGGTTGTATTCGTCGCAGAAGACGGCGAAACCTTTGGTGTTATCGAGTCGGTGATGAACGACTGCCTGATAGTCAGAAGAGTTGTACCATCCCCGGGCGGCCTCCCTCGAATCGAACCTGAGCACAACGGTGACAGGCGCGGGGGAGCCCTCCGCGGTCTCGGAGGCATAGTCGGCCACCAGCACCTTCGCACCGTGCGCCCGGAGTGACTCGCCAACCACGTCCAGGTATCTGGCGTACCCGTCCTCGTTGGTCACGGTGTAGTTGGCGACGAAGTAAGCGCTCATGTGGATCGCCCTCCTTACTTGCCCGTCCCTGGGTTTTCATCGTGCCCGAAGGCATCTCGCCAATACCGGAGCGACAGAGCAATTGTGTGCGGACCCGGTGACAGTGACACACTGCCGGGGTTGCGCATCTTCCCCGGTCTCGATCGCCGAAGCTCCCCGCTCAGGCAACACGGCGTACCGCTGCCGAGATTACTTCTTCATGGTTCAGTGCGCCGCCCTTCCGACCACTTCGATGCGGGCCGGGTGCTGCTGCTGCCGGAAGGCACCATCGACTACTTCTCCGACGATTACCTGGACCTGATCGAGCTGGCCTGATCCGAGGTTCCACCCATTCAATGTCCCGTGACCGCTCTCGTCCCCCCTGAGCCGGGTCGACACAGTCTCGGGTCGGGATCATGTAGTCACGCAATGTGTGGCGGGATAGATTGCCGGGGTCGACGGTATGGGATGGTACGCCGCGCGGGTGCCCAACCGACTCGCCGGCGCCAAGGAAAAAGACCGCCAAAGGGCTTATGGTACACAGCTACGCGACCCTGCTCTCCTACCTGACCACCATTGCCGCCGGCCGGATCACACCGACGGAGGCGGCCCCCTCAGCTTCACCCTCTTCACGACACCGAGGACCCTCCAGCGTCGTGCCCCGGAACTGTTGAGGGTCACCCACAAGCTCGGTTACGCGTAGTCAGTCGATCGGCCGTCCAAGGCAGGCCATGGCTGGTCAGGGTGCACACCGCTAAACCAGCCGGGAACTTCGGGCTAACGCAAAAAGACGGCCAGGAAGTCCCGCCAGAATCCGGCCAGGTAGTGGGAGGGCGGGTAGGCCATTCCCGACAACAGGTTGGAGCTGGACAACCCGGACGTGGTGCTGTAGTCGTACGCGGCGAAGTTCACCCAAAGCGGGTTCATGTCGAGCTGCATGCCCCGCACCGCACGGGCCCATACCAGCGCCTCGCCCAAGACCTGGGGTGACAGGCCCGGACCGCCTACCCAGACCAGGTTGCCGTTGGCGGTTACGCCGAGGCCCGACCTCCAGGTGTAAAGCAGGTTTCCCAGCGAATAGCCCCATGTCACCAGTGGATTGTCCTGGGCTACCGGCAGGACCTGGCCGTTGTCCACCAGCATGACAAGGTTTTGACGGACTGCGTAAACCTGGGGGGTCATCCCGACTTCGGATCCCCAGGCGCCGATGTTGACAGTTCCGTCGTTGTACTCCACTATCGATGCCGCGCCGGTGACCAGCGGAGGGCCGGTGCGTCCTGCCTCGTACCACCCCCCGTGCGAGACGTTGAAGATGAAGCCGCCCTCAAAGGCGGCGACGAGCGACGCCTGGTTCGCGGAAGAAATAGCGCCTTCGTATGGCCAACTGCCCCCTGGCTGTGAAGTCCCCGCGTAGATCTGTGTGCGCGCCTGCGCCTGGTTGATCCAGGCCACGGCCACTTGCGGCGCCCCGGGGTAGGGGACGGCGTAGGTGGAGAATGCGGCGTAGCCGCCGGTGCCGGGAGTGCCGATGGGCTGCCATACGCCGTCGGACGGATTGGGATCACCTGGCATGGGGGTTAGGTCGAGGGGCGAATACCAGAGCTGCGGATAGGAGGCGAGAGCAACCCCGTGTCGCCATTGGAACTGCAGGTAGAGGGGCCCTACCGGGCGGAGGGCGCTTTGTGCGCCGATTGCCTTGTGCGGCTTGGGACGGGAGGAGGCAGCGGCAGAAGTGGCGGCACCCGCGACCGCCACGGCGCCCATCGCCAGGGCGAGCAATGAGGCGGAACCGGCGCGAAGGCGTGACATTGCCCACTTGCGGGCTCTCGACAGTGTGGTGCTCCTTGGCTAAGGAAGAAGGTAAAAGACCACCTTCGATTCTAGTGGTGGGTCCTGTTGAGGGAACCGGGCGGACATTGCGCGCCGTCGGCTATGTGGCTATGCATAGCCGCCCGGGTGATGTAGGTTTGGCCTTGAGGAAAGCGCGAGGTGCGCAATGCTTACTCTTGGCGCAATGCTTCTCATTCTTTTGGTGCTGGCGGCTTTCCTGGTTGGCCTGCACGGCGGTCCACACGCCTCGATCGTCTCGGCGACCGTAACCTTGGTGGTGGCCGGGATACTTCTGGCGGCGGTGCTGATAAAAGCGGCCTCCACGGGCTCGCTCGACATGGTTGCAGGAGTCATCACGGCCGGGGCGGTGGTGGCTACCGCCCTGCTTCTGGTCTTCGGGCTCCGTTCGTTGGCGGCTGCCCGCTCCATCTCCTCCCGCCCCGCGCGTGAGCAGCTTTGGACCAGAACCGGTGTGGCCCTCACCGACCTGGCGCCGGCCGGCAGCGTGCAGATAGCCGGCGAATCATGGAGCGCGGAGGTGGCCGGCGGAGGTTTTATCAAGGCCGGGACCGAGGTCGTCGTGGTCGAGGTTGATGGGCTCCATCTAAAGGTCTCGCCGGATCCGCTCCGGCAGGAAAGCCACTGAAAGGACTTTTATATGCTTACAGTTCTCGTGACTGTGGTGGTGGTGGTCCTGGCTGTGGCGGCCGCATTCTCCACCATGGTGCGAATCAGCCGTGAATACCAGCGCCTGGTGCTGTTCCGCCTTGGCCGCGCCATCGGGGCCAAAGGACCCGGGCTGGTGCTGATCAATCCGATCATCGACAGGGTCACCTGGGTGGATCTACGCGAGCTTTACCTGGAGATTCCGCACCAGACCGCCATCACCAAGGACAACGCGTCGATCTCCATCGACTTCATCATGTTCTACAAGGTCTTTGACCCGGTGATGTCGGTGGTCGCGGTGCGCAACTTCTCAGGCGCCGCATTGAACATAGCCGCGACGTCGCTGCGAAGCGTTGTGGGAGATATGTCCCTGGACGACGTGCTTTCCAAGCGCGAGGAGATGAACAGCGCCCTGCGCGTGAAGCTGGACGAGGTGACGGAACGCTGGGGCGTGAAGGTCACCAACGTGGAGGTGCGCGAGATCAACCCGCCTCCGGGAGTGCAGGAGGCGATGACCCGCCAGATGTCCGCCGAGCGCACCCGGCGCGCGGTGGTCACGGAGTCCGAGGGCCAGAAGCAGGCGGCCATAACCGTGGCCGAGGGCCAGAAGCAGGCGGCCGTTCTCGCGGCCGAGGGCCAGAAGCAGGCCACGGTGCTTGGGGCGGAGGCGGATCGCCAGGCCGCCCTGCTGCGTGCCCAGGGCCTCGCCTCGGCGCTGGAGGCGATCACCGGCACGGCGCGCGAACTGGACTCGAATACCCTGCTGCTGCAGTACCTGGATGCGCTGAGGCAGATGGCCTCGTCACCTGCCACCAAAATACTGCTTCCCATGGAGCTCACCAGTCTGCTCTCCGGGGTTCGGGACATGGCCGAAAAGAACGCGGTGGCCTTCATCAAGAATGGCTCCACCCCTGCAGGTGCCGACGCCGGCATCAGCGCGGGAGCCTGAGCCTCCGCCGGCACCCTGCCGCGTGCATGCCCGGCTGGTAGCGTGAAGGGCGTGGCACGATTAATAGCTGACGGCGTTTACGAGATCGACACCAAGCTCGGCGGTTGGGACCATATCACAGCGGGTTACCTGCTCACGGGTGATGCGCCGTGTCTGATTGAGGTGGGCAGCCAGTCCTCGACACAGGCGGTGCTGGAGGAGATTGAGAGCCTCGGCATCGGCGCGAACGATCTGGCCTCCGTGGCGGTCACGCATATCCACCTGGACCACGCCGGGGCGGTGGGCGACATTGCGGCCGCCTTCCCCAACGCCGACGTCTACGTCCATGAGCGCGGCGCGAGGCATCTGGCCGACCCGGAGAGGCTCATTTCCTCCGCGGCGATGGTGTATGGAGAACTGCTAGACACCCTCTATGGGCGAATGGCACCCACCGAGGTGGCGCGCATCAAGGTGGTCGGGGACGGCGACTTCGTCGAGCTCTCCCCGAATAGGCGTGTCGAGGTGATCAACTCGCCTGGGCATGCCAAGCATCACCTGGGCTACTTCGACCCCCAGTCGGGCCTGGTGTTCACGGGAGACGCCGCGGGAGTGCTGCTGCCGGAGGTGCGCATGCTTCGCCCGGCCACGCCGCCTGCCGACTTCGACCTGGACGCAGCACTGACCTCGCTGGAGAAGTTCCGCGAGCGCAGCCCCCAGGGCCTCGCCTTCGCCCACTACGGCCTGTTCGGGTCCCCGGCGGAGCTGCTGGACGAGGCAGAGGATGCGCTTATTGCTTGGGCCGAGGTCGCCGAGCGCGCGTATCGCAACGAGCGCGACATCGTCGAGGAGCTGACTTCGGAGTTCACCGTCAGCCTTGAAGGGGTGGGTGCCGAAGCGATGGAGCGCTTCGAGGTTCTCATCGGTGTCCACTCCAACGCGGCGGGACTGAAGCTATGGCTGGACCGCGGTGGAAGCACCGAGCACGCCCACGAGATCGCTCCGCACCACCACCATCGTCACTGAGCGACTTCGCGGCGTCCTTCCAGCGCTCGGCCCAGAGTGAGTTCGTCGGCGTACTCCAAGTCCCCTCCCACCGGGAGGCCGCTGGCAATTCTGGAGACGGTGATGCCGCTCGGGCCGATCAGCCGGGCCAGGTACATCGAGGTGGCTTCGCCCTCGATGTTGGGATTGGTGCAGATGATGACTTCCTTGACGTCGTGCGAGGAGAGGCGACCCAGGAGTTCCCTGACCTTGATCTGGTCGGGCCCTATGCCTTCTATCGGGTTCAGCGACCCTTGCAGCACGTGGTAGAGGCCGTTGAACTCTCGAGTTCTTTCAACGGCTATGACGTCCTTGGGCTCCTCCACCACGCAGATCACGCTTTGGTCGCGGTCGGGATCGGCGCAAATCGAGCACAGTTCGGTCTCGGAAAGGTTGAAGCACTGCTTGCACCAGCGGGCCGAGGCCTTGGCCACGGTTATGGCCTGGGCCAGCCGGCTCGACTCCCCGGCATCGGCCCGAAGGAGATAGAAGGCGATGCGCTGGGCGGACTTCGGTCCGATGCCCGGCAGCTTGGAGAACTCGTCGATCAGGTTTTGCATCGACTTGGTATAGGCCATCTCTTTTGAAGGCTCCTTGGACCTAGGGGATTATCCCGGGCTCTTACTTGGTGTCGCCCAGCTCGACCGCGCCGGGGAAGACCTGGCGCACCAGATTCCCGATGGCCCGTTTGTCTGCTGTGACTCCATTGGCGAATTCGTCCAGCATCTCCTCGGCGGGTGCCTCCTCGGCGGGCTTGGCGGACGGCTCGTTGTCCACGTCGACCCTGAACGCAAAGGAGTCCACGCCGAAACGCTTGCAGATTGCGGCTTCGATCGTGCGGGAGCAGGCGACGCAGCGATCCCTGAGGATGGGGTTGGACACCAGGAAGGTTGCCGATGAAGAGTCGGCCATCACGAAACGCCCCTGGTTGAGCGCGTTGCGCTCCAAGGGTTGGAGGCCGCTTAGAGAGGCGAGGATTTCCGGCCAGGCCGAGACCAGGTGGTCCCGGTCGAGAGTGCTCGGCGGACGGGAGACCCGTGCCTCCGCCGGCGCCGCCTGCGTGCGGGGTTGGGCCTGAGCCTGGCTGCGCTCCTTGGCGGCGAGCACCCTCGAGAGGCCCTGGGTGGGCGCAGGTGGGGACTCGGTGTCGCCGAGCGACTTTTTCAGCTCCGCCACGTGCGGCGCCGGGGCCACGCGGGGTTTGGTACGGCGCGCCGCGGGTTCGTCTTCCGGCTCGGGTTCGTGAACGGGGCGGTTGGACGGCGCTGCAGCCTGGGGCTGGGTGCCCATGCGCTTCAGGTAGCCGGCGACCGTACGCTGCACCAGCTCCTCGAGCTCGGCGGGTGCACCCACGGCATCACGCGCCAGCCGGATGAGGGCCGCCTCGAGCGTCGCACGCGGATCGAGCGAGTCGCGCATCTGGCCGGCTGCGCCTCCCAGGCTCTCCACCATCTTCACCAGCCGGGAGGTGCTCATGCCGGGCTTGGCGGTGGAGGGGTCGAACGAGGCGAGGAAGTGCTCTCGAGCCATCCCCACCAGCTCGGCGTTGATACGAGCCGGCTCCAGCCCCTTGCGCACGGCCTGCTCCACACCAAGCAGGACCGCTGCCGGGTCCCCCTTTGCGACTGCGGAGAAGATCTCCTCCAACCCGCGTGGGGTGTCGTCGATTCCGCCCAGGGCCGCCACCTGATCCAGGTAGGAGAGCGTGTCGCGGGCCGATCCGCGGCCGCGCTTGACTGCCCAGGAGAGCGCCTCCTCGTCCAGCCCCAGCTCCGCCGATGAGGCGACTTTCTCGACGAGGGAGTCGAGCACCTTCTCGTTCAGAAGTCGGAACTCGAAGGACTGGGTGCGGGAGAGGATGGTGGGAAGCACCTTCTGGGGATCGGTGGTGGCGAGAACGAACACGACGTGCGGGGGCGGTTCCTCCAGCGTCTTCAGGGGCGCGTTGGAGGCCGGCGTGGAGAGCATGTGGACTTCGTCCAGGATGTAGACCTTCCATTCCCCGATCGTGCCCACCGGCGCCTGGGCGATCAGGCTTCGCACCGCGTCGACACCGGAGTTGGAGGCGGCGTCGAGTTCGATCACGTCCATCGAGCGGCCCTCGGCGATGGCCACGCAGGAGCTGCATTCCCCGCAGGGCTCGCCGTCGACGGCGCGTTCGCAGTTGAGCGCCTTGGCCAAGATGCGGGCGGTGGAGGTCTTGCCGGTGCCTCGGGGCCCCGAGAAGAGGTAGGCATGGCCCACCTTGGAGTTGGCCACCGCGTTGCGCAGGGCCCGAGTCACGTGCTCCTGCCCCAGCACCTCGGAGAAGCGCTGGGGACGGAACCTGCGATAGAGGGAAGAGTACGAAGAGCCGGAACTCACACACTCATCCTAGACGCGGCCTGATTCAGGCCCTTGGAATCCTCAGCCGACGCGCCGCACGATCAAGGCGTCGCCCTGCCCGCCACCGCCGCAGAGCGCAGCGGCGCCGTAGGTCTCGCCGCGAAGGGCGAGCTCGTGCAGGAGGGTGAGGGCCAGGCGGGAGCCCGAGGCGCCGATGGGGTGACCCAGCGCAATTGCGCCGCCGTTCACGTTGACGATCTCGTCGGAGATGCCCAGGTCGTCCATGGAGGCGGCCGCAACGGCGGCGAAAGCCTCGTTGATCTCGTAAAGGGATATGTCGCCGACCGAGAGCGAGGTCTTGGCCAATGCGGCCCGGATGGCGTTGGACGGCTGGGTAAGCAGCGAGGCGTCCGGCCCGGCGACCTGGCCGTAAGAGACGAACTGACCCATGGGGGTGACTCCACGCCGCTCGGCCTCGCGCTCCGACATCATCACAATGGCGCTGGCGCCGTCGGATATCTGCGAAGCGTTGCCGGCGGTGATGGTACCGTCCGAGCTGAAGGCCGGGCGCAGCTTGGCGAGCGTGTCGACCGTGGTGCCCGGACGCACGCCCTCGTCGGTGTCGACCAGGACCGGGTCACCCTTGCGCTGAGGTATCGAGACGGCGGCGATCTCGCGGGCCATGCGGCCGTCCTTGATGGCACGGGCGGCCCGCTCATGGGAGTTGGCGGAGATCGCATCCTGGCGCGCCCTGGTGACGGCGGGGAAGCCGGCCAGGTAGCGGTCGGTCCCGAGGCCCATGGCGCACTGGTCGAAGGCGCAGAAGAGTCCGTCGTACATCATCGAGTCGATCACCTGTGCGTCACCCATGCGCAGGCCGGCGCGGGCTCCTGGGAGGAGGTAGGGAGCCCCGGTCATCGACTCCATGCCGCCGGCCACCACGATGTCCGCCTCGCCCGAGCTGATCATCAAGTTGGCCAAGTAGATGGTGTTGAGGCCCGACAGGCAGACCTTGTTGACGGTGGTCGAAGGGATGCTCATGGGTATGCCGCCCTTGACC
>JAJZNF010000270.1 GCA_021847985.1 Actinomycetes bacterium | reverse complement strand
GCTGCGCAGATCGCCTCGAAACGTTCCCTGTCCCCGTTGGGCGCATCCGGGTGCCAGCGCTTGGCCAGACGCCGAAATGCGTTGCGGACTTCGGCGAAGGAGGCTCCATCCTCGAGGCCGAGCAGCCGGTACTCGCTCTCCAATTCGGTCAAGGTACTCCATCCCTGTGGCCGGCCGGCGCGCCGCGTGCTCCAGGCCCGGCCCCCACCAGCGGGGGCCCGCCCGGCGCCCAGGGTTCGCTCGCCACACAAAGGCGCTTGGCTGTTAATCGGCATCCGAGCCGGTCCGGTTGAGCCGAAGGCGGCGCGGGTCCGCTAGCGATGGCGTGGGCGCGTGGCGGAGAAGCGGGCGGCGCGCCGGCTGACCCGCCTCCTGCGCCTGGCTCCCCGTGTCGGCGCCTTGCGCACGAGTGCCTTGACCGGAGGACGGGCCATGGCCGGCGCATGGCGGTAGAACCAGCGCTTTCCAAGCTCGATGAGGCCGATATAGATGGCGACCATGGCCCCTAGGGCCAGGAAGAAGCCTGCCGGCAGGGGGGCGAATCCAAGGTCGGCCGCCAGTGGCGTGACGGGCAGGACGGCACCGACCCCGGCCGCGGAGAGGGCGGCAACGAGCAGGGCGACGCTGGGCCTGCTCCTCCAGAAGGGGATGCGCCTGGTGCGGATGGCGAAGATGACCAGGGTCTGGGTGGCCAGCGACTCGACGAACCAACCGGTCCGGAAGAGCGTGGGGCCCGCTCCGAACACCCACAGCATCACCCCGAAAGTCGCGAAGTCGAAGATCGAGCTGATCGGACCGAAAAAGAGCATGAAGCGGCGTATGAAGTGGACGTCCCAATGCGAGGGGCGCAGCAGCTGCTCCCGATCGACGGAGTCCGTGGGGATGGAGAGCTGGCTGGAGTCGTAGAGGAGGTTGTTGAGAAGGATCTGCGGCGGCAGCATGGGCAGGAAGCTGAGAAAGGCGGAGGCGCCCGCCGCCGAGAACATGTTGCCGAAGTTGGACGAGGTGCCCATGAGGACGTACTTCATGGTGTTGGCGAATACCCGCCTGCCGCCCACCACTCCGTCCGCCAGCACGTCGAGGTCCTTCTCCAGCAGCAGCACGTCGGCCGCGTCCTTGGCCACATCGGCGGCTGTCTCCACCGATATACCCACATCGGCGGCCTGCAGTGCGAGGGCGTCGTTGACACCGTCTCCGAGAAAGGCGACGTCGGAGTGGATCTGGCGCTGGGCCCGCACGATCCTCGCCTTCTGCTCCGGGCTCACGCGGGCAAAGATGGTGGTGCCGGCGATCAGGCGCGGCAAATCCTCCTCCGCCACCCGGCCCAGCTCCGCGCCACTTACCACGCCGGCCACGGCCAGGCCGAGCTCACCGCAGACCCGCCGGGCCACCGCGTCGTTATCCCCGGTGACCAGCTTCACCTGGATGCCTAGGCCGGCAAGGCGCCCAAGGGCATCGCGGGCGCCCTCCTTGGGAGGATCGAGAAATACAAGCAGGCCCGCCAACTCCAGATCCCGCTCGTCGGAAGGCAGTGGATCACGGCCCTCCACGAAGGGGCGCGCGCCCACCGCCACCACCCGGTTGCCGGCCTCGAACTCCGCGTGCAGGCGGCGGCGCAGCGATGCCGACACCCGCTTTGATCTCGCGAGCACCGCCTCGGGAGCCCCTTTGGCAATCAGAATGGGAGGCTCGCCGGGACGCTGGACGACAACGGATGCCATCGCCCTGTCATGGTCGAAGGGCAGCGCCCCCCAGGCGCCGATAGGCGCGCGCTGCTCCGGTGAGCCCGAGAGTGGCGGCCGAACTCCAAAGCGCCAGGTCGAGTGGATTGCCCACCGGCTGCCCTCCGCTGCCCTCCCGCGCGTCGTTGCAGAGCAGGCCAAGCTGAAAAGGCAGGTCGGAAGAGGCGCCATCGGGACCCAACGAGCGCATGAAGCTCAGCCGCCCCTCCGTTAGCGTGCCCGTCTTGTCGGTGAAGAGGACCTGGATGTCGCCCAAGTCCTCTATGCAGACCAGCCTCTTGACCAGAACCTTTTCCTTGGCCATCCGGGAGGCCCCGGCAGCGAGGCTGGTCGAGACAACCGCGGGCAGCAATTGCGGCGAGACGCCGACCGAGATGGCCAGAGAGAAGAGCAGTGCGTCGATGAAGGGCCGGTGCAGAACCAGATTGATGGCGAAGATCGCCGCGGTCAGAGCCGCGGCGACTTCGACGAGCAGCATGGAGAACTGCCTGAGGCCGGTCTGGAAGCCGGTCTCGGGCTCCCCGCGGCCCAGCTCGACGGCGATGCGGCCGAACTCGGTGGAACCACCCGTGGCCACGACCACGCCGGTGCCCGAACCCGAGGTGACCACGGTTCCCATCAGGGCGGCACTTGCCAGCTCCCCCATCCCTGCCTCCGGCGGGACGGGCGCCACCGTTTTGGCTGCCGGCAGCGACTCGCCGGTGACGATCGACTCGTCGCACTCAAGAGCCGCGCAAACGAGCAGGCGGAGGTCGGCGGGCACAACGGTTCCCAGCAAGAGTTCCACCAGGTCCCCCACCACAAGCTCGGTAACCGGGACGACCATCGGGGCTCCCGAGCGGCGGACGACGCATGTGTGGCGAACCTTGTCCCGCAGCGCCTCGGCCGCCCGCGCGGCCCTGTACTCGTTCGCGAAGCCGAGGCCGACCGACATGGCGAGGATGGCTCCGATCAGCAGCGCATCCCGCCGCTCCCCAACGAAGTAGGAGACCAGCGCGGTCACGGCCAGCAGGAGCAGAAGCGGGGAACGCAACTGGCGGGCGAGCACCACGCCCGCGCGGGCACGGTGTGAGCGAACCGCATTGGGGCCTTCCGCCGACAGACGGCGCCCGGCCTCGTCCTCGGTGATTCCCTCCGGCGAGGACCCGCAGACCTCCAGCGTCTCTTCCGGGCTGAGGCGCGCCGCCTGACCAACGTCGAGACGACGACGCGGATCACCGGGCCGCCTTTCAGTGGGAGGCGGCATCGGGAATGTCCCGGCACCGGCGGTGCGTGCGATACGTGCCACTTGCTCGAGCCCTCCCTGTCTGCCCAAGGCCAAGCATGTTGCGCGATTCGCTCTCGGCCAAGGGCCGACGGTCACAGCCCGCCGTGACAGCGGTGGCGCACCCTCGGTGACGGTTGCCACGGCCTCGCCCCTGCGGAGAGGACCTTAGCCCCTGCCTCGGCGTGCTTCCGGGGCGCAGACTTCAGGAAGCCGAACCACTTAGCCTCCGCAGGGACCTAGGATGCGGGGGCGGACGCGCAACCTGGCGCCCAGCACGAGGCCGCATCGGGTTTAGCCGTGCGCGTGAGGCGGAAAGGGGGCCCTCGATGCCCAAGCAGAAATGGCGGGACCTCACTCAACGTCAGCAGACACTGGTGCTTGCAGCGGCGTCCGTACAGCTGTCGCTGGCGGCCACCGCCTTCACGGATCTGGCCCGACGGCCGGCAAGCCAAGTGAACGGATGGAAGATCGCCTGGATCCCGGTGATCATGGTGAACACCATCGGCCCGATCGCCTACTTCGTCTTCGGTATACGGCGGGATCACGCGCAAGCCTGAGAGGCTTCAAACGCCGATGTTCTCTCCTTCTTCGGCGTCCTCGACCTCGGGATGCTTTGAGTCGTAACGCATGAAGAAGACCCACACAGCTGCGGTGAGGAGTGCCACGACCGCCACGAAGACCAGCGCCGGCCACATCTCCGAGGTGCTGCCCACATAACCGGAACCTCTTCCGAGCAGAAGATGGACGAAAGCGAAGAAGGCCACGATCTCGATGGCCAGCCACGCTTTGCGGCTCCAGCTCACGACCGCGCTGCCGGGTAGGAACCGTAGCGGCAGCATGTTGAGAAGAACTCCCTGGACACCCGCGACGAACACCGCCACGAGGGCGGCCTCGGCGGCAATCGCCACGAAGTTGGCGTGGTGGTGGGTGGCGTATGAGACCAACGGCTCGCGGGCAAGCCAGGCGAGCATGCTCAGGGCCATCGTGCTCACCGCGGAGAGAGCGCTGGAGCGGCCGGCCAGTTCGCGCGAAAGGTGGCGCTTATCCGCGACGCGCAAGCCCGCCACGGTGCCGTACAGATAACCGGGCTCGAAATGAAGCGCCCGGCTGAGCACCACGCAGATCAAGGCGACCATCAGTGCGCCCGGGATGGCGTGACTGCTGAGCCGGGAGCCGGGCGACCTGCGCTGGAGATAGATGATGCTTGGAATGTCGGCCACCACGGTGATCATGGCAAGGCCGGCCAGAAGTCCGGCGAAGAGAGCGAGAGACGTCATGTCAAAGCCGAAGCGCGGATCGAGGAAGCCGTAAAGCAGGGAGGTGGCAAGGAGGACTCCTGCCAGGGTGGCATGCGCACGCCAGTCCACTCCCTCCGGCACTATCCGCTGACGCCGGTGCAGCTTGTTTCTCAGCCAAGCCATCCAGCGATGGATATCGGCCTCATGGTCCTCGAGCGCGGCGTTGAGGAACTCGGCCGGGAACGCGACCAGAGGAATGGCGCCACCCGCCAGCGCCAGGCTGCCGGCGATGGCCTTGAGGCTGAAGTTGATCTGGGACGGGAGCAGCAGCGAGGTGGCAAAACCGGAGCGGTGCAGGGTCTGTGACACGACCGAAAAGACCACGGCCTCGCCCGAAGCATGGGATCCGCCGGTCGCGCAGCGGACGGCCAGCTCATACTGGCCGGTGGGTGTGTCACCCGGTATGTAGACGGAATGGGGGTCCAAGGTGCGCCCCGGAAGGATGGAGGTGCGCAACAGGACCCGCCCGCCCAGGGAAACCACCACCGATGAGCAGCCAGGGCCGAAATGTCCACCCCTCACCGTCACCACCGTTCCCGGAGGCGCCTCCACGGTCGAGACACTGAACGGGTAAACAGCTCCGGGAACGGCGATGGTTGTGGTGGGAGCCGCCGTCGTGGCTGGAGCCGCCGTCGTGGCTGGAGCCGCCGTCGTGGGGGGCGGATCCGAGGCCGCGGTCACGGGGACCACGACGGGTCGGGGCGGCCGTGCGATCGTCGTGGTAGTCGAAACCGGCGGCGCGCTGCTCGCGGCCGCGGCCGAGGCGACCGTCACCGGAGGCGCCATCGTCGTCGCGGGAGCCGAGGTGGTTGGAGGGGCGCTGGTCGTCGGCGGAATCGTGGTAGGGGACGCGATGGGGCAGCTCACATTGGTGTCGGTGGCGCCGACCGTCTCGTTGGCATCCTCGCCCGAAAGACTCGAGCAGTACGACTCGGCCGGAATGCCGCCCAACACGAAGTTGGAGGCGCTGGAGTTTCCGGAGATCACCGCGGTCGCCGACAGAAGCGGCTTCGGGTTTCCTTGCGCATCGGTGTTCGAGGCATTCTCGTCGAAAATGTACTGGGTGGTGTTGCCGGCGCCCTTGGTGCCCTTGGTGCTGCTGGATCCGCAGTATTGCTTTTGGGGCGTCCCGCTCCAGCAGGCGGTGATGGTGTCCGGAGCTGCCGAGGGGGTCACGTTCAGCACGAACAGCCAGTAGGTGCCGTCCGACGACGCCACCGAGGTGTTGGTGATCGAGGATCCGAGGGTGCAAACGGTGTCTTGGGCCGTCGAGTTGTAAACGCAGGTCCCGGACGGCGACGCGAATGCATCGCTGGAATTAAAGAGAAAAAGTGCCAAAGACAGCAATGCTGCCATGGCAAATAGCCACCGGCCGATGCCGCGACCCAACGACACGCCACTCCCTTTTCATGACCGCGACCGAGCGCACGATAAGCCGCTTGCTGAGGATCGGTGCGACCAAGCACGACTCCACGCGGCGTATGCGACAGCAAAAGGATAACAGGCTGCCTATCGCAACATGACCTAGTTGTGGCGGAATTTCTCCAACAAAATTGACCAGGCCCCGAATCAAAGCGAGCCTCGGCAAGGTCACATCCGCCCGATTTCATTCGGATACGAACGATACTTTCTCCAACTTTAGGGGCCGCGGATGCCACTCAATACGCGGCGTGGGCCGCCTGATGTGTGGCCGACCCCCCAAACTCGTTTTCGGCGCAGTAACTTTTACCTGAGGAAAAGGCTGGGGGGAAGCGAATTGGCCATCCCGCTTGAAGACGAGCATGCGGGGGCATGGCGGATGCCGGACCCTGCCTGGAGGAACCCCGTACGAGTCCTTTCCATCGACGGAGGCGGGATTCGCGGCGTGATCCCAGCAATGGTCCTTGCCGAGCTCGAAGCGAGGACCGGCAAGGCCACGTCAAGCCTCTTCGACCTGATCGCCGGGACCTCGATAGGTGGGATAATCGCCCTTGGCCTGGTCGCACCCGGGCCGGACGGCGCACCGGTCTGGAGCGCACGCGAGCTGATCGCCATGTTCGAGAGGGCATCGAACGAGATCTTCGTCCCTACCGGGCATTCCGTGCTGCACGGCGTGCTTCATCATCGCTACGCCTCCGAGTACATCGAGGCGACCCTGATCCGCTACCTGGGGAGTAACAAGATCTCCGATGCGTTGTGCGACGTTTTGCTCACCGCTTACGACCTGAGCGCGAGGGAGCCCTATTTCATCACCTCCATGGCGGCCAAGTCGGATCGCGAGCACGACCTTCCGATGTGGATGGCCGGCCGGGCCACCTCGGCTGCGCCAACCTACTTCGAGCCGGCCCGTTTCCACCCCGCGAGCGAGAAGCTGCTGCTGGACGGCGGCGTCTACGCCAACAACCCCGCCATGTGCGCCTTTGCCGAGGTGGTGAAGTACCGGCGCAACTTCGACATGCAGATGGTTTCGCTTGGCACCGGCTCATCGAAACGGGCCATGGCGCATCAGGAAGTCAGCGACTGGGGGCTCGCCCAATGGGCCAGGCCAATCCTCCACGTGCTGATGGACGGGGCCAGCCATGTGGTGCACCGACAGCTGCGGGAGATGCTTCCCGCCGATGCGTACTGGCGCCTGCAGGTCGACCTTGCACACGCCTCGGAGTCGATCGACGACGCCACACCCCAGAACCTCGCGGATCTTATGGCCGCAGGAGAAAGACTCGTGAAGTCCACGGATCGCGAACTCGACGAGATTTGCGCGACCCTGACCGCTTGAGCGCTCCCCACCTCACCGGGGCAAGGCGGACGCGCCACGTCCAGGAGCCCGCAATTCATCTACTAGCCGAGCGAACGACGGTTCACCGCTAGTGCTTGCCGCCGTCCTGCTCGGGACGGGTGCCCGGCCTGACTCCGGCGGGATTCCTCCCGGCCGACGATGGAGGCAGTGGCAAGTCCTCCTTGATCAGACCGCAGCGATGGCACTCCCAGCGCCGTGCGGGCGGATAGGACAGCGCCCACCAATCATGAGTCGTCCAACGGCAAACGAGCCGATTCAGCCATGCGCGCACGGCTCCAATTTAGCGCCGGCCTTGGCCCGCGTCCCGCCAGACCCGCTTGTCCTCCTTTCTCCGCACCGCCAGGCGGACCTACCATGACAGCGGCGATGCTGCGACCGCCACGTCGTCGAAGTAGATGTCGAAAGTCCGGCCCGAGGACGTGTCCCCGAGTTGCAGGGTGGTGATCGGCGATGACCCCAGGTCCTGAGAGGTGAGCGCCAGTCCCGCCACCGGAGCTCCGTCCAGATATGCAGTGATGGCCCCGCCGGAGAGAGTCATCGACACGTCCAGAGTGACCAGATGCCAGGCACCGGCGGTGACCTGTGTCGCGCTGGTCGCTGTCACCCCGCCGACGTTGTTCCTCACCGCAAGCTTGCCGGTCGGGCTGAGGTAGATGTTCACCATCGATGCGCCCGTGGAGCTCCTCAATCCGAAAAGGTTGGCCGACGTCGAGGCACTAACCACGTATACCCAGGCCTGGCTCCAGGTCTCGGCGTATAACCCGCCAAGGCTCGCGTAAGCGAAGGCGGGCGAACCGCTGCTTGGGGCCTCGGCCGCGTAGACGCCAGAGTGCACCAGCGCCGACTCGGCTGCCATGGCGCTCACCGTCTGCCACTGGGAAAGGCCGGCGTATTCGAAGCCATCGGAGAAGATATCGCCCACCGCGGGCGTCGCAACGGCCAGAGACGCGCCTGGCGCCGCGTTGCCCGCGGCGTCCAACGCGACCACCTGGTACTGGTAATGACCTTCGGGCGCGACACCGGTGTCCAAGTAGGAGACACCTGAGACCGTCGCCACCTTCACCCCGTCACGGAGCACCTGATAGGCCACCACGCCGACGTTGTCACTCGAAGGGCTCCAGCCCAGGAGGGCCGAGTCGGAGGTGACCGAGGTGGCCCGCATGCCGCTCGGAGCCGTGGGAGGCACCGTATCGGCCGGTGCCGCCACCATCACCGCCGGGCTCGGCAGGGACAGGTTTCCAGCCAGGTCGATGGCCTGGATCTGGTAAGAGTAGGACGAGCCCGGGACCAGATTCGTGTCCACGAAGCCGGTCGAGCCGGACCGCAGGAGGGCGGTCGAGTATCCACCCCTGACCACCTTGTAGCCGTACACGCCCACGTTGTCCGTGGAAGCCTTCCAGCTGAGCGACACAGAGGTTGGAGCCAAGATCACAGCGGCCGGCAAGCCGGGCGCCGAGGGAGGCGAAGTATCGGAAACGCCCGAAGTCGCCACGGCACTCGAGGCGGCATTGCCGGCCAGATCGCGGGCGACGACCGTGTAGGTGAAGGAGATCCCCTTTGGCACCGGGCTATCGACATAACCCTTCGCCGTGGGACCCACCGTGGCGAGGTACAGCCCGTTGCGATATATGTCGTATGCGCTGACCCCGACGTTGTCCGTCGATGGCTGCCAGGAAAGCCGGACCACCGTTGGGCTCGGCTCGGCAAAGGAGAGGGCACCCGGGACCGAAGGGGTGGCCGTGTCGGCCTCGAAGTCGTAGGTGACCTGGTCAAAGGAGACGCCGGCCGCGTTAATGGGAGTGACCGTGACGTTCGAGCCCGACACCGTCACCCGGAGGAAGTTGTAGACCTGCGAATCAGAGGTCGGAACCGGCGCGGCTCCACATGCCGACCCCTTCCCATTGCTGTACGACCAGCCGACCGCGTAGGCGTCGGTCGTCGAGCAGCGGCCGACCGGCTCGGCCACCCCTCCGCCACCACCGGTCACATAGCTGGTCACGCCTCCCGGGACGGCAACATTGCGCTGATAGATGTGCGCATGGCCGCTGAATGCGAGCTCAACGCCGTTGTCATGGAGAAGCTGCTCGAGGCTGAACGCGCTCGCAGGGGTGTTGTCCAAGTAGCCATCGTTCGGCTGCGTCGCGTTGTCGGAATACAGCGGGAAGTGGAAGAAAGCGAACTTGAGACCACCCGGGTGCGCGGCCAGATCACGAGCCAGCCACTGGTACTCGGCCGAGGTCACCGTCCAGTGCGCATCGTGGTCGAGCTGGTATATCGCGCAGTTGGAGCCGCAGGTCCCCCCGCTGGCGGTTCCGACGTTTGTGTTGCCCCAGGACGCCTCGAGCATGTAGAAGCGGACCCCGCCGGTGGAAAAGGCATAGGTGGTGGTCGGATAGCTCATGGCCGTTGATCCGTCTATGGACGGGTAGCTCACCATCGAGTACATACCGCCCGAGGCAGCGGCGGAGATGTCCTCGGGCCAGACGGCCAAGGAGGTCGCGTTCATCCCGTGATTCCCGTCGGTCTGCATGAGCGGAATGGTCTCGCCCGGCGCCGCCCAGTACTCGGGAGCAAAAACGGCGCTCACGTTCGCTCCGGTTTGATACAGATCGCCATAGTTGGTCTGACTGCCGCCCATGTAGGCCGTGTCGCCCACCGAGATGGCAAAGGTGGCTCCGCTTCCTGCGATCTCAGCGTCTATGGCGGCCTGGTTCCGGTTAACCGAGCCGTCGTTCACACCGCTGTTGGTTGTGTCGCCCCAATCTCCCAGAACATCGAAGGTGAACGGCTGGGTGCCATTGGCCGGCTGCATTGTGGTGAACTCGGGCGAGGGATTCGATCCTAGAAAGTCGACCGGCAGGGAGCCCGCCGAAAGTATCCGGTAGCAGTAGGTGGTGTTCGGGCTCAAACCCGAAAGGCGGACGTCGTTCATGTACTCCCGGACCGATCCGACGGTGACCGGATTGCCGAGGCTCGCGGATATCACCGTGTTGGCGTCGCAGGCCCCTGGCGGCCCGTACTCGACCACCCCCCGGTATTGGCTAGCCGTTGCCCAGCTCACCTGAACACCGCTCTGGGTCAGGTCACTCAGGTACGGGGCTCTGGTCAGCTCGGAGCTGACGCCCGCAACCACGGAAGCGCCCGCGGTCGCCGGCGGCGCAAGCACGGAGAGCGTCAGGGCGCCGGCGCCCACCAGGACGGCCGCCCTATGTGCCGTCCGTGCGGACGGCGCCCGGCTTCCGCTTGCCGCAACGGTCCACCATCTCGTCGATCGATTCATCCGGCACCTCCTAGGTGACCTGTCCCCCCGTTGTGGGGGGATCAGCCCCTCACTGTTGGTACGAAACTCGTAGTGCATGCGGCCCGGGCGCCCAGCATGGCGACCTCCGTCTGGAGCCGGACATTCCTGCCCACCTCCGAGGATGTGATCGGCACCGCGACGTAGATCCGGCCGCTGGGTGCACTCTTGGCGTAGCCCCAGACCGGCGATCCGGAAACCTTGGTGAGGCGCACCTGCGCGCCCGGCGCGCTGGACACGACCACCGTCGCCGAGGCGCCGCCCGGCACCACCGACTGGGAGATCTCCATCACTTCGCAGGCCAGCGCCTTAGGCGTGAACGAGCCTTCGCAACCGGCCTGGCTCCCCTGCAGCCTGACCTGGGCGGTGAGGCTCACTGTCCGGCCCGGGGTCGCGTTGGGATTGGCAAGCTTGAACACGACGTCGCCGTTCTGGTCCGCTTGCTCGCCGTAGCTGCTCGTGTAGGTGGCGTAGCCCGCACTCAGTGAGACCCAGGCGCCGGCGGTGGTGCCAACCGTGACGGCCTCGGAACTATCTCCTATATCGGGATTGGCGTTGGAGACCGATATCACGCAGCCGCTCACCTGCAGGCGCGCTCGGGGGGTGTAAATCTTGGGCTTGGCCGGCCGGGCCGCATGCGCGGGGGCCGATAACGCGGCGATGCCGGGCGGCCCCGGCAGTGCGCCCGAGGCCGGAGGGTGCGTCGCCATCGAAGCAAGCGCCACCACCACCACGGCTGCTGCAGCCGCCAACTGGCGCGGAGTGACAGCCATCATGCCTCCCCTCTTGCGGCTCCGGAGATGATCGAAGTCAGCGTCGACAGGCTCTGGGTTCCATATCGTTCGAGCGGCAGGACGTATGTCCCCTCGGTTATCTCGTTCCAGCTGATGACCAGCCAGGCGTCGGGTCTCGCGGCCGCGTTGCCGGTATAGAGGTCACGCATGGTCTGCCCGCCCGCCCGGGGAACGCAGTTGGTGCCCCCGGCGAGCTGCTTGTCGTAGCCCGGAGCCAGGGGGCTGAAGAACTGCTTGGTGCTCCCGTCCGGATTCCGCTCGGAACGCACCATCGCGGCCAGTGAGGCGATCTTCGCATAGGACGCGACGCTGGGTGGCTCGCTCGACCAGTAGTACTGGTCGGCGTCGAAGACGGCGCCCCGGGAAGGGTTCCAGGTGCGCCAGTTCTCGTCACCCACCAGGTAGAAGTGCCTTCTCCAAGCGCCGCTCAACTGCTCCAGCACGCCGAGTGGGTACTTGCGGCTGCCCATGAGAATGACCGTCTCCCGCCCGCCGTTGGAGCGGTCGAAGGCGGGGCTGGCGCCATAGGCCGCCCACAGGTAGCCAAAGTCGTTGTTCATTGCCTGCTCGCTGCGAATTCGCGACGACGACATGTAGGAAACCCACAACTTGAAGCGGCCCCCGGCCGCGTCGTAAGCCTCGACGGCGCTTACCAGGGCTGCAAGGCGCGCATTGAGCGTCGAGGAGGAGGCGCTCTGCCCCGCCTGGCCCGTACCGGCCCAGGCGACGGCAAAGCCGGCCAGACCCGCGGAAGCGGCCTCACGGACGTCGTTTGCGATCCGGGCTGGATCGGATTGATCGTAGAGAGGAGCCGAGACGTCGGTCAGCTGATTCCCGGGATAGAGACTTACCGGGTTGCATCCGTTGAACCCCAGCTTGGCCGGGAGAGGGCTTCGAACCTCGGTGAAGGGATAGGACGGGCCGAGGCGGGCGCGCCAGTGTGCCGCATCCCACCACAGGTAGTAGAAGGCGAACATCCGCGAGGCGGCCGGCGGCGCTGCGATATCGGTGTTGGCCGGGGCCGTGGGAGGCGATGGTGCGGCGGTCGAAGGTGCCGTACGCACCCGCCCCGGCGCACCGGATGCACCGGATGCACCGGATGCACCGGATGTTCCGGATGCGCCCACGGTGCACCCGGCCAGGGCCGCGCCGGCCACGAGCGCCCGAAGCACCCTGCGCGCTCTTGCCGTGGCGATCCGGGTCGGCTCCATTCGACTCAGCCCCTCGCCGTGGGCAAAGCACCGGTTCGACGCCGATGGGTGCCGAACAAGTAGGCCAGGGCAGCGCCGCCGCCGACAACGAAGACCACCAGGGCCGCGTCCCCACTTGTGACCACTTTTTCGCTCAGCTCCTGGTTGCGGGAGAGGTGTAAGGGGGCACGAAGATTCATCACCCCGCCCTCCACGACGACGGTGTATTCGCCGCGCGGGATGTCCAGGAAGCGCGCGCCGTGCAGCGGGCCGATCCTCAAGGTCTGCTCACTCCGGTCGGGGAAGACGAGCTTCACCGAGGTCCCTGCCGGTGAACCTGCCAGTGCGTCGGTCGCGCGGACCGACAGGTCGAAGAACAGTCCGTGAATCACCCACTTCGGCGTCGAGAGGGGCAGCAGGCGCCACTGGCCCTGATTGACCACGTTCGACCCCCGCACCACTACCGATTGCAATGCGTAAGTGACAAGGCGCCCGTAGATCCCGCCCTTCCCAAGTGCAGGCACAAGCGCCTCCAACCAGACCGGCCCGGCGAGCTGCCTTCCGCTGAGGTTGAGCGTCCTTCCCAGGTTGTCGGTCATGCTCAAGCCGGTTATACGCGAGGGGGCAATTCGCCTGCCGTCCGGTGTGACGACTGAAATGCGCACCCGCTTCGCTTCCGACAGCTCGAGCAGGAGACGCCGCTGGAGGCTGGGGTGATTGGAATCGATCGCCACCCGGTAAAGGCTGATGCGCGTTCCATCCGAGACAACCTGCGTCTTGACACCTACGCGCGTGGCGGCATCCTCCAGCGGCACCGCGGAGAATGTTGCCTGCCCTGACTTGCCGGTGACGGCGCTGAACCCGTCGAGCTGGACGACAACCCCCGCCAAAGACGGGACCGTCTGCACAACGACGCTCCCCGACCGCTCGGTCGAGGCGGCGGCCGCGGAAGGGGGATCCGCCGCCACACCGAAGGCCGCCAAGCCTAAGACTCCTAGCACCGCCCCAACCACCCGAACGCCCGTCATCGCCAAAGCTCCAGGATCCGACGCCCTGGCGGCTTCTCGTTCCCGGGCTCCCTGCCACGGCGTCCGCGCCTCCGTTCGGCGCCCACCGCGAAGCTCAGCAGGGCGGCGGCCACGGCCAATGAGCCCAGGTAGAACAGGTACACCAGCCGGGCGGGTCCGTGACTCGCCGCCATCCGCGTCGGCGTCACCGAGTTCACCAGAGGCGGAATCGGCTTCCGGGCAAGATCGAGGCCCACGGAAAGACTCGAGGCCGTTGCATCGCGATAGGTGAGCGGGGCGAGATCCCAATTCTCCTCTATGAAACGAAGAATGGACGTCGTGTCCATTTGCCGCGAGACCACTGAGCCGGAACGCGAATACGGGCTTATGAGGAGCGCCGGCACCCGCAAGCCCAGCTGCTGCGCGGTCTTGGCGGGGCTCGCGCCAAGCGTCGGCGGTGCAACGTGGTCGTACCAGCCACCTGCGTCATCCCAGGTGAGGATCACCGCGGTCGAACTCCATTCGGAGCTCTGCATGAGCGCGTTGATGAGGGTACGCACGAAGGCTTCTCCCTTGCCCGGGTCCTGGGGAGGCTGCTCCGAGCTCGAAGTGGCCGCCACGTAGGACACCGCGGGAAACTTCCCCGACTCGAGGTCGGTGAAGTACCGGCTCAGGCCGACGATCCGGCCCGCCATGGCCGGGTCCGCCAGTATGCGGGGCATCGCCAGCAACGGGACCAGCGTCTCTTGATAGCCGGTCGGGCCGGCCATCTCCGCGGCGCTCAGCCCCTCTACGTAGTACTTCCAGCTGACACCTTTTGCCTGCAGTTCATCGAAGATGGTCGGCATGTCGACCCCACCGGCCGCCGCCCCGGCGTTGGCATAGCCCCCGTCCTGCCCGGAGATCGCGAAGAGGCGGTTGGGAAAGGAACCGCCCGGAGTGGCCGCAAAGAAGTTGTCAAAGAGGGTGAACCGCTTTGCCAGCGACCAGTAGTAGCCCATCTCCTGCGCCCCATAGTGCCCCATGGCCAAGGTGCCGACCTGGGAATTGCTCTGCGCTTTGACGAAGCCGTCCATCCTTGCCCCGTCCATGGCCTCGAGCATCGCCGAGTAGCTGTCGTTCAGCCCCGCCTTGCTCTGGCTCGGAGCGAGCGTGAACGGCGTGACACACCCGGTTCCCGTCGCCTTCGGGAGGCACGGCCCGTTTGGAAGCGGCGGTACCCCCCGGTACAGGGCGAAGTAGTTGTCGAAGGAGTGGTGGCTCTGGACCACGACGATCACGTGCCGGATCGGGCCGGTCGCCAGAGCCGAGGAGCGGCCGACAGCGATGGTCGCAGTCGCGCCGGCCACTCCCCGGTTGGGGTACCCCAGGACCAGCGCAGCCGCCAGGGCTGCGACGGTCCATCGGCGCCACCCACTCACGGGTGGACCTCGTAGATCACGATTACGCTCCGACCTCCTTGGCGGCCCGTGTAGACGGGGTGAGCGTGATAGCGGCTCAACAGCTTGGACATGCGCGCGCTGGTGGAAGGTGAGCGCGCTGCGGAATAGGCATCCCATACGAG
>JAJZNF010000044.1 GCA_021847985.1 Actinomycetes bacterium | reverse complement strand
CGCGGGGCGGGTCACGTAGTCGGTGATCAGTGCGCGCAGGGCCCGGATCTCCCTGCGCCGTCCCCAGGTGGTGTCGAAGTTGGCTCCCAGCTTTGATTTGGGGGCAGGCTTGGGAACATCGATGGGCCAGTTGGGGCGCGAGAAGGGGAAGGGCAGCCTGGCGTTTCTCCCCAGCTTGGAGAGGATGCTCATCAAAGCACCTCGGCCATGACCAGGGGAGGGGAGTGGAGGTGGGTGATGCTGGGATTGACTCCGACGTACTGCGATGCCATCTCCAGTGCGTCGTTCATGGTGGAGGCGGCCATGAAGCCGAGCCTGCGCGCGGCCTTGGCGTCGCCACCCAGGATGATCACCGCACCGAGGTGCTCGAGGGCGTGGGCTCCCCAGTACCACATGTAAAACGGATGGACGCCGTGGTAGGCGTGACCCGTCCGATAGAGGTGTATATACCAGGGGTCCTCGGCGAAATCGCGCTCGAACCGGGCCTCGATCTCCTTTGGGTCGCGGGTCTGGGTGAGAACGTTCTCCCAGAAGTCGATGTAGGAAGGATGGAAGACCGGGTCGAACTCGGGCCGGGTGGGGTGGCTCATAATGAGCACGCCACCCTCGCGGACCAGCGGCTGGCCCTTGTACATGTTGAAGAAGTAGCCCAGCCCCAGGCAGTAGACCAGGATCGGATTCATGATCGAATTGACGTTGTAGGGACCGACGAATGGGAGTCCCATGGTGAGAATGTCGCTTTGGCCCTCCACCTGAACCAGCTGCTGCTTGTAGACGTTCTTGAGCGTGCCGGCATGGACCGCCTCCACTTCACCGGCGTTGACCCCGGTCAGACCGTAGGGAGAGCGGATGGAGGAGAAGATGTTGCGCGCCAGCCAGGGAGGGCTCACCTCGAGCGACTTCGAAGCCGACAGGAATGCGGCGCGGTCCTTCAGTGACCACTCCCACTCCCGCTTCTGCAGGAAGGAAAAGGCCTTGGGGAAGGTGTTGGTATTGAGAGTTGTCTCGATCTGGAAGATCTTGATGCCACTCTCGGCGATAACCCGCCCCATGCGCCAGTTGGATGAGTGCAGTTCGGAGTGGTGCATGTCCATGAAGGAGCGGGAGTGCACCATGGTCTCCACATTGTGATGGTGGCGCAGGCTCTTGTAGCTGGATAGGCCGGTGGCGACGCTCTTGTGGCCGCCGTCCATGGAGACCAGGTTGATGTTCACATAAACGATCAGGTCGCTCTCCGCCGCCCGACGGGAGATCTCCACGTCTTCGCCGTGCGCGGTCTTTCCCAGGTAGGTGAGGCCATCCGGATCCTCTGCATCATGTTGGAGTAGCAGGCCGCGGGGATTGAATGCGTCGAAGACCCGGTCTCCAAGCGCGTGGCGCAGCTCGGATTCGGTCATGCGCCTGTGTAGGGCGAGCGCCGCTATGAGGACCACGTCCTCCACTCCGGCTCTCGCGGCACGCTCAAGAACACGCTCGATCACCAGCGAGCGGGCGTCGGGCGCCTCCATCGGGGGCAGCGGCAGGGAGACATCATCGAAGGCGATGGTCAGCTTCATTCCCGGCCTTAGAAGCGCCGAAAGTGGCTCACTCTCGCCAACGGGGTTGTCCAGAGCTTGGTCGATCGCGGAAACCGGATCCCGCAGAGCGGGCATGGCCTCCGGAGGGTAGAGGACGCGGGATCCCTCGGGCAGCTTCTCCAGACGGAACCCTTCACCGTGCCAGAAGAGAGTGCCTGGGTATGACTTGTCGACGTTGAGGACGAAGCCGGGTCTCGGACTCAATCTATGAACCTTTCTGGCTGCTGCGCGATGTCTTGGCGCGTGGGTCGAAGGCGATCTTCACCGCTGAGCGCCTTCCAGCCGCTAGTGCGTGGTTGACGGCCTCCTCGAAATCCTCGAGCGGGTAGACGACGCTTACCAGCCGTCCGAGCTCGAGCGGGGCCATGGTGTTCAGGGCCAATGCGAAGGTGCTCAAAGTTTGTCCCTGGTGGGACTCCTGGCCGTAGGCGTAGGTGCCTGCCAGCTTGAGCCGCTTATGCCAGAGAGCGCTCAGGTCGATGCGCTGAGGGGAGGGCATGCCGGCAAGCACCACGGTGGCGCCGGGATTGGCCAGTTCGAGGGAGGCCTCGATGGAGTCGGCGCTTCCGACGCAATCGAAGACGATGTCGAACCCCCCGGTCACGCGCGAGCCCAGCTGCATGGTACGCGAGATCGCCCGTGCCGCCCGCCGCGCCTCGTCGTGGCTGCGGACCACCTGGGCGCCGAAGGAGGCGGCCAGGGTCGCCTGGTGACTGTAACGGGCAAGTGCCGTAACCGAGGCGGGTTGGGCGAAGGCGCTCAGCGCAGCCACCGTAAGTAAACCGACGGTGCCGGCTCCAAGCACCAGGACGTTTTCGCCACCGGTCAGGGAGGCACCCAGAACCGAATGGATCGCGCAGGCAAAGGGTTCGGCCATTAGTGCCTCGGCGTCGCTGAGGCCGTCCGGGACCGGATGCAGTTGGCTGGAATGTGCGTAGAGCGACTCCGACCAGCCGCCACCGGTTGATGAGCAGTAGCCGATTTGGACGCCGGGCTCAAGTTTCCCGGCCACGGTGGAAGTGCAGAGCTCCGGGCGTCCGGAGGCGCACTGGGCGCAGAGGTCATCGATTCCGCGCGCCCGGCATCCCAGTACCGATTCGACGACGACCCTTACCTCCTCGCCCTCGCGCCCGGGCATCTGCCGGGTGACGGCGACGATTTCGTGGCCCGGTACAAACGGGAAGCTGGTCAGGTCCTCAAAGTAACGGGAGGACTTGGCTGTGAGCAGGCCGAGGTCGGATCCACAGATTCCCGAGAGCTTCACCTCCAAGGCGAGGTAGTCGGGACCCGGTGAAGACAGATGGTAGGCGTCGTTCAGCCTCAGCGAGGATGCTCCGGCCCGATAGCGCGTGCCAAAGGCCCCGAGCGCCTTGGAGACGGCGTACTTGGCAGGGGAGCGGTCGAAGACGAGCGCCTTCACAGGCTTCTCCCAATGGGCAAAAGCAGGGGCGAGTGGCCTTGCTGGCGCTGCCAGTTCTCGACCGACCAGCCTCTCTTCTTGGCGATCTGAAGTAACTTGGGCTCCGGGTTCACCGCCACCGGGTATCCGACCGCCTCGAGCATGGGAAGGTCGGAGGTGGAATCCGCGTAGGCCACCGCATCCTGGGTGGTGGTTCCGTAGGCTCGGGCGAACTCCTCGACCAGCAGTGCGCGGGCCTCACCCGTGGGCGGAGCCACGTCGAGGTTGCCGGTCAGTCTTCCGCGCGCGTCCTCGGTCATGGTGCACGCGACCACCTCGTCGAAGAGGGGCGCCAGCGGCTCTATCACGAAATCGAGCGCTCCGGTGATGAGAATGGTGCGGTGGCCTTGGGCGCGATGGCGCCTTATGCGCTCGATTGCCTTGGGGAAGGCCTTCTTCAGCAGGTAGCCGTTGAAGAGGTCGTTGCTCCCCTCCTGCAGCGCCGCCCGATCCGCGCGCGAGTAGCGGCGGTAGAAGGTACGCAGGAAGTCGCCTCGGTCGGCGTGGTCGACGGCCATCAGGTTCGGACCCTCGGCAAGCAGCGCCAGCGCGAAGAGCGCCTTCTTTCCGAGCGAAAGGTCGCGGGTGGCGTACCAGGCGAAGGCGTCCACCACGTTGGAGGCGATGACCGTGTTCTCCAGGTCGAAGACGGCGATGCGGAAGGTGTCGGAGAGGATCTCCTCGGTCTGGCGGGACTCGCGGCGCGACGATGCACCTTTGCGCTCCGGGGTGGTCTTGATCCGCGCGTGGCGGACTACCGAGGGGAGGTGGATTTCGGTGACGAAGCGGTCCCAGTCGATGAGGTTCGGGTTGAGGTGGAAGTCCTCCGCGTCGCTCTCCTCGAGCTGTGCCGCCAGCCCCAGGAGGTTGGCGACGTCGAAGATCGCCTCGGTTTCGGCGTAGGAGCCGTAGAGCTCGACATAGGAGAGCGCGCGGCGGACCGCCTGGCGCTTCTCGTCCAGGTCGGTGACGAGTTCCGCGCGCTCGCCGCGCAGGGGAAGCTTGCGTGCGATCGCATCCACCAGGTCGAGGTTCCTTGACAATCCGGCGAGCTGGCGCTGCACCCGGCCGCGGCCGGGGAAGTTCCATTCAGGAACCTGGATCGGTTGCCCGTCGGAGTCGTAGACGGGGTGCTCCTGGAACCAGCCTCTGACCAGGTCGACCAGCCGCTTGTAACGCAACGGGTTGGAGGACCCGGAGGCCACCTGGTAGACGGGGATTGCCCCCGGTTCGGGGGCGGACGCGGCGGCGGTGGCAAGGATGGCGGAGGTTACGAAATCGACCGGGATCACGTCGAGGATCCCTTCCGGCACCCCGGGGAACTCTTTGAGCAGGCCACGCGCGTAGGAAACGATGATGGGCTCGGCCATGCGGAATCCTTTGATCCAGCCGGCATAGGGGTGGATCATGGAGGACTCGATGATGGAGGGCCGGACGATGGAGATTGTCAGGTCCGAATGGTCGCGGGCGAGCATCTCCTCGCCAAGGGCTTTGGTGAACGTGTAGGCGTCGGGCCACCCCAGCGATTGGGCGCGGGCACGGCCGATCTCGACCAGCCGGTCGTCCACCCACTCCTGGCGGATCTTCTCCAGCTTCTCGGCCAGAAGCGGTCCGCCGGCTGCACCGAGGTCGTAACGGGCCTTCTTGTCGAAGCCGGCAAGCTTTTCGGGCTCGCGGGACTCGCTCTGCATTTTGCTCCGCAGTTCCGTGGCGAAGGCGACCTCGTCATCGATGGAGGGAATCGGCGAGAAGCGGGTGTCGCGCAGGAGCCTCTCCGGGGCCAGCCCGCGGCGGTAGCCGGCCACGTAGGAAGTGGAAACGGAGATGAAGTGCTTGTCCGACGGGTCGATGCCCGCGGTGGCACAGGCGAGCTTTATCGCCGAGGCGACGTTGGAGGGGCCGAGAAGATTGACCGATACCGCAGAGGGGAGGGGGGAGTCGAAGCTCACGGTGGCGGCGGAGTGGACCACGAAATCCGCTCCTGCCAGGGCAGCCAGGCCGGCTTCGTCCAATCCCAGCGCATGCTTGGAAACGTCTCCCGGCACCGCGCTGACTCTCGCGCGCATCTGGGGCTCGAAGTCGTTGCCCAGCCTTTCCTTCAGGGGGCCGAACGCGTCATTCTTGACAACTTCACGCCAGGCGCGGTCCATGGCGCTCGAACGGCGCCCGGGCCGGACCAGAAGAACCAGCTTGGAGTCGGGAATGGCGGCGAGGATGCGCTCGGCGAGAGCCGTGCCGAGGAAACCGGTTCCGCCGGTCACGAAGAAGGTCTTGCCCGCGAGTCTTTCGGCGATCATCCCCGTGCCTCCGCCGGGCTAAACACGGGTATGCCAAAGGGGGAGCGGGTACCGCTCACCGGCTTCACGGGATATGGGCGCATGCGGCTATTTCTTCCCAGACTTTTCCGACTGTGAGTTGCCGACCGGGCCAAGGCGTCCGAGGCTGCCGAAGCTGGTCCCGGTGGGCGCCGGCGCCCCCTTGCCCTTGCCCTTGCCCTTGCGCTTCTTGGGTTCGGTGTAGCGGCGCGAAGTTGAAGGTACGGGTGAACTCGCAGCCCGGGATTCTGCCTTTTCGCCGCGCCGCACCGGTTTCCCATCCTTGGACTTTGGCTGGAAGTTGAAGCGGAAACCTACGAATGCGGCATAGGCGACGGCCGGCATTCCCAGGATGACGTACTTCCCCCAGGGGCCCAGTGCTATGGCCAGGCCGGCGAAGCCGACGTAAATGCGCTTTCCGAAGGCTACGGTCGCCGCGAACAGCGCGGCTATGCCGAGGCCCTCCAAAGCGATGAGGAGCGGGTTCTGTCCACCGGCAACCTTCTCGTTGATATGTGGCAGCCAGAGGCCGAGGAAGATCGCGGCTGAGTAGATGGCCACCCCAAAACCGATGAGCTTCTCTTTGGTGGAGATTTTGCTTCGCACGTTTCGCTAGTCTAGGGCGACCGGCCGCAAGGCCTGGGCGCTTTGGGGCCTCGGCTGGGAAAGCGCCTAGTTGCTCAGCTCGTCGCCGACGCTAAGTGGCCCGCCGGAGCCGATCCCGAAGTAGCGCTCGGCCACCGGGCCAAGCGCCTGCCCGGAAAGCAGGCAGACCCCGGCGAGCACCAGAGGGGCGATCATCGAGGCATCGGTAACCCCGTTGGTGCAAAGGCAGACGTTGCGGCTGAGCGCGAGCGTGGCGATGGAGGAGAGCTGGTTGGGCGTGGAAGCCTGGAGCTCGCGGAGCGCCTCGGCATAGGGAAGCGTCCAATAGGCGATGGCGGGCGCCAGGAGGTCGTAGAGCCTGACCTCTCGTTCGTGCACCGAGGTCACCATGAGTTCCGCGCCATTGGCCGCCGCGACGCTTGCCAGGTGCTCGATGTAGTTCGCCGATTGTCCTAGTCGAAGCGCCGAGACCGAGAGGACGAGCGAGAAGCCGGCCTGGACGGAAGAGCGGAATGCCGCGAGCTCTTCGGCGAGGTTGTCGAGGTCGTCCACTCGAAGCGACTCGATACTCACCTGCAGCTTGGCGGGCCTGCCTACTCGCTCGAGCAGCAGCGGTCCGGCTTGGGCGAGTAGGGAGATGAGCGCAAGCGGATCGGCAGCCTCCGGAGCTCCCGCCGCCAGTTGGGGGCGGACCATCTCCAGGCGCGGCTCGCCGATACGGGCTATTAACTCCGAGAGCGATCCGGAGTCCGGGCCGTTCTCCTGCCATGGCGTCTCGTTTGCGGAGGCCTGCGGTGCGGACTCGCCGGTTGCGCCGCGGAAGCGCAGCCCGGGATCGGCAAAGGATATGTCCGCGGCCGTGGTACGTCGCCGGGGCTGGCCCTGGCTGTCAAAGCTGCGCAGGTCTATGACCGTGGAATCGTCATGGTCTTGGCCCAGGTAGAGGGATAGGCGCGCACGCCCGCTCTCCTTGGAACGGTACATCGCCGAGTCGGCGTGGCGGAGCAGCTCGGTTCCATTGGCTCCGGGCCGCCCGATGGCGATTCCCATGGATGCGCCCATTTCGATCCGGTTGGGGCCGACAAGGTAGGCGTCATTCAGCCTGTCGAAGGCACGCTTGGCGATCTCGATTATGGCGTCATGGCTGGGTGCGTTCTCCAACAGGACCACGAACTCGTCCCCGGATAGACGGGCCACTGTATCGGTGTCCCGGAAGCAGGATGTGAGGCGCTTGGCCACCTGCACCAGGAGCTCGTCGCCCACCAGATGGCCGAAGCGGTCGTTCACCTGCTTGAAGAAGTCGATATCGATGAAGATCACCGCGGTGACCTGGTCGGAGCGCTCCGCCTTGGCCGTGGCCATCAGGAGGCGGTCGTAGAAGAGCTCGCGATTGGGCAGGCCGGTGAGGGAGTCCTTGAAGGCCTTCTCGCGATAGGACTCCAGGCGTTCCATCTCGGCCATGCGCAGGCCGATGTTGTCCGCCGCAAGGGTGGCGGCGATTGACCAGTCCGCCGCTATGGCCCGCTCACGCGAGTCAAAGAATGGACGGCCCGCTGAGTGGGTGGCGGCTGCGATGCCCATGAAGCCGGCGGAGGTGGTGATCGGCACCATGAGGAATGCGCGCCGATCCACCAGCGAGCGCACCAGGGGCGTGTAGAGAACCGTGTCGCCGGGTTCGATAAAGAGGGGACCGTCGCCCAAGAATAGGAGGTCTGACCCGGGGAGTGAGGTGAGGACCTGACCTTCCAGCCGGTCGAGGAGTCTTTGCCGCCTGGTGCGGTCGGGTCCGAAGAAGCGCACGTCGGATACCCGGCGCTGGGGGTCGAAGACCAGGAAGAATGCATGCGATAGGCCCAGGCTGACCGCGAGAGATCGCGCCAGGAAGTCTCCCAGCTCCTCCGTGGCCGAGATCTGTGCCGAGGCTTCCAGCATCGGCTGCATTCCCACCCAGGCGTTGTGCCGGAGGGAGCGTTCCCTGTCGTCGAGGATCTGGGCGACGACCAAGGAGAGGTGGCTTATTAGCAAGGTGGCCGACTGCTCGTCGCGCACCATCGCGCTGCCGGGGCCGCGAGGATTGGCGAGCAGGATCATTCCCAGTGGCGAGCGCATGTGCTGTACCGGCAAAACCAGGAACTCCCCGTCTATTCCGAGTGCCGCGCGAACCGACTCCGGCGGTCCGGCCGGCGATGAGGCGTCGGCCAACAGGGGCCGGCCGGATTCGAGCGCGGTTACGGCGTCGGGCCAAAGCTGTACCACATGCTCCGGCGTGGGCTGGACGGCTTCGGGCCCGTCGGGCGTCGAACCGAGGATGTGCAAGGGGAGCAGGCGCTCACCGTCCAACGAGTAGACCGCGGATACCCCGTATGCAAGGGATTCGGCCAGGAGGGCACATATCTCTCCCATGGCGGTCTCTGCATCCGTTCCTCGGCTCAGGGCCGAGGAGATAGCCAGAACCAGGCGCGTAAGCGCCTCGTTCTCGTTGCCTCGACGGCTTGCCACGAATGCCGAGACGGCCTTGGAGAACTGGGCGCCGAGCTCGTCGAGGCTGGGGGAACTCCACGGATGAGGTGCCAGCAGAACCATCGCAAAGCCTTCGTTTTGGCTGGGAACGATCAGCGCCTGGTCCACCAAGGAGGGCGAGCCCTCGACCTGGTAGAAGTTCGCAAGGGCGGAGACCTGTTGGTCGCCGATGCTGAGCATGCGAGGGCGTGCACCGCTTGGCATCCTGGCCAGGTGTTGCTCGAGTGTCCCCGGAGGCAGAAGGTGAGGAGCGTAGGAAATTGATGTGGTGACCGGAGGGCGGCCGGTGGCAGCGGGGCGCTGAACAATCGTGCGGTGCGCCCAGGCCATGATCTGCCCGCTTGGCTGATGCTCTAGGACCAGACCCAGCGGCGCATGGGCGACCCGCATGGCGGCCTCGAGGATCTCGGAGAGCGAGGTGGCAACAGGATGGGTGTCATCCCCATCAGACATCGTCACCTCCAATGTGGACCCAGCGACCGTTGCGACACGTGGGGGATTTGTCTGCTCCCCGGAGTACTACTGTATGCGCAAAAGGGGGTGCCTCGCACCTTGAAATCGCGCAAATTGGCACGGTCAGTGACGGAAACACCACTACTTTGAGACCGCGTCTCGCGGTCGCAATGTTGCGCGTGGACAATATTAGGGACACTTTCCACTACTGTGGGTGGTATTGAGCGGCTCAGTTGGTATCGGCCCTGCTCGAGATCCGGTCGAGGGAAGCGCGATTGGGTCATCGCACTATGATCTATGAGCGTTGACAAGGGCGCTTAGCTCAGCTGGTTAGAGCGCAGCCTTCACACGGCTGAGGTCGGGGGTTCGAGTCCCTTAGCGCCCACCAAATTATCCGTTTGAGAACCCTGTGCCCAATCTATGTAAGGGTTCGAGAATGGTCCCGACAGGCTGCAGGGCGGCAACATGCCCACTTCGGAGCCCAACGGATTCCTCAATCCGGTCAACTCGTTCTGAGCGGAGTTGCTGTGTAGAGCGGCCTGGTGGGTTGGTTGTGATCCGGATCACTCTGGCTCCACCGCCACGTTCGAAGTCTGACCCTAGGGCAGGTCATGCTCTATTGCCTGGAGGCTGCGGTTCTTGGTCTCGGGAACGCGTCGTTGGAAGTACACGAGGGCGACGAGGGTGAGGAAGCCGAAGAGGAAGAACGTTCCTGACCCATGGATAGCTCCGAGCAGGGTGAGGAATGAGCCCGTCACAACAAAGTTGGCCCCCCAGTTGGCGATGGTGGCCACGCTCATGGCCTGCCCTCTGATACCGACCGGGTAGATCTCGCTGATCAGCAACCAAAAAACGGGTCCGAGGCCGATAGCGAACGATCCGGTGTAGACGAGCAGGGCCCCGATGGCGACGATGGCCGTGGCGCCGGTGAGGTGGTTGCCGCCGATAACAAAAGCAAGGGCGAGGACGATCAAGGCGACGGCCATGCCGGTCGTGCCACCCAACAGCAGTGGACGCCGTCCCACCCGGTCGATCAGTCGAATGGCGACGATGGTCATGCCCACGTTGACGGCCCCGTTCGCCACGTTGGCAAGCAGTGAGGCCGAGTTACCGAGTCCGGCACCGTGCAGCAGCGTGGGAGCGTAATAGATGATTGTGTTGATGCCAGTCACCTGCTGAAACACCGCGAGCAGCACCCCGACGGTAAGCATCGCGCGCACGGATGGGTCAAAGAGTTCCCGAGCCCTGGACTTTCCGTGGCGGAGCGCTCGCACTTCGCTGATCTCGGCCTCGATGTCAGTGCTGGCCCGGACCCGGTGCAGGACCACCCGCGCCTCGTCCTCCCGACCTTGGGCAATCAGCCAGTGCGGGCTCTCATGTTGAAAGAGCATGCCGACGAAGAGGGCCGCAGCAGGAATGGTGGCCAGGCCGAACATCAGCCGCCAGTTTTCGCTGGACGCCAGTCCGTAGTCGACCAGGTAGGCCGTAAGAATGCCCGAGGTGATGGCCAACTGGTTGAAGCTGACCAGCGCGCCTCGGATCTGAGGTGGAGCGGCCTCGCCGATATAGAGCGGTACGACCATCGAGGCTGAACCGACGGCGATGCCGATCACAAAGCGCATGACCACCAAGAACGAGAAGCTAGGTGAGAGCGCGGCGCCGAGCACACCGACGATGAACAGCACCGCGGTGATGAGCACGGTCGGGCGCCGACCGATTCTGTCCGCGACTTTGCCAGCGAAGAACGCACCTACCATCGCCCCGACGAGGAGAAGGCTGGTGACGAGCTCCTTGTCGAAGGAGGACATCTTCCCGAAGTCGACGTGCAAAAACAGCAATGCACCGGACACGACGCCGGTGTCGTAGCCGAACAGGAGCCCCCCGACCGCGGTGATCGCAGCGGCCCAGAACACGTGGCGGCGAATGGTGTGGGCGGTGAGTTCTGGAGGGAGCTTCCGTGACGGCGTTGGGAATTTAGGCATGCTACCTCCGTTGTTCGACTGATGTGTGGGGAGTCGTGCCCGCATGATCGAGCTGGTGTGTCCGGTACGCGGAACCGGGATCTCCTACCCGCCCCGTTGTCAAAGGAAGCCTTCTGGGGAGACTCGGATTGGTCTTTGTACCATTTGATGGAGGTGCGAGGTACCTACGACCCTCACTCGGACCCATCGGGTCTGGATACAGGCGACGGTCGTCACTGTTCAGGCCGCCCCGCGGTCGAGGCGTCGAGATAGAAGTCTTGGAGGGCGTGGAGGGGCTGATGCCTTCGGGGAGTGGGCGTTCAAACGCCGCGCGGCCGACGATCAGCCCGACTCCTCCGGCGCGCTTGTTGAAGACCGCAGTGCGAACGACCTCGACGAGGTCGTCGATCCAGGCTGATCCGCCTCCGGAGTTGGTTCGTCCTATGCGGCCCAGGTGGCAGTTGGCCACTTGCCAGCGGGTGAGATCGAACGGGTGGTTGGTGGCGAGTTCGGCGTAGGCGAGCGGGCCGGTCTTGTCGAAGTCCACGGCGGGATAGCCACGGTTGCAGGTGGCCTGCATCCGCTTGATGAGTTGGGCTTGGCTGGTCAGGCCGGGGTGGTTGGCCTGACCGGTGCGATCAATGGCAGTCTCGTAGTTGACCCCGTTGTGCTCGAGGGCGTCGTTGCACAGGTGGCACCACAGCACGGTGAACAGGCCCGGTCGATGAGCTTCGCCGAACGCGGCGCTTAACTCGACCAGCTCGCGGTCGACCTCATCAAAACCGGAGTAAGTGCTTGCCATGACTCCCACCGCCACGAGGCGGCCGGCCCGGCTCACCGAGTCGACCCAGGGCGGGCAGGCATGGTCGGGGTAGGTGAGCGGCCCCTTGCGGTTCAGCTTCACGGTGAACGGGATGCGAGGGGCGTAGTGGCGGGCAACCATGCCCGGCACTCCCAAGGTGGAGGCGATGGCATTGCTAGCGAAGCCGGCCGCCCCTGAGCGTTCGACGCCCTGGTCGGCGGGTAGCCGCTCCCCCCGAAGCCGGCTGTGGTGGCCTAGGGGGACCAGGTTGTGCAAAAGGGTGACCGACGGGCCACTCTGGGTCTTCACTCGGTCGATGCAGTCGAGGCCGACGCCTCGATGTCTTCCGCCGATCCCGGTGAGGTTGATGGCCGACCGCTCGAGGTCGATGCTGTCGACGTCAGCCGACATGACCTTGGAGTTGGCCTGGTCGGACACGACGCCACGCACCGGCGGAGGGATCTCGGCCGGGGAGACGACGGCTGTTGTCACCCGGGAGAGCAGCGGCCGGAGGAGGCGGTGGTTGTGACGGTCGATGATCACTAGGTCGACCTCGGCTCCTCGTAGCCACCGCGCGGCTGCGAGGAGCCCGAAGATGGCGCCGACGATGACGATCCGAGGACTACTCATCGTCGGCCGCTTGGTACCCCGGCGGCCTCGACGAGTGCGGCGCGAAGCTGCTCCAATCCGGCGGTGACGTCGGCACCGAGATGGACCCGCAGGGCGCGTCGCCCGCGTGATGCAAGTACGTCGAGGTCGCTTCGGGCCTCGGCCTCTTTCACCACTCCGAAGCTGTAGCGGTGTCCGGGTACGGGCACCTCGACCGCGTCGTCGCAGGTGATCTGAAAGAACACCCCGGTGTTGGGGCCGCCCTTGTAGGTTTGTCCGGTGGAGTGCTGGAAGCGGGGCCCGAAGCCGACGCAGGTGGCCACCTGGAGGCTGTCCCGGATGAGCGTACGCATCTCGGTGAGGGCGGCCTCGTGTGCGGGGGCCATCTGCACGTAGGCGAGCAGGGCCACGTAGTCCCCGGCCCTGGCGCATGCGAGATGAGCCCCGACGTAATCGGCCACGTTGGGACGGCTGGATTGTGCATTCGAATGGATGAGCGCCCGGTTGAGTTCGGTGCCGTTGCGATCGTCGGCGTAGAGCTTGATTCCTTCGCCCTGCCACAGTGGTGAAAGCTCAGGCAGGGAACCCTCCTTGTCGTAGCGGTCGGCTAGCTGATGGGCCAGGACCTTGGCCTCTTCGACGTCGGGCTGGTCGAAAGGATCGATGCCGATGATCGAGCCTGCCACCGCGGTGGCGAACTCCCAGCGGAACAGCTCCCCGCCGAGGTCGTAGAGGTCGGACAGCTCGATGCGCACCACGGGATGGCCTGCCTCTTCGAGCGCCGTTATCTTGGCGGCTTGCTCGGCGTCTTCGTCGCCGCCGAGCGTGATGGAGCAAAAGAGCCGGTCGGCTCCATACTGCGACGGCTCACCGAGCGGCTCGCTGTCGACCGGCACCACCCCTTTGCCCAGCTTGCCGGTGGATTCGGCCAGGAGCTGCTCGAGCCAGGCCCCCAGGTGAGCGAGCGCGGGGGAGGTGAGGAGAGTTACCTTGTCGCGTCCGGCGTTGACGCAGGTGCCGATTACCGCCCCGAGCGCAAGGCCGGGGTTGTGGGCGGCCGGCACCGAGGGGGCACAGGCGTGGGCCATCTTCTCGGCCGAGGAGAACAGGCGACCGACATCGACTCCGCAGGCCGCGCCGGGCACCATGCCGAAGTCCGACAGCGCTGAGTAGCGACCGCCGATCGAGGGCACGCCGAAGTACACCGCGCGGTAACTCTGGCGCTTGGCCAGGGCCTCGAGGGGCGAGCCGGGATCGGTGATTGCGATGAAATGCGAGCCGGCCGCCTCCGAGCCCACTGCGGCGGCCATGCGGTCGTGGAAGTAGGCGGCGAAGATGTTGGGCTCCAAGGTGGTGCCCGACTTCGAGGACACGAAGAACAAAGTGTGAGCGAGATCGACGCGCTCCTCCATGGCTCTTACCTGCTCAGGGTCGGTCGAATCGAGCACGAGGAGCCGGGGTAGACCCGTCTCGGGGGGGAAGGTGTGGGCGAGCAGGTCGGGGCAGAGGCTCGACCCCCCCATGCCCAATACCACCGCGTCGGCGAAACGGGCCGCGCGCACCTCTTCCACCAGCGCGTCGAAGCGATGGCCGTGCGCTGCCTGGTCAAGGGCGACCCCAAGCCAGCCCAACCACGCGTCTTCGCCCTTCCCGGTCCACACCGTGGCGTCGTGGGCCCAGATCCGGGCCACCTTGGCGGTCGAGCGCCACTCGTCGATGACCCCGTCGACCTGGTCGGTCAGCTCTCTCGGCAGCGACGTGCGGAGCCGCCATGGCTCCGCTCTTTCAACATCGCCGCCGAGGGCGCGTTCCACCGAGGAGAGGAGATCGCGAAATGCAGTTGCGAACTTTTCCACCGCTTCGGCCACCAGCTGGTCGAGCACTTCGGAGAGCTCGACGCCGTGACCCGAAAGGCTGTCCAAGACGGCGTGAGCGCCGTCAAGGTCCTCTTCGAGGGCTGGGCGAACCGTACCGTGGGCGGCGAAGGCCTCGAAGGTGGCCGGCGGCACGGTGTCGACGGTGTCAGGACCCATGAGCGCTTCGACGTAGAGCAGCTCGGGCAGGGCCGGGTTCTTGGTACTTGTCGATGCCCAAAGCAGGCGCTGGGAACGGGCTCCTTGTTCTGCGAGCGCGTTCCACCGTTTGCCCGAGAACAGCTTGCGGGAGATTTCATAGATGACCTTGGCGTTGGCGATCGCCACCTTGCCTGCATAGGCGAGGTCGAGGTGGGGCTCGACCGCCGAGTCGAGGCGGGAAACGAAGATGCTCGCCACCGAGGCGATGCCGGCTACGCCGGCACCGGCGGCGAGGCGGTCCTCGAGGCCGGCCATGTAAGCCTGGGCCGCGGATTCGTATGCGGCGAGACCGAACAGCAAGGTGACGTTCACGTTGATGCCGGCACCGATCAGCGCCTGTATCGCGGGGATACCTGCTTCCGTGCCCGGCACCTTCACCATCAAGTTGGGCCGGTCGACGGCACCCCAGAGCCGCTTGGCCTCGGCCACGGTGGCGGAGGTGTCATGGGCCAGCTCGGGGGAGACCTCCATGCTCACGTAGCCGTCCTCGCCGCCGCTCTCGTCGTAGACGGGGCGGAAGATGTCGGCCGCGGCACGGATGTCGGCGATGGCCAGGGACTCGTAGGCTGACTTGGCGTCGGTCGGGC
>JAJZNF010000189.1 GCA_021847985.1 Actinomycetes bacterium | reverse complement strand
CAGGGATGGACCTTTCAAATCGCAGGCAAGCAACTGCTCACCGGGATACGAAAAATCCTAGCACGAAGCCTCAGATATCTTCCTGCACAACCGGGGTGACCGAGCTGACCTCGTGGTCTTCATTGAGGTCGATGATCTTCACGCCCGTGGCGTCCCTTCCCTGCACCGCCACCGAACCAACCGTTGTCCGAATGGTGGTGCCTCCGTCGGCCACCACTATCACCTCGTCCTGCTGAGATACCGAAAACGCGCTCACCAATACTCCCTTGGAGCTGGTGAGCCGGATCGCGCGAACACCCATGCCACCACGCTGCTGCACCGAGAAACGGTCCACCTTGGTTCGCTTCGCATATCCGGCGCTGGTGACCATGAGCACCTCGGAACGGGTGCCGGTCTCGATTGCGGCCACGACCCGGTCGCCAACCTTGAGCTTTATCGCACGCACCCCCGAGGCGGAGCGGCCCATCGGGCGCACCTCGGACTCGGTGAAGCGGATGCCCATGCCCTTGCGCGTTAGCACCAGCAGATCGCTGGAAGCCGGAACCACCAACACCTTTACCAGCTCGTCACCTTCCCTCAGCGCCAAAGCGATGAGGCCGTCGCGACGAGACTTGTCGTACTCCTCGAGAAGCGTCTTCTTAACCAGGCCCTGCTTGGTGAAGAAAACGAGGTAGGAGTCTGGGAAATACGCCTTGGTGTCGATAACAGTTGCTATCTGCTCGTCCGCGTCGAGCGCCAGCACGTTCACAAGCGCCATTCCTCGAGCCGTGCGCTCGCGTACACCGAGTTCATGAGCCTTGATCCTGTAGACCCGACCCTTGTTCGAGAAGAAGAGCAGGTAGCTGTGGGAGGTGGTGTAGAGCACTTCCGACACCACGTCCTCTTCCTTGATCTTGGCACCTTGGACGCCCTTCCCTCCCCTTTGCTGGGTGCGGAAGACGTCCAGGCTCATCGCCTTGATGTAGCCCGACTTGGTGAGGATGACCACTCTGGGCTCGTCGTCTATGAGGTCTTCGTCGCTGAATTCACCGGGATCCGAGGCGAGCTCGGTACGGCGCGGACTCTTGAACTCGTCCCTGACCGCCGCCAGCTCCTCCTTGACCACACCATTGAGAACCTCGGGATTGGCCAGCAGCTCCTCCAGAAATGCGATGGTCTCCCTGAGGGTGGTCATCTCCTCCTCGAGTTCGTGGCGGCCAAGGCGCGTGAGGCGCCCGAGGGTCATATCCAGAATGTGATTCGCCTGGACCTCAGAGAAGGAGAAGGGCTCAGCCATGAGGCCGGCTCGGGCTGCAGGGCGATCCTCCGACGAGCGGATCAAGGCAATGACGGAGTCCAATTGGTCGATGCAGCGCAGCAGTCCCTCGACGATGTGGGCCCTTGCCCTCGCCTTGGCCAGGCGGAACTCGCTGCGTCGCCTCACTACCTCGACCTGGTGGCTCACGTAGGCACTCAGGGCCTGCGCCAGGTTCAGGGTGCGGGGGACCCCGTCCACCAAGGCGATGATGTTGACGCCGAAGCGGGTCTCCATGGGAGTGAGTTTGTAGAGGTTGTTCAGGATGACGTTCGGGTTGGCATCGCGCTTCAACTCGACCACCAGGCGGTTGACGCGGCCGGCCGAGTCGTTCTGAACTTCCCGGATCCCATCCAGCTCGCGATTGTTCACCAGCTCGGCTATTTTGCGCTCGATCTGCTCGACGGAGGTCTGGTAGGGGATCTCGGTGACCAAGATGCGGTGGCCGCCATTGCGTGCTTCGACGATCTCGGCGTTCGCACGGATGCGGATGGACCCCTTGCCGGTTCGGTACGCATCGACGATGCCGCTCCGTCCGAGTATCTTGGCGCCGGTCGGGAAATCCGGCCCTTTGACGAACTCCATCAGCTCGTCCGGCGTTGCCTCCGGATGATCGATTAGGTGGATCGCCGCGTTAACAACCTCCTCGAGGTTGTGAGGGGGAATATTTGTCGCCATTCCGACCGCAATTCCCTGCGAGCCGTTCACCAGGAGGTTGGGGAAGCGCGAGGGCAGGACGGTCGGCTCCTGCTCGGTGCCGTCGTAGTTGCCGGTGAAGCCGACGGTGTCCTCGTCGATTCCCGCCATCAGCTGAAGCGAGATTGGGCTTAGCCGGCATTCCGTGTAACGAGCTGCTGCAGGTCCGGTCTCCGGGTCCGGGGAGCCGAAGTTTCCGTGCCCGTCGATAAGCAGGTGCCTGAGCGAAAAGTCCTGGGCCATGCGGACCAGAGCCTCGTAGATTGCCGCGTCGCCGTGGGGATGGAACTTTCCCATGACGTCTCCGACGACCTTGGAGCACTTGACGTGAGGACGGTCGGGTCTGAGGCCCTCGGAGAACATGGAGTACAGGATGCGCCGGTGCACCGGCTTTAGCCCGTCTCTGGCATCGGGCAGCGCCCGGGAGACGATGACGGACATCGAGTACTCGAGGAAGGATCTCTCCATCTCCTCTTGAATCTCGATGGGCTCCACGGAGCCTTGAAAGAGGTCTCCGGAGTCTGGGGTTTGGGGGCTCAAAACTCTCTCCTGTTATCAGATGTCGAGGAAGCGGACGTCCTTGGCGTTTGTCTGGATGAAGCGACGGCGCAGTTCGACGTCCTCCCCCATAAGCACGCTGCACACCTCGTCAGCAAGCGCGGCTTGCTCGACCGAGATCTGCAGCAGGGAACGCTTGGTCGCGTCCATAGTCGTGTCGCGCAGCTCGTCGAAGTCCATCTCACCAAGGCCCTTGAGTCGCTGGAACTCCTCCTTGTGGTTGGGGTTGTCGACGAGGAACCGCGCCTTGGCGGCGTCGTCCTTCAAATAGATCTTGGACTTGCCGACGCGGGTCGAATAGAGGGGGGGCTGAGCCACGTAGACGTAGCCTCCCTCCACCAGGGCCTGCATCTGGCGGAAGAAGAAGGTGAGGAGGAGCGTACGGATATGCGATCCATCGACGTCTGCGTCAGCCAGGATTATCACCTTGTGGTAACGAATCTTGGTTACGTCGAAGTCGTCGGCGATGCCGGCGCCGATAGCCGCCACCAGCGCCATGATCTCCTGGTTCTTCAGCATCTTGTCGACACGCGCCCGCTCGACGTTCAGGATCTTGCCGCGTATCGGCAGGATGGCCTGAGTTCGCGGATCACGGGCGTCCTTGGCCGAGCCTCCTGCGGAGTTTCCTTCAACGATGAATATCTCTGACTCAGCCGCGCTCTTTGAGGAGCAGTCGACCAGCTTGCCCGGCAGGCCGGCGCCTTCGAGCGCGCTCTTGCGCCTGGTCAGGTCACGGGCATGCTTGGCCGCCAGGCGCGAGCGGGCCGCCAGGATCGCCTTTTGGGTAATGAGAACCGCTTCCTTTGGGTTCTCCTCCATCCACTCACCAAGGCGCTCGTTCGAACTCCGCTCCACAAGCGAACGGATGGACACGTTCCCCAGGCGCCCCTTGGTCTGGCCCTCGAACTGGGGATCGGTCAAGCGCACGGAGATAATGGCTGAGAGGCCCTCGCGCACGTCTTCGCCCTGGAGATTATCGTCCTTCTCCTTCAGCAGCCCCCGAGAGCGCGCGTACTTGTTTATTGCCGTGGTCAGGGCCTTTTTGAAGCCCTCCTCGTGCATCCCTCCGTCGATGGTTGCGATTCCGTTCGCGAACGAGTGGATGCTTTCGTAATAGCCGGTATTCCACTGGAAGGCGATCTCCACCTCCTGGCTCTCCTCGGCCGCGGAGAAGTATCCCACCTTCTTGAAGAGGGATTCCTTGGAGGAGTTGAGGTGGTTGACGAAGTCGATGATCCCACCCGAGTAGCAGAAGCTCTCCGCCGAGGACTTCCCTTCGCGCAGGTCCCGGAAATCGATCCGCAATCCTTTGTTTAGGAAGGCCATGATTTGCAGCCGTTCCAGAACTGTTTGGGCCCGGAAATCGGTCTCGTCGAAGACGGTTCCGTCCGGCCAGAATCTGACCGTCGTGCCGTGCTCGCGCTTTGACGACTTCCCCACCGCCTCTAGCGCCTTCTCGACGTTGCCACCATCGGCGAAACTCATTTTGTAGGTCTTGCCGCCGCGGTCTATCTCCAACTCCAGTCGGGAGGAGAGGGCGTTCACAACCGAAACGCCAACTCCGTGGAGCCCACCGGAAACCTTGTATCCACCTCCGCCGAATTTTCCTCCGGCGTGCAGAACCGTGAGAACCACTTCCGCCGCAGACTTTCCCGGATAGGAGGGGTGCTCGTCCACTGGGATGCCGCGCCCGTTGTCAACGACCTCAACGGAGCCGTCGGCCATCAGGGAGACAACGATGTGGTCACAATGACCTGCCATGGCCTCGTCCACCGCGTTGTCCACTACCTCCCACACCAGGTGGTGAAGTCCAGTCGATCCGGTGGAACCGATGTACATGCCCGGGCGCATCCGAACAGGCTCGAGGCCCTCGAGCACCGTGATCGACTCCGCGGTGTAATCCGCGCGTACCTTTGACGTATCGTCCAATGAAGTCACTCTCTACCTGCTGTCATCTGCGCCTGGAGGCGCTTCTAACCTCGGCTCCAAGCTCGCTGAAGCCGAAACCCATCTTCCTAAGCTCCCCGAGGATTCTCCCCGAAGCAATCGCCAGCGCCGCTCGCGCAGCCGGCGTGGCGGCAGCCACCCTCAGGCGCTCCCCCTCGATACGTAGCGGCCACGTCTGGCCCGCCAAGGGCTCTCCGACAGCCGCTCCCCACGCCTGGCGTATGCTCTCCAGCTCCAGGCTCCCGTCCTTATCAAGGAACTTGGCCAGAACCCGCAACGACTGTCCGATGCCGTGTAGCTCGGGTTGGTCCTTCCCGAGCCGTCCATCCCTCACTGCAGGGCTCCTCCGGACACCTCAAGCTTCAGCTTCACCCTCTCGTCCAGGCGATCGCCGATACTGGTGGTGACAAGGACCTGTGCCACCTTTGCGGTTTCCAGCACCTTGTCGCTGCGACTCCGATCCAGTTCGGAAAATACGTCGTCCAGAAGGACGATGGGTTCTTCGCCGATTCGGTCCCTCACCATCTCGTGCAGTCCCATCTTCAGGGCGAATGCGAGCGTGCGCTGTTCTCCTTGGGAAGCTTCGTAGCGAGCGTCAAGACCGTTCAAGCTAAAAGCCACGTCGTCTCGGTGAGGACCTACGGAGGTTGCTCCCCTCCTCAAATCCTCACCGCGGCTGCGGGTCATGGCCTCTCGCAAATCTTGTCCCCAAGTGGAGCTATAGGACAACGAAACCGTGTCGCTTTCTCCCGATATTCCAGCATACAGGTGGGACAGCACCGGCTCTATCCGACCAAGGAGGCTCAGGCGCATCCTGGCCAGCCTCTCGCCGGCCTCGGCTAGCTGTTCGTCGAAGACTTCGAGCATCTCGGTCAGAGACGATGAGTTGGTGGCCGCTATCTGACGCAGGATGGAGGTGCGATGGCGAAGCAGGGCATCGTACTTCTCCACCGCCTCCGCTGCCCTGGGACCCATTACCGTGAGCGCCGCGTCAACGAAGTCTCGCCTCTCAGCGGGGGGACCCGCGATGATCTCGATGTCGCGCGGCGTGAAGATCGTGAGCGGGGCAAGCCTTGCCACCTCACCCCGGGCGGCGGCGTTGTGATTTAGAAGAAGGCTGTCTGAGGAGCCTTTTCTCATCGCCAGCTCGACCAGCACCTGACGGTCGCCCACCGCGAGCCCGATTCTCACAACTGCCTGCTCACACCCTTTTCGCACCATCGACTCCTTGCGCGCATTGCGAAAGGAGCGTCCGGAGAGTGCGTAGCCGATTGCCTCGATGATGCTCGACTTCCCCTGGCCGTTGGCTCCGGTGATGGCGGTGACGCCAACCGGACCCGGTTCGAGGTGCATCGTTTCGATGTTCCTGAAATCGGTGATGTGCACGAACTCCGCGTGCACGGTTCACCACCTCGCCCACAGATTGATGAAATCCTTCTGCGCCTGATCCCGCACTACTGGCGGATCGGCATGAGGAGGTAGGTGAGCTCGGAATTGTCGGCGTTCGAGACCTTGACAGCCTTGTTGGCAGCGGTCATCTCCATCGCCACGTAGTCGCTTGTCACCGCATCCACGCCTTCGTTCAGGAGCTCGGGATCGAAAGCGAGCGAGATGTCCTCGCCTACGTAGGTGACGTCCAGCTCTTCGCGTGCCGTACCGACCTGGGGTATGTGGACACTCATGATCATGGAGGTCTCGGTGATTTCCATCTTCAGATTGGTAAGGTCGCGGTTCTCCCTCGCCATCCTGCGCAGACGCCGTAGGGCTTCCATCATCTCCTTCTTTGGGGCGACCATGCGATTCGGGTAGCTCGGCTGAAGGATCTGGCGATAGTCCCGATACTTCTCCTCGATCAAGCGGGTCACCAACAGGGTGTCCCCCACCTCGAAGGAAGCTTCTTTCGACGAGATTGTCACGCTCAGTTCGTCCTGTGCCGTCTTGGAGCCAATCATTCTCTCGAGCTCGGCGAGAGCACGGGCAGGGACGATGACCTCCATGTCGGCCCCGAGGAGGTTAAGGCCGGTGATGTCACGGATGGCCATTCGCACGCCGTCGGTCGCGACTAGGCGAAGACCGGAGTCGGTCGCGGCGAAGAGAACCCCCGTGTAGACAAAATCGCGGGCGTCGCTCTTAGCGGAAGCGCGTATCACCTGCGACAACGCGTCCCGAAGGTCGGCCGGCTTCACCGTGACAGGCTCCGACTCTGACTGGCGCGAATAGGGAGGGTTGTAATCGTTTATCAAATTCACCGACATTTCGGCACGCTGGGATCGCATAGCCAGGTTGATGTCGTCCGCCTCGATCTCGACCACTCCTTCTCCGAGCGAGCGGACGAGATCCGCGGTGAGGGGTGCCGGAACCACGCAGTGCCCGTCCTCGATGCCGAAGACCTCGACTCTCACCTCGATGAGGATGTCCGTTTCGTGCCCGGAGACTACCAACGAGTCGCCGTTCAGGTCCAGGTGTACACCAGAACCGAAGGATTTGCTCTCCAGCGCCCTGCCGGCGGAAGCGATGCTTTCGGCGAGGAGGTCCCTTTCACAGCTGAACCGCAACTAACAACTCCTTATTCGTTATCTTTCTATGGTTGTAGTAGTAGTCCTGTGGATTGTGGACAACTCTACCTTTTCCCAGGTGGAAAGTGCTTTTCATACCTCGCGGGATTCCACATCCGCACGTATCCCTGTGGATTCAGTCACTGGCCATCGGCTGAGTTTCCCTATTGTTGGACAACTTTTCAACATTTGTTCACAGATGGAGGGATGGTTATCCACAGAGTTATTCACAGCTGTTGACTTCTGATCTTCGTTAGCAGTGCGGTGACGCGATTGTAGGTCTCGCGGTCCTCTCCCATCTGTGCCTCGACTTTGTTGACGGCGTACATTACCGTTGTGTGGTCGCGATTGCCGAACTCCTTGCCAATTGCAGGAAAGCTGAGGTCGGTGAGCTCGCGGAAGACGTACATGGCCACCTGCCTGGCCTCGACCAGGGGCCGCTTGCGCGAAGCGCCGCGGATCTCGAGGGGTGAAAGGCCGTAGTAGGCCGAGATCGACTCGATGATCTCTTCAGGTGTGATCGCCTTTACATCCGTGTCCACCATGTCGGCGAGAAGTTCCCTGGCGAGTTCCGAGGTTATGGACAGACCATTTAGAGATGCGTACGCGCTCACCCTTATCAGGGCCCCCTCGAGCTCCCGGATGTTGTCCTTGATCGCTTGAGCGATGAACTGCAGGACGTCGTCCGGAATAGGAGTGACCATCATCTCGCTCTTCTTGCGAAGGATCGCGAGACGTGTCTCCACTTCCGGAGGTTGCACGTCGGTGATGAGGCCGGACATGAAGCGGCTCCGAAGGCGCTCCTCCAGGGTGGCAATGGCCTTGGGAGGGCGATCGGAGGTGATGACCATCTGCTTCCTGGCCGCGTGCAGGTGATTGAAGGTGTGGAAGAACTCCTCCTGCAACGACTCTCGAGCCTCGAGGAACTGAACGTCATCGATCAGGAGGACGTCGCACTCGCGGTATCGGCGCTTGAAGGCGGCGGTGTTGTTCTTACGAATTGCGTCCACGAATTCGTTCAGGAACGTCTCCGTGGAGACGTACCTGACCTTGAGTTCGGGGTAGTTGTCGAGTGCGTAGTTGCCGATCGCGTGCAGAAGGTGAGTCTTACCGAGGCCGGCTTTGCCATGTATGAAAAGAGGGTTGTACGAGCGCGCCGGCGTCTCGGCGACACTAAGGGCCGCAGCGTGGGCGAAGCGATTCGAGGAGCCTATGACGAAGGCGTCGAAGGTGAAGCTCGGGTTGATCATGCCTCTCTCCTCGACTGAAGTCCGGGATTGGCGCTGGCGCTCTGGGCGAGGCGACGAAGTGAAAAGCTCATGGTCGTCGGATTCGAACGAGTCGTCGGAGACGCCCGTCCCGTTCTTGGAGTGAGATCCGGCGGAGACCGCCAGAACCACCTCGGTGTCCTCGAAACCCAGTTCCCTCAGAACTTCGTTGATCTGGCCGAGGTGGCGCTGTTCTATGCGCGTCTTGGCTATGGAAGAGGGGACGTCGAGGAAGAGCCGGTTTCCGGCAAGACGAGAAGGTACGACCGTCTCGAAGAGGGCGAGCCACGAGGACTCGGTGATCCGGTCCATTATCTTCGGACGGCACAACCTCCAGAGGTCGTCGGCCTCGCTCATTGCATGAAAATCCCAGCTAGTAGGCTTATATCGCAGGCTATGCCCCGCCTTCGCCATCGGCCAGAGATCTCCTGGCGAAACATTCAGAGTCTATGTACAGATGCCCGACGAAGTTCCGGGAAAAGCGATCTTAGCAAGGTGGGTGGGCCCCGGGTGAGCCGATCGCCGTTACAACACTATGATGGAACCTTGTCCAAAAAGCGCACTTGCGTTTTTAGCCAAGATTTCGGAGTTCGCGTTGAAGAGAACGTTTCAACCAAACAACCGGAGGCGTGCCAAGAAGCATGGCTTCCGTAAGAGGATGTCGACCCGGGCCGGTCGCGCGGTGCTGAAGGCGCGTCGGCTACAGGGAAGGCAGCGTCTAAGCGCTTGACGGAAGCCGGGCTGGCCGGAGGGTGAATTCGATCTCCAGATCGGCGGAGTTTGCCGAGGTGAGGGCGCGAGGGTTCAAATATCGCGGAGGCGCTCTCTCCTTGGTTTTTCTGCCGAGGGATGAACCCGGGGTGAAGCTCGGGATGTCCATCCCGCGCAAGGTTGGTAAAGCCGTCGTGCGAAACAGGCTTCGCCGTAGGATTCGGGAGATATTCCGTGAAAAGGAGTCCTCCCTGGTGCCAGGTAGCTACGTGTTGCTTGCGTACCCCGAATCGGCCTCCCTGGATTACCATCAACTATCGGAGATCGTAACCTCGCTGACGGTCCGAGCTTCGCGAGCCGTTTCAAGTGCAAGCAAGACCAGGTCAGAAGCGGTCGAGGAGCATCGGATTTGAAAAAGGTAGTGCTAGGAGCCTTGGGCGCCTATCAGAAGTTGCGAGCAGGGAGGGTCTCCCCGTGCCGCTACTACCCGTCCTGCTCCAACTACGCCTACGAGGCGGTCGAGCTCCACGGCTCCGCGAAGGGCCTGTGGCTTGCCACCAAGCGCGTGGCTCGCTGCAACCCGTTCGGGGGCCGGGGGTTTGACCCCGTTCCAGAACCAAAAGGTACAAAGGTAGCCAAATGACTTACCTGGGCGATCTCTTCAAGCCCCTCTTCGAGCTGCTGGCCGGCCTGATAGCCATCTACTACGGCCTCGTCCACAGCTACGCCGGCGCTATCGCCCTGCTGACCGTAACGGTCATGGCCGTGGTTTGGCCACTTACGCAGATGAGCACTCGGTCGATGCTGGAGATGCAACGTTTGCAGCCGGAGCTCAAGGCCCTGCAGACCAAATACAAAAACGACCGCGTCAAGCAGAACGAGGAGATGCAGCGTCTCTTCAAGGAGAACAAAGTCTCCCCGGCCTCCGGATGCCTCCCGATGCTGCTTCAGTTCCCGCTGCTGTTCGTTATGTACGACGTCATCCGCGGCCTCACCTTCGTTGAGAAGAACGGTACGCCGGCGCCGAAGTACATCTCACATACGACCCTCCTGTACAAGAACCTCGTTGCGGGCGGCGGGAAAATGCACTCCTTGGGGATCGACCTCGGAACGGCGGCTACCCACGTCCACAGCGGGTTCTTGACCGCCCTCCCCTACTACGGCGTGGTCGTCGTCGCCGTGGTCCTGGTGTTCATCTCGACTTGGCAGATCTACTCCAAGAACCCGACAGCGGCAGGGGCCAACAACCAGGCCGCAATGATTATGAAGTATTCGCCACTCCTGTTCGGTGTCATCTATATCGGCATCCCGGCAGGTGTGAACGTCTACTTCGTGGTGTCCTCGCTCTTCCGCATCGGCCAGCAGGAGCTGATGTGGCGTCACGATCCGGTTCTGCGCAAGCACTCTCAGGAGGCGCGGCAGAAGATGGTCGAGACCAAAGCCCTGGAAGAGTCGGGCCAGATCCCCAAGCAGCCAAAGCAGAGCCTTTGGCAGCAATTGAAGGGGGCATCTCAGCAGGTGCGCGAGGCGGGCGGGCAGGTCGACGGCAAGGCCTCGCCGCAGAAGCCGCGAGGAGGATCCGCCGGGCAGCAAAAGCCTCGTGGTCCACAGAACCGCAACGCCAAGCGCAAACGTAAGTAGACAGGCGCTACGGGCGCCTGCCGAACAAGGATTGATAGTCAACAATGGAATGGGTTGAGACCACAGGCAAGGATATTAGAGAGGCGCTCACAGCGGCGCTGGACCTGTTGGGCGTGGATGAATCGGATATCGAGTACGAGGTGATCGAAGAGGCAAAGCAAGGCCTCTTCGGGCGGCTGAAGCGCGAGGCGCGCATTCGCGCGCGGGTCAAGCCCAGCATCCCGCGCCCGAAGGACAATCGGCGTCCACGCAGGCAGCGCGAGCGCACCCCAAGGCGCAACGAGGGCGCGACGGCCGAAAAGCAGGAGCGCCGGCCGGCTCAAAAGGAAGTTCAGGCCGAGAGGCCGATTAGGAAGGCACCGGCAAAGGTTGTGGAGGACAAGGTGGAAGAATCGAATACTCAAGTAGAAACCGTTCCGTTGGTGGAGCAGGCGGGTGCCGCGCAGTCCTTTCTGGCTGGCCTGATGCGGGAGTTCCAGATTCCGGGACAGGTTTCGGTTCAGCACATCGAGGACGACAACATCACGGTGGCGGTCACCGGGGAATCGAACTACGGCCTGCTAATCGGGCCCAAGGGTCTGGTCATGAGCTCTATTCAGGAGCTCACTCGTGCCTCGGTGCAAAACAAGTATCGCCGCGCCAACGGCCGGGTCTTCGTGGACATCGGCGGCTTTCGCGAGAAGCGACGTGCCAGCCTCGAGCGCTTTGCCGTCAAGGTGGCCGAAGAGGTGCTGGAGAGCGGAAAGTCTCGCACTCTTGAGCCGATGAATGCGGCCGACCGCAAGGTCGTGCACGACGCTATGGCGGGTATCGAAGGTGTGTCGACCAGATCCGAGGGCCAGGAGCCGCGCCGCTACATCGTGGTGAGCGTCGCCGAGGACGACCAGGAGGCCTGAGCGCTGAATGGAGGGCTTAGCCCAAGGGGTGCTTGACGAATGGTACGCCAAGGGAAAGCTCGTCGGTGGGATCGGATCCGATCCGCTTGAGCGCATCGTTGCCCATGCTAGGAATTACAGGGCTGTAATTAGAGAGCTCGCCGGAGACGGCGAGCTCTCCTTATTGGACCTGGGTAGCGGTGTGGGGATTCCGGGGCTCCTGCTGGCGCTGGACTCGCCGCTATGGAGGGTCACTCTTCTGGATTCCATGAGCAGGCGGTCGAAGGTGGCCGAGGAATTCGTTCCCAAGCTTGGCTTGGGTGCGCGCGTAGAAGTAATCAACGGCCGAGCTGAGGAGTTGTTGCCCAAACACGCCGGGGACTTCGAGGTGGTGGTGGCCCGCTGTTTCGGCCCTCCCCCACTGCTCGCGGAATTGTCGGTGGGCTTTTTGCGGCCCGGCGGCATCCTGGTCGTCTCAGAGCCACCTAACTCTGAGGAAGTGCGGAACGCCCGCTGGCCCATCGGAGGGCTCAGACAGCTTGGGTATGGAAAGGCGAGATTCTTCGATGGGGATTTCCATTTTGTGGGGATTCGACGGGAGAAGGCGACGCCAGCCAAGATCAGGGCCTATGCGCGCATGATCAAGAGTCCGGCATGGAAGGTGTGAGACCTTCCAGGCCATAAACGGATCCAGGCAGATCCCCAAACGGGGAATCGGGTGCCTCCCTTCATGGTGTCCGTCCATACATGGCGATTCCTGAGGATGCGGACCATGGGACCATGTATTCCGACCAAAGGGATCAATTAGCGCCTCGCCGAGGTGACCTTTGGGCGCGAGGAGATTCGGCACGCGGAGAGCGCGCTTAGCTTACGTCTTCTGTGTGGCCGATCTAAAGCGGGTGGCCAAAACTTCGCCGAGGTCGGGATCTTTTATGCGATTTCGGCGCGCGACTAATGGAGTCGAGGGCCAGGGATATGGATGGCGGTTATGCCGGCGGGTTGTGGGGGAGCGCTTCGGTCGATTTGCGATCGATGGTGGGCTCGCAAAGTGGAGGCCGCCGACGCCATTTGAACTGCCGACGCCTTAGGAGTAATTGCCACCCTCGTCGGATGCGGTGGCGGTTGCCGGCTTCCGTCGATATTTTGCCTGGCGCCAGAACAACCGGATGACTGTGCCGGTCCACATAAGGTCGCGTCAGTACGCACTCCGCGGCCTTAGTGGATGCGCGTTGTTGCAGCCTGGTTAGAGGGCGGCTCGGGACGCAATTTGCTCGGCGATTCTTTTGAGGTCTTCGAGGTTGTCGAACTCGATTGTCACTTTGCCGCTGGCGGCCGGGGACGAGTTTTTTCCCATCTGAACCAGGACCTTGGCATCGAGAACGTCGGTGAGAAGACGCTCGAGTTCAATGATGCCGGCCGGTTTGAAGGTGGGCCCGGGTTTCTTGACGTCCGTGACGGGAGCGTCTGTGGGTTCCGCACCTGATTCCTGCTTAACCAGTTCTTCCAGCGCGCGCACCGAAAGCCCCTCTTCCGCGGCCAGACGAGCTAATCGCTCCTGAGCAAGTCTGTCCGGAGTGGAAAGCAGTGCTCGTGCGTGGCCGGCAGTGATGCGACGTTCGATAAGTAAGCGCTGTGCCGCCGCAGGAAGTTGGAGCAGTCGGAGAGCATTGGTCACAACCGCACGGGACTTGCCGATGCGAGCGGCCAGTAACTCGTGCGTGAAGCCGAATTCCTCGATAAGGCTTTGATACGCGCTGGCCTCCTCGACCGGGTTGAGGTCTTCGCGATGCAGGTTTTCGACCAGAGCCTGCTCGATGCTGACCTTGGCGTCCACGCTCTGGACGATTGCCGGGATGAAGTCGAGGCCGACCCGTCTCGCGGCGCGCCAACGTCGTTCCCCGGCGATGATCTCATACTGCCCGTCTTCTTCCTCGCGTACGAGGATGGGCTGTATAACGCCCATGGAAGCAACGGACGCGGCCAGGGACGCCAGAGTCTCTTCGTCGAATGACTTCCGCGGTTGATTCGGATTGGGCCTGATGTGAGTTGTCGGGATTTCCCGATAGGTCGCGTCTCGCGACTCCGACTCGCTGGGCGGGATCAGGGATCCGAGTCCCCGTCCCAATCCTGGTTTGCGCACCATCACAGAACCTCCCTAGCAAGTTCCTTGTAAGCGACCGATCCCCTCGAGAGGGGGTCGAATGCGGTGATCGGTTGGCCGTAGGAAGGAGCTTCCGAAAGCCTCACGTTTCTGGGTATGACGGTCTTGCAGACGATGTCGGGATAGTGAGCACGAACATCGGCGGCAACCTGTTCAGCAAGTTTGGTTCGGGCGTCATACATGGTCAGGACTATGTGTTTGACTTCAAGAATCGGGTTGAGGTTCGACTTGACCAGCCTTACGTTCCTGAACAACTGAGTGAGGCCCTCCAACGCGTAGTACTCACACTGGATGGGCACGAGCACCTCACCGGCGGCAACGAAAGCGTTGATGGTGAGAAGTCCAAGCGATGGTGGACAGTCGATGACGATGATGTCGAAGTCCTCGGAAATGGGATCAAGGCTTTTCTTGAGGCGGCTTTCGCGACTGAAGACGCTTACCAGCTCGATCTCTGAGCCGGCCAGATCGATGTTGGCCGGCAACACGAAGAGGTTCTTGATCGAGGTGGGCTCGATGCAATCTTCGGCGGGCGCCTCATGGAGTAAGACGTCGTAGACGGTGGTCCCCAGAGCTCGGATGTCTATGCCCAGGCCCGTGCTGGCGTTGCCCTGCGGGTCGAGGTCAACGACAAGCACCCTGTTGCCGGCCTCGGCCATTGCGGCAGCCATGTTGACGGAGGTGGTGGTCTTACCCACCCCTCCCTTCTGGTTGGCGACAGCGATAATACGGCTGGCCGTGTCGTTCATCTATTACCGTCCGTGTTAGGGGGCGAGAATGTTTCACGTGAAACATTGCTTGGGGATCGGACTGCTACATACTAGCGCCTGGCGAGGTCGCTGCCAGGGAATTGAGAGGTGGCGAGGGTCCATCCGGTCGGATGACGAGGGGAAGTCGGGCCGTGGCGATTGCAGGCAGGCGATTGGGCCAATGTACACGGATTTGCGAGACCACGCGCAACCCAAGGGCGCCGGTGTACGTCTATACATTGGAGGTTTGAATGGACACCAAGGATTCCGAGCGCAACTCGCCTGGTCCCCCTGGTTGGGAGGCTTGGTACCGTCAGTACTGGGGCACTCTAGTGAAGTCCGCCTGGCTGATGTGCGGGTCCCGGGAGGTGGCGGAAGACGTGGTTCATGACGCGTTCGTGCGCCTTTACCGGTCCGGCGTGACTCCCGACAACCCAGTTTCGTACCTGAGGCGCACGGTTGTAAATCTTCTCGCTGACGCGTCGCGGCGTTCCCGCCTGGCGCACGCCGTGACCGCCGAGGACGTGACCAGCGGGTTGGAAGCCGAGGAGATGGAGACTTGGCAGCTCGTGAACAAGCTGCCCCTGCGCCAGCGGCAGGCGCTGGTGCTGAGGTATATGGATGACCTGACAGTTGCAGGTATTGCGGATGT
>JAJZNF010000070.1 GCA_021847985.1 Actinomycetes bacterium | reverse complement strand
CGGCCGCGGGCATCGGCAGGCGTACCGCATTGGTGGGACTGTCACACTCGCGGGCCGCAGCCGAGGTGCTGCGCGCCCTGGGCGAGGAGGACCCCGTGCTGGCGGCGATAGCGCCCAAGCTTCGGGTCTTCGAGCTACGCCCGGAGGAGATACTCGTCGAGTACCTCCAGGACCACGGCATGGCAGGCCTGGGACGGCGGCTCATCTCCACCGGGGTGGTATCGGTGATTTCGACCGCCATTCCCGGCATACGGGAGCTGCTGGTCCTGGCCAAGCTTAAGCAGATGGAGCGCTCCGGCGAGTTCGACAGCATCATCCTGGACGCCCCCGCCTCCGGGCACCTTCTGACTTTTCTCTCCAGCCCGAAGGGGCTGGCGGATATCGCCAACGTCGGGCTGCTTCGCACCCAGGCCGACGAAGTCCAGGCCCTGCTTTCCGATCCTTCAAGATCGCAGCTGGTGCTGGTGACCCTGGCCGAGGAGACTCCGGTATCGGAAACCTCCCAGACCTACTCCGAGGTCGAGTCCCAGGGGGCGATCGCCTTGGGGCCAATCGTCGCCAACGCTTTGCAGCCGCCGATCGGACTCAGCCGGCAGGGCCAGGACGCCCTGACCGAAATCGAAGAGCCGGACGACCGAGTGGACGCATTCGGCTTCGTCAGCGCCAAAGTGCGCCTCCAGGAGGAGAACCTGGCCGAACTGCGCCGCAAGCTTCCGGCCTGCCGGCTGGCCCAGGTCCCTTTCGTCTACGCCACCGAGCTCGGCATAGGCGAGCTCGCCCGCCTGGCCGAGCACCTGCTATCGGAGGCTTCCGATGACCATTGACCATGTCACAACGGACCAACCCGTGGCCTCGAACAACCTGGGAGACCTGCTGAGAAGCAGGAAGGTCATCGTGCTTGCCGGGCCCGGCGGTGTGGGCAAGACCTCTTCGGCGGCCGCCATCGCGGTCGGTGCGGCCCTATCCGGCATTCGCACCTGCGTGGTGACCATCGATCCGGCGAAGCGGCTTGCCGATGCACTCGGCATAGAGCACATAGGAAACGACCCGGTGGAGATCGATGCGCTGGGAACGGGCAACCTGTGGGCCGTGATGCTCGATGCGGACGCCACCTTTGACGACCTCGTGGTCCGGTATGCCAAGAGCGATGAGCAGGCAGGCAGAATCCTCTCGAACCGCGTCTACCAAAACCTGACACGGAACCTCTCAGGGGTCCAGGAGTACATGGCAATGGAGAAGTTGTTCGAGCTTCACAACGACGCCCGCTTCGAACTTCTCGTGGTGGACACGCCTCCAAGCGCAAACGCCCTCGACTTTCTCGATGCCCCGCGCCGCCTTGTCAGCTTTCTCGACAACCGCGTCTTCAGACTGATTATGAGTCCTGGCCCGGCGCTGCTTCGGCCGGTTTCCTTCGCAGCCAGGGCGGTCCTGAAGACCATTTCGCGGGTCGTCGGCGCCGAGGTCGTGGATGAGGCGGTGGCATTCTTCCAGGACTTCGAAGGCATGGAGGACGGCTTTCGCGAGCGCGCCCAGATTGTGCAGGCGCTTCTCCACGAAGACGCCACCGCCTTCGTGATGGTGTCGGCTCCGAGAGGAGACACGGTTGCAGAGGCGCTGTCCTTCGGGGAGAAGCTCGCCGGATTCGGCTTCAGCGTGGCAGGCGTGATCTCCAACCGCCATACCCCGCAATTCGTAACCGGTCGCCGAAGCGCCGCTCTCGATGCGAGCCTCGAGGTTCACGATCGCGAGGCATTGGAGGCAAACCTTGCTCGCATGGAACTCCTCCGCGCGGCGGAAGAGGCCGAGCTGTCGCAGCTGATCTCGGAGCTCAAGCCTCCCCGGCTGGCAAGGGTCCCCCTCCTCGACCGGGACGTCGCATCCATCGAGGACCTGGCGCAGATGGCAAGAGCAATACTTTGACACCGCCTTCCGCTTTGTGCCCCACGCCGGCGCCCAACTATGATTGCCACGATGTCAAAAATCTACGTGGTCAGCGATGCCAAGCAAGTCCTGGACGAGGTCGGCTCGGCCCTGGAATTCGTCAGCCAGAGCGTAAGCCGCTTCCAGAGCTATAAGACCCTGGCTGATGCCTGCAGGCAGACGGCTCCCGACCTGGTGGTGGCGGACATGCAGGTAGGGCACATGGGCGGAATGGCAATTGCCTTGGACCTGCACCTCGAGGAGTCGGGGGGGCGCCTGCCGCACATCCCGGTCCTGCTCCTTCTCGACAGGCGGGCCGACGTCTTCCTGGCGCACCGCTCCAAGGTGGAAGGGTTCCTCGTGAAGCCCCTCGACTCGTTCCGGATCGGGGATGCGGCAAAGGCCATCCTGTCCGGGGGCACCTACGAGGACCCGAGCTTCAAGCCCGAAAGCGTCCCGGTCCCCTAACTCGTCGCTGGCAGGCGGCAAACGTCCGCACCGGTCGAAATAGACTGGTACAGTTACGGGAAGTAGCGCAGTTTGGCAGCGCGCAGCGTTCGGGACGCTGAGGCCGCGGGTTCAAATCCCGCCTTCCCGACCATCCAAGTTGGCGCCTTGGCGCCATTGATTGCACAGGGCGGGTCAGCTGACCCGCCCTGTGCAATTTCAGCCCTTCAGGTTTCAGCGCGATTCGCCCCGGCGGCGGGAGTAGCCACCGGGGCGAGATCAACAGGCGGATAGCCGTCGCCGCGCCTTCTCCGCCGGCTCCAATGACACCCTGATCGCAGGGGATCCAGGACGACGGAGACGCATCCGATCGAACGGCCTATGCCAATCGAGCCGCTTTTTCCGGCTCGGCACGGCTATCCGTCGGCCTTGCCGTTCAAGCCGATTCGCCTAGGCCCAAAAGTCTCGGATCTTGTTCGGTTCCGAGGCGTACTCCGTAACCTCGGCGATTTTCCCATCCTTGACTCTGAAATCGTGAACGACGTGCGTGTCCAGCGTCCGACCCTTCCGCTTCGCGGTGACGTGCTCAAGGACGAGAACGTGGTTCCCGTCATCTCCAGCAAACGCCTCGGGATCGGTCCTGAATGTACCGTCGCTTGAGGTCATCAACTCGGTCAGGTACGCCGTTACGCCGTCAGGGCCCTTGTATTCCGGCTTGAACGGACCATACCCGGGCGTGTGCCAAACCTCGTCTTTCGCTCCCATTTCCCTGATCGCATCGAGATCGGCCTTCCCGAACGCCTGATAACCGCGCTTGAGCAGCGCAACATTATCCTCACGCATCACGTACCTCCTTTCCTCGGTACGTGAATCATGATGTGACCAAATGCTCCAAAGCACTAGAGGCGAAGGTCCCATGGAGCAAGATCGCACTGACGGGCTTCGCGAGCGCCCTGTGCCCGTGGCAAAAGGGGACAAGGACGGGAATCCAGCACCCGGTCCTGGCCTCACGTCGCTCGCCAGGACGACCAGTTCACACCGCCAGGTCCGCCTGGTGACTCGGAAGCCCTCGTGGCAGCCAAGCCTCGGGAAGTCTGCATTGCCGCTCTCCGGCCCGGAGCAACTCAGGGCTCGCGAGGTTCTCCTTCATTGGGGAAAAGGACCGCCCTCGCGTGGAAGATGTGTGCACTCATAACGGCCTCGGCCCACTCGGGATCGCGATGGCGGAACGCCGCAACCAGCTCCCGGTGGTGCGCGAAGGAGCGATGCAGCTGCTCCGCGTTGTAGCGCTCGAACATATGGCGGACCAGCGCAACCTGCACCACGGCCGCCATGACCTCGACTAGCCGCCCGTCGTTGGCCGCCTCGATGATCTTACGGTGAAAGGCGTGGTTGAGCATGGCGATGTCTTCGAAGCGGGTGGGTGAAGCCCCGCCGGCCGCAGACTCCATCTCCTCGCAGAGCTCCTCCAGGCGCGCGATCCCTTCGTCGGAGATCAGTTCGGCGGAACGGGCGGCCGCATGGCCTTCCAACCGCTGCCGGAGGCGAAACGTGCTTCGAAGGTCCGCATCGATCCACGGTGCCACTCTCGCGCCTTTATTCGGCTCAATGTGGACAAGGCCCTCGGACGAGAGCCGACGCAGGGCCTCCCTCACGGGAGTCCGTGACACCCCCAGCTCGCCGGCGAGCTCCACTTCACGCAGGGGCGCACCGGCCGGATAGCCACCCTGAACCAGCCGCTGGCGCAGAACGCCGTAGACATTGGTGGAAGACGAACCCTTGGGCGCCGGCTGTGCGCTCGCGCCGAGCAGTTCATGAGCGGGAACCGACACGTTTTAAGACTACCCCCGCTCCGGCGGCAAGTGGCAGATGAGCGCTCCAGCAACAATCAGGGTCCATCCCGGATGTAGCATTTGCCATGCGAATTGACGCTCGTGCAAATACCCTGGGAGCCCTCCTCGCCCATGCGGCAGCCGAAGACGGGTCGAGGACCTTCCTGGTCGAAGACGGCAAGGCCATCACTTTTGCGGAGATGAAGCGCCGAGCCGACGCCGTCAGCTCGGCGCTTCTGCAGCGAGGTTACAAACCGGGCGACCGCGTCGCAATTGCCGGCACCAACCGATCGGCATGGGTCGAGGCGCTCCTGGGCGTCACCCAAGTTGGAATGGTGCTGGTCACGCTCAATATCCGTTACAGGCGTGAAGAACTTTCCTACATGCTCGCCCGATCGGGCGCCAGCGCCGCCATTACACCTTCCACCCATCAGGACTTTGACCTTGCAGCCCTGTATCGAGACCTGAGGCACGATCTTCCCGCCTTGAGGGAGGTCTTCTACCTGGACGGTCCTCCGGGCGAACCATCCTTCGCCGAACTCGAGGACGGGGGCGACGTCGACTTCGCCGAGGTGATGGCTTCCGTGAAGACTGAGGATCCGGCCCTCATACTGTTCACCTCGGGCACCACCGGGCGGCCCAAAGGCGCTACCATCACCCATCGCTCCATCATCGCCTCGGGGCGCGCACAGGCCGAGCACTTCGGCATGTTGCCGGAGGACCGCATGTGCGGCCACATGCCGTTCAACCACGTAGGCGGCGTCACCTGTACTTTGGTCGCGTCCCTCGTCGCCCGGTCGTCCGTCGCTCTATTGGAGAACTTCACGCCGCGGGGCGCAATCGACCTGATTGCCAACGGAGGGTTGACTGTCTTCTCCGGTGTGCCGACCATGTTCGTACTCATGCTGGCCGACCCGGGCTTCGCCGACCTGGACACCTCCGCCATCCGCCTCTTGGTGGCAGGCGGCGCAAACGTCGAGCCCTCCCTGCTCGCCAAGATTCGCAGCGCCTTTCCGGCGGCAACCATCTCCAACCTCTACGGCCTCTCTGAGACCTCCGGAGCCTGCATCATCTCACCGCTCGACGACAACGATTCCGAGGTTGCTTCGACGCTTGGCAAGGCGATCGGGGACTTCGAGCTGCGCGCAGTTGCGCCAAATGGCGCTCCGACGGCAACGGGGACCGATGGGGAGCTCCAGGTCAAGGGAGACTGCGTGGTCGCAGGTTACTGGGAGGACCCGGTTGCGACCAAGGCGGCCATCGACGACGATGGCTGGCTTTCGACGGGTGACATCGTCTCGATTGCCGCGGATGGCCACGTGACCCTGCGCGGGAGGCGCAAGGAGATGTTCATCCAGGGCGGGTACAACGTCTATCCGGTCGAGGTCGAAAACGTTCTGACTTCGCATCCCGGCGTGGCGATGGCTGCCGGAATCGGGGTGCCGGATCCGGTGCTGGGTGAGGTGGGGCGGTATTACATCGTGCCGCGAGGCGAAAGCGCTCCCAGCCCCGAGGAGCTCGACGCATATTGCCGAGAGCACCTCGCTGACTACAAAGTGCCCCGCGAGTACGTCTTTGCGCAGGCGCTCCCTTTGACTCCCGTCGGGAAGATCCAGAAGTCGATCCTGGCCGACGTCGTTCCCGGACAGGTACGGCGGGCGAGGAAGCCTGGAACTTGACTTTCGGGACGAACTCCGCCCTGGAAAACCTTGGTTGGGCCGTGTAAGTAGCGCAATTCGGCATGTGCAACTCCGCCAACCATCAAAGTCAAAGCCGGCGATAGCAGACGCCCCACCGGGGAAAAAGCCGTCCGGGAATCGGGTCGAGAAGGGCGGAGCACTGAGCCGGATGACCCAGGTCCGCCCTCGACTTTAAAATCATCCACCTCAGTTCGAGAGCGCGATCTCGCAGCCGGCCCCCAAGGGCTCATGGATGTCGAAGCCAATCAGGCGCGATCCACCGGTCGCTTCGAGCACTCCTTCGACCACCCCGAGGTGAACCGAGCACACCACCCGCGCGTCCAGACCCACGGCCTGAGCGAGGGGACAGCTCGTCAGCGTCACCGTGTCCGACCCCATCTCATGATGATCGAAGCGCGTAGCGAAGCCCCAAAGGCTCATCACACGATTGAGCACCTCGGATGCCGACGTCTCCTGAACGGAGTCCTCGAGCGCCATCGCGTCGCGGATTCCCTCTTCCCTGCCCGCATCGCGAGGCGTCATAGATGCGGAGAAAGCGCGCACCAGAACTTTGGCCAGGCGCTCGTAGGAGAGAAGGAAGTCCGAAGCCGCAGTCGGACTGACCCGATAGATAAGGCGCGGACGACCGCGCGTACCGGCAGCGTGCACCCCTTCGTCGAGCAGACCGGCCTTCACCAGAACCCCCAAATGCTGGCGGACGGCGTTGTGATTCAAACCGGTGTATTCGGTCAATTCGGCGACCGTCGCCGCATGGCCGGCCGTGGCAACATATCTAAAAATTCCAAAGCGGGTCGGATCAGCAAGGGCGTTCGCCCTCGAGCGCGTCTCCTCCCCCAAACCCGCAACCAACGAACTCATCGCCCCGGCGCCACTAGTGGCAGTTCTGCCACATTCACGACAGTCCCTCCCCCTTGTTATCAGCAATAACTTCGCGCCTGATGTTCAGAATAAGTTTCAAAACGGAGCCACCGGCCCACGAAATATGAATTGCATGCAACGTATTAGGTTTGGCTTTGATAACCGAAACGTTCTACCCTTTCAGGTAGCGGATAGCGCCGTTGCGTCCCCATGCGTCCAGCTTCGCTCGACGCTTCGTCGTCGCGGGTACGAGGCCCCTTGATGGGTTGGCACAAGCTGCACCGGCTCAACAAGAGCCCGGTTTGGCGCTCGCCGAAAGCGGCGCACGCGCCGATACCGCACCTGCCGCCACATGCGGAAGGCGGGTGGTCCGTCCGCGCGGAGCTAAGCGGTGGCCTCACCCGGCCGCCCATTGGATCTCGACAACAGCGGAAGGAAGAGCACGAGCGCCAGTGCCTGCATAGCCACTGTGAAGACGATCGCCCAGTGGATCGCAATGTCGTAGAAGACGCCGATCAGTGCCGCGCCGGCCAGCCAGGCCAGCCCGTAGACGGCGGTGAAGGTTCCGTAACCCGCCCCGCGGCGAGTGGGGGTCACCAGGTCACCAACCGCAGCGCGCATGGTGGACTCGTGAATGCCCATGGCCAGGCCCCAAAGCAAGGCGCCGACCCAGACGAAGGCCACCGACTTGGCAAATGCGAAGAATGGGACAGCCGCGCCCAGGAACGGCAGCACCCCAAGGCCGCGCAGTCCGATCTTGTCGTAGGCGCGACCCGAGATCAGCGATGCAATCGCAGCCATGGCCATGGCTGCTGCATACATTATCGGAATCATCGGAGCAGAGACGACCTTGGCTTTGTCGAGGTGGTATGCAAGCACGGCGAAGGTCGCGAAGCCGGCCATGGTTGCCGCGCTGAACGCGCTGTACTGCCAGAAGTGGCGAGAAAACCCGTGCAGCTCCAGCGAGTTGACCGGCTTGGAGTTCTCACTGGCGGCGTAGTCACGGGGGCTCGGCACGCGGCTTCGCAGCCAGGCCAGCACGGCAAGCGCGGCGGCGCCTGGAATCGCGAGCGCCGCAAAGCCGTCGCGATACCCCTTGCTGAACGCCAAGAACGCCGCGATCGCCAAAGGGCCGATGAAGGCTCCAACCTGATCGAGCGCCTCGTGAACCGCAAATGTCCAACCGCGTCCCAGGTCGGTGCCAGCCTGGGCGAGCATGGTGTCTCGAGCCGGAGTGCGCAACCCCTTGCCGAAGCGCTCGGCAATCACAAGCGCACTGGCCGCCCAGACGTTTCCGGCCAGGGCGAGCAACGGAACGGCGACCATGGTAACCGCGTATCCCGAGATGGAGATCGCCCACTGGCGCCCGGTGCGGTCCGAGAGCCGCCCGCTGAAAAGGCGGAAAACCAGCGCCATTGCCTCGCCCAGGCCGGTCACCAAGCCGACCAGCGCCGCTGAGGCGCCGAAGCCGGCCATGAAGGGACCGACGACGCTGCGTGCCCCTTCGTAGACCACGTCGCCCAGACCGCTGACGACACCGAACGCTAGGACGAACTTGATGGGCGGCAGCCGATTGGCCCCCCGGCGCCCCGAGTGCTCAAGACTCATTCGTTAATGTCTAGCCCCGCCCGACCAGGGTGCGGTACGCGAGGCGCCTGCGGCCCGAGCCGATATCGCAAGGCCGAGCCCTCAGGTGGCGCCGCGCCAGGAGCGCGGGCTTTAGGAGATACCCTTGGGCAGCAGTGCTTCGATGAGGTGGGGTCCCGGCTCGGCCAGAGCGCGCTTGAGCTGCTCAACCAGCTCTTCGCCAGTGGCAACGCGTACGGCGTCGACTCCGAAGCCCCTGGCAATGGCGGCGAAATCCATGGCCGGCGGAACCAGGTCGAGCATTGCGCGGGACCTCGGCCCCCCGGCCTCCGCACCCACGTTGTTCAGCTCCATCTGCAGGATGGCGTAGCTCTGGTTGTTGAGCAGCACAGTGACCACATCGAGGCTCTCACGCGCCTGAGTCCAGAGCGCCTGGATGGTGTAGAGCGCCGAGCCGTCAGCCTGGATGTCGATCACCTTGGTGCCGGGTTCGGCGATCGCCGCTCCGGTGGCCACGGGAAGCCCGTATCCGATCGCGCCGCCGGTCAAGGTGAGCCAGCGATGCCCCGGGCTGCCTTGGGTAAGCCCGGGTGCCGAGATTCCGGTGGTCACGCTTTCGTCGACCACGATGCAGCCTTCGGGAAGCAGCGCCCCAATGGCGGCGGCGACCGCCGAACCTGAAAGCGGCCCGGTCGGCAAGCCCGGCAGGGAAAGGGCCTGCAGCGTGGGAGGGGAGGATGCGCCAAGCTCCTCCGCAAGGACCTCCAGGTACAAATCAGCCGGGTCGGCAGGAGTGGCCAGAGTCACCACATCACAGCCCTCGGGCGCATAGCGGCTCGGCTTGCCCGGATAGGCGAAGAAGGCGACCGGGTCGTCGGCACCGGCAAGGACCAGGCTTTTGCTCCCCGCGAGCTGCATAACGGCGAAGTCCCCCAGGTAAGCCAACCTGTCGACGGCTGGAATTCCCGCCCCCCGCTCGAGCACCGAAGGGAAGGTCTCGCACAAAAGGCGGGCCGAGGCGGCATTGGCAATCCGGGAGGCCGCCTCCAATCCTCTCCTGGTCGTGGCTGCACCACCGATGAACAGGGTCGCGCCGCCGGCGCGCAAGGCGGCGGCCGCGGCGGCGATGCGCTCGGCGTCCAAGACCGGCGGCTGCGACGAAGGTTCCGCCGCCGAACCATCGGGGACTTGGTTCCAGGTGATGTCGCCTGGAACTATTAACGTTGCGACGCCTGCCGGTGGCGCTACGGCGGCGGCAAATGTGGCGGCCACCATGGGGATCAGCTCTTCAGGCCGCTCGACCGTCATCACGCTCTTGGATACGGCCGAGGCGGTGGCCGCGATGTCGCTCGCCAGGGGCGGGTCGTATCGGCGGTGATAGGTGGCATGTTCTCCAACGACGTTCACGATCGGGCTATGAGCCCTGCGCGCGTTGTGAAGATTGGCCAGCCCGTTACCTAGTCCCGGGCCGAGGTGGAGAAGGGTGGCGGCCGGCTTCCGGGCAATGCGCGCGTAGCCGTCGGCGGCACCGGTGGCCACCCCCTCGAAGAGTGCGAGCACGCCCCGCATCTCGGGGACCCGGTCCAGTGCCGCCACGAAGTGCATCTCGGAGGTGCCGGGGTTGGAGAAGCACACCTCGACACCCAGTCCAACGAGCGATTTCATCAACGCTTCTGCGCCGTTCATCAGATCACCTTCCCAGGATTCAGGATCCCCTGCGGGTCGAAGGCCGCCTTGATCCTGCGCATGAGCTCCAGCTTGTCGGCGTCCTCCAACTCGAGCAGATACTTGCGCTTCTCCGAGCCGATGCCATGCTCGGCGGAGATCGATCCGCCGAGCGCCAGGCCGAAGTCGAGCATCTCCCGGATGACCTCGTAGCGCTTGGTCTCGTCGGGCTGAAAGATGGAGAAGTGGATGTTGCCGTCGCCCACATGGCCCGCAGCGGAGATGAAGCTCTCCGAGTCGGCAGCGATGGAATTGACCCGCTCCAGGTAGGCGGGTATCTCCGCACGCGGAACCACCACGTCCACCAAGTCGTTGGCCCCAAGCGCCTTGCTCACCCAAAAGGCCCCCTCTCGAGCCTCGAGGAGCTTGGCGGCGGAGGCTTCGTTGAGGAGGAAGACGTCGAGCGCGCCCAGCTCCAGCAAGAGCTCCGAGAACGTCTCGGTCTCCGCATCGAGCGAGGACTGGGAGTTCTCCTCCAGGATCACGAAGAGGTAGGCCTTGGCGGCATTCTTGATGGCGTCGCTCACCCCAAGCTCGAAGCCGACGCGCGCGCTCATGGCCGACAAGCCGACCGCGTCCATGTACTCGAGCACCAGCGGGGTCACACCGGTTCCGAGCAACTCCGGCACCGCGTTGGAGATCGCCGGGAGGCTCGCGAAGGGGACGAGCATCGTCGCGGAGAAGCCTGGCCGGGGATAGATGCGGATCGTCACCTCGGTCACCAGGGCCAGGGTGCCCTCGGAGCCGATGATCAGCTGCACCAGGTCGTAGCCGGATGACGACTTGACGTACTTCCCGCCGCTTCGCATGATCTCACCCCCGGCGAGTACGAACTCGAGGCCCAGTACCTGGTGGCGGGTCACGCCGTATTTCACCGCCCGCATGCCGCCGGCGTTGGTGGCCACGTTCCCGCCCAGGGAGGATCCCAGCTCGCCGGGAAAGACCGGATAGACGAAACCCACCTCGGCGAGCGCCTGGTCCAGGACGGCCAGCGTCACGCCGGGCTGGACCACCGCCACGTGGTTGGCCTCGTCTATCTCGATGATCTCGTCCATGGCCTCGAAGCTCACCAACAGCGAGTCCGGGCGCGGGACGGCTCCTCCCGACAGGCCGGTCCCGGATCCACGAGGGACGATGGGGACTCCGTGGCGGCTGGCAATGCGCGCGATGGCGCTCACCTGCTCCGTCGTCGAGGGAATGGCAACCGCAAACGGCCTCTGCCAGCCCGCGGTCAGCGCCTCGTCGTGGCTGTAGTCGTCCGAGATATCCTCTCCGGTCTTCACCGAGCGCTCACCGAGCGCACTTCGAAGCTCCTCGAGAAAAGCCTCCGGGCTGGTTTCGTCGTGCATCAAATGAATGGTATCCCGCCCGGCGCCTCCAGGGGTGTTTAACCGGGTATGGCAGGCGGCTTGGCGACGCAGGTGGCGGCCCTGTAAGGTTGGCGCATGCCGGCCGGAACCGAATTACGTGGGGTGGCCGGGCCCATGGCCGTCGCAAGTGAGCCCTTCATGGTGATGGCAAAGCCCGCCGGGCCCCAATGCAACCTCGACTGCACCTACTGTTACTACCTGGAGAAGGAGCGGCTCTTCCCCAAGGCTTCGCGCTATCGGATGAGCGAAGAGACGCTGAGGGCCTACATCTCCTCGTTCATCTCCTCGAGCCCCGGACCCATCGTCCACTTTGGATGGCACGGGGGCGAGCCGACCATGGCCGGTCTGGACTTTTACCGCAAAGTCGTCTCCATCCAGGAGGAGCTCCTTCCGGTCGGCTGGACGGCCCTCAACAATCTGCAAACGAACGGCACCCTCCTCGACGACCGATGGGGAAGCTTCCTGGCGCGCCACCGCTTCTCCGTCGGGCTCAGCATCGACGGGCCCGCCTTCACCCACGATGCCTCCAGGCCCGACAAGGCGGGGCACCCGACGCACGAGCGCGCCATGCGTGGCCTGGGCGTGCTTCGCTCCCACGGCATCGACCCGGATGTACTGTGCACCTTGAACTCCGTAACCGCCGCCCATCCCGACGAGGTCTACGACTTCTTTCTCTCCGAATCGGTGAGGTGGCTGCAGTTCCTGCCGGTCCTAAAGCGGGAGGACGACGGCTCGATCTCTCCACTAAGTGTCTCGCCCCAGGCGATGGCCGAGTTCCTGAATCGCATCTTCGACCGATGGGTCCGCAACGACGTCGGCAGGATAGGGATCCAGAACTTCCTGGAGAGCCTCCTGGTCTTCAGCGGCCAGCCCGCCAACCTATGCGTGATGGCCGAGACCTGCGGACGGGTCCTGGCCATGGAGCATGACGGAAGCGTCTATTCCTGCGACCACTTCGTCCTACCCGGCCACCGGCTGGGAACGCTGCCCAACGACGGCCTGGGAACGCTGGTGGAGTCCCCGACGCAGCTGTCCTTCGGGCTCTCCAAGAAGGAGTCGCTCACCGCTTACTGCCGTGCCTGTCCGTACCTCTTCGCCTGCAACGGCGGCTGCCCCAAAGACCGAAGCGCCGTATCCCCCGACGGCGAGCCCGGCCACAACCAGCTCTGCGAGGGATACCGGTCGTTTTTCGAGCACATCGACCCCTATTTGCGCAGAATGGTGGCCATCATGCGCAGCGGCGGCAAAATCACTTCAATCATGAGCGAGCTGGCCGGAGGCCAGGGCGGCGGAGTGCCGGTGGTGGGGCGCAACGAGCCATGTCCATGCGGCAGTGGCAAGAAGTACAAGAACTGCCACCTGCGGGCACGGAGCTAGATCCGGCCCGGAAACTTAGTATGGCGGAATGGGAATGCGAGCACCGTTTCTCAACTCGAGGCTGCAGGGCCTGGGAGCCACCATCTTCGCCACCATGTCCCAGCTTGCCGCCGATACCGGGTCCATAAACCTCGGCCAGGGCTTCCCGGACACTGACGGCCCGGAGGAGATCAAGGCGGAGGCTATCCGAGCCATCCAAGAGGGCCACAATCAGTACCCTCCCGGACCCGGCATACCCTCACTGCGGGAGGCGGTGGCGCGCCACCAGCTCGACAACTGGGGGATCGACCTCGACCCGGGAAGCGAGGTGCTGATCACCGCAGGCGCAACCGAGGCAATCGCGGCAGCGATGCTCTCCTTGTGCGAGGTCGGCGACGAGGTGATCGCCTTCGAACCCTTCTACGACGCCTACCTGGCGGCTGCCGCCATGGCGGGAGCGCGCCTGGTCCCCGTGCGTCTGGAAGCCCCGGAGTGGGAGTTCGACCCCGAGGAGCTGCGCCGCGCGGTCAGCCCTCGCACTCGCGCCATCCTGCTCAACTCTCCGCATAATCCGACCGGGAAGGTGTTCTCGGGCTCTGAACTGGCCATCATCGCCGAGCTCTGCCAGGAACACGACCTTATCGCCATCACGGACGAGGTCTACGAGCACATGATCTTCTCGGGCGAGCACATCCCGATCGCCACCTTGGACGAGATGGCCCGGCGCACTCTCACCATCTCCTCGGCGGCAAAGACGTACTCGTTCACCGGCTGGAAGATCGGTTGGGCCACGGGTCCGGCACCGCTGGTCGCGGCGGTTAGAACCGCCAAGCAGTTCCTGACCTACGTAAACGGCGCTCCGTTCCAGGTGGCGGTGGCCTATGCGCTGAACCAGGGGAGACGCTTCACCGACCTGGTGGTTCCTGCCATCTCCGAGCAGCGCAGCATGCTCGCGGCCGGCCTGACGGGAGCCGGATTCGAGGTCATGGGCGGCGACGGCACCTACTTCCTGACCACGGACATCAGCGGCGTCACGGATCTCGCCGCCATGGACTTCTGCATGGAGCTGCCCAAGGCCGCGGGCGTCGTCGCCGTGCCCTCGTCGGTCTTCTACCTGCAGCCGGAGGCCGGTGAGAAGCTGGTTCGCTGGACTTTCTGCAAAAGGAAGGAAGTCATCGCCGAGGCAGTTCAGCGACTCGGTCGCCTGGTCTAGGCCTTGACCACGCCTCGCTCGACGAGGGCTTCCGCGATCTGGATGGTGTTGAGCGCCGCCCCCTTGCGCAGGTTGTCCCCGGTCACGAAAAGCGCAACGCCATTCTCGACCGAGTCGTCCCGGCGCACACGGCCCACGTAGCTCGGGTCCTTGCCGGCGGCAAGCAGCGGGGTCGGGACGTCCGCCATCACCACGGCGGGCGCCCCGGCAAGGACCCTGCGCAGCTCGACGATATCGAAGTGCGACTCGAGTTCGACGTTGAGGCTCACGGAATGGCCGGTGAAGACCGGCACGCGGACGCAGGTGGCTGCGACCCTCAGCCCGGGAAGCCCGAGGATCTTGCGGCTCTCGTCACGGAACTTGTGCTCTTCATTGGTCTCGTCGTCCACCAAGGAGCCGGCCAGCGGTATGACGTTGGCCGCGATCGGGGAGACAAAAGCCTCCGGCCTGCCCAGGTCCACGGCCCCGCCGTCGAAGGTCAGCTCGGAGAGGCGCTCGCCGCCACGGCTCAGCTGGGCCTGCAGCTCGCGCACGCCTTTAATGCCGGCCCCGGACACCGCCTGGTAGGTCGAGGCGACCACCCGCAATAGGCCGTAGCGGTCCCGCAGTGCCGCGAGCGGGCTCATGCAGACCATCGTCGTGCAGTTGGGATTGGCCACGATCCCGAGAGGGATCTCGTCGAGCTCCTCGGCGTTCACCTCGGGCACCACGAGCGGCACTTCGGGGTTCATCCGCCATGCGGACGAGTTGTCCACCACTATGCCGCCGGCGGCGGCAACCTTGGGGGCGAGCTCACGCGATGCGGTCGCGCCGTTGGAGAAGAGAGCTATGTCAATGCCGTCGAAGGAAGCCTCGTAGGAGTTCTCAACCTCGACCTCGCGCCCGGCGAAATTGAGCTTCGTGCCGGCAGAGCGGGGCGACGCGAAGAAGCGGATCCCGTCGAAGGGGAAATTGCGTTCGGCCAGAATGCTGCGCATGACAACGCCAACCTGGCCAGTGGCTCCGAAGACAGCGATGTTCATGACGCCAGCCTAGACGCCGGCCCATCCCGAGCGGAAAACCGCCTAGAGCTCGAAAGCCTCGTGAAGAGCCTTGACCGCCTTGTCGACATGC
>JAJZNF010000170.1 GCA_021847985.1 Actinomycetes bacterium | reverse complement strand
TCTCCTCTCGTGGGGCCCGCCTGTCTGGGGGAGGCGTACCAGCAGACCCGGGTCATCCAGAGGGCGCGCGACCAACCGCACCTGGCCGCCTTCGAGACGATCCGTCCCCTCCGACTGGTCGACCTGACCGGCCTATGGCCAACCGCCGCGGGAACCTCCCAGGCCATCAGCAGCGGTCCCCGCGCCAGCTCCAGAGCGTGGGCCCGGGCCATCGCCACCGCCTACCCAGGCCACGACGGGCTGCTGTACCCCTCGTCGATGCATGCCAACACCCCCCTGGTCGTGCTCTACGAAACGGCCGTAAACGCCTTGCCAGCATCCCCGGCCGATGACATCTCCCTTGCGGACCCGCAGCTCACCGCCTACGTGGATGCGGTAGCCCGAGACCTGCGCTATCGCGTGGCCTGATGGGCTGTCGTGATCCGCATGGGATCGCGGTAGGGACCGCCCTTACGGGCGGCCCCCCGCACAGATCCCAGCGAGCGGGACTACCGCACTGGGCTCCTACCTCGGGTGGGCGACGGCGAAGCGTTGTTCCGGGTAAGGGTGCATGTTGCGAATGGGGGGCATCCATCGGGCCGCCAGCGGGGCGAACTTGTGCCATGTCATCCGCGTCTTCTGGCTGCGGCGCCGCAGCGCCATCAGCCACAGCCGCTTCAACTCGTTGACAAAGCGCGACACCACCTTGAGGTTGCCGGGGACCGCGTAGTAGGCGCGGTGCCCAAGCACCACGCTCCGCAGCCACTTCCCCTGCTCCGGGATGGGCAGGTGCCGACGCCGCTTGAGCTCCTGCGAGAGTTCGCGCAGCTTGGTACGGCTCCGCTTCGAGATCGTGATCCGCAGCACCTGAAACTGCCCACCCCTGGTCTTCCCGCAGATGTGCGTGAAGCCCAAGAAGTCGAACGTCTCCGGCTTACCGAGACCCCCTGCCTTTCGCTTCCGGGCAGCGAACCGTCCAAACTCGATCAGGCGGGTCTTCTCGGCCTTGAGCTCCAGTCCGAACTTGGCGAATCGTTCCACCAAGCCAGCCAGGAACCGCTCGGCGTCTTCCTGATGCTCGAAGCCCACGATGAAGTCGTCGGCATAGCGCACGATGATGACGTCACCTCGCGCCTCCCGCCTCCTCCACCGCTCGGCCCAGAGGTCGAATACGTAGTGCAGGTAGACGTTGGCGAGCAGCGGCGATGCCGTGGCTCCCTGCGGTGTCCCCGCGTCGCACTCGGCCCAGTTCCCGTTCTCGATGACCCCTGCTTTCAACCACTTCTGGATGATCCGCAGGACCCGCTCATCGGCGATTCGGTGCTCCAAGAACTTCGCCAGCCAGCCCCGATCAAGGCTGGTGAAGAAGTCCGCCACGTCGGCGTCGAGCACCCAGTTCACCTTCTTCGTCTTGATTCCGACCGTCAACGCATCCAACGCTTGATGCGGGCCACGCCTGGGTCGAAACCCGTAGGAGAATCCGAGGAAGTCCGCCTCGTAGATGCCGTTCAGCACCTTGACGAGGGCGCCTTGGACGATCTTGTCCTCCAGGCTGGCGATACCGAGCGACCGTTGCCGCCCGTCCGCCTTGGGGATGAACGCCCTCCGCACGGGCTTCGCCCGGTACGCTCCGCTGTGCAGCCGCCGGTGGAGGTCCAGGAGGTTGCCCTCCAGGTTCTCGCCATAGGCCTCCCATGTGACTCCGTCTGCCCCCGCTGCCGCCTTCGGGTTGATCGCCCGGTAGGCCTCGCGCAAGCCGTCGACGTCCACATGGTGCAGGAGCGCAGTGAACCGCGCCTCCTTATCCCGTTTGGCTGCTTGCCGTACACGGTCCAGTCCCTGTGACAGGCCTCCTCCGGCCCGGCGTCCGGCGCCTGTGGTACCGTCCGTGTTCCCCTTGGTCAGCCCCCTTCCCTCCACCATCTCCGCAGTCACGGCCTTGTTCGACGGCTTCGCAGGTAGTACGGGGCTGTCTGACTTCCCAACCTCGTGCATCTCAGGCTTGCGGCCTCGGCCTTCCCTGAGCGTCCCGCCGCCCTGATCTCAGGCAGCGGGCAAGGGTGGGATCTCCCGGTTCTCGCGCATGAAGGTTCCGTGCATGCCGAGGTTCTTCGACCCCGCGGGGCCCCGCGGCGGCTTGCGATAGCGCCACCGTGGGTGTTGCCTTCCACCATTCCGACAGCGTCGGCACCCCGGTCAACCCATTTCGGGGCTCAATAGCCCGCCTGCACGTACCCCTGTCCAACGCTTCAACCACGCCCTTGCGAGCGCAGCCGCATGGCTCGGGGCCACCGTGGATCGCTACTCCTTCGGTGTAGAGCTCTCTCATCTCCTCCTTCATGCCGGTTTATCCCGGCGCATCCGGGAATCCGGGTCAATCTCTGATCCCGGAGCGCCAGCGCAGCCTCCTCCCCGCTAGCCGGGACCGCGATGGAGCGCTCTCGCTCCCGCCGGGACGCCGGTGCATGACTCGGCCGCCGTCATGACCGACCGGTCCACCGCCCAGAGGCTTCTCCTCACCGACCATCCCACCGACACGCGGGGCGGCTGCGGGTGTCAAACCTCTGAGCAGAGCGGGCCATCGGGCGACCAGGCCCGAGCGATCGCTACGCCGCCGTGGTGCGGCGGTCACCTGGCGCCCTCTGACACGTGCCGCGAGCGTCTCGTTTCACCAAGCACCAGGGGAATCAAGCAGATGCTGTAGTACAGGTGCACGAAGAGAATATCTGCTGCTACTGAGTTCAGATGGGATTCCAAAGCCTATAGAGCCACAGCATCTGCTTCCCAAGCAGAAGGTCGCGGGTTCGAGACCCGTCTCCCGCTCCGCAGAGTACCAATCCAATCTTCGGCCTGGCAGTCTGCGGGCCGAGACGGCGAGCACTGCGGTGCCAGAGCTGCTCACCTCGGCCTCCAGAAGTCACCGGACTCCACAGCACCACCGATCCGCCGATCCGGGCTGAGTTCCGACGCTCTGCTCGAAGCCGGCGGCCGTTGCCTTGAGTCGGCGGGGCTGCCCCAGATTGGCCAAGCTCCACCCAGGCACCGCCCATGGCGCATGGGCAGTGCCGCCGCCGAGATCACACCCATCCTCACCGCCGAAGACTGCGATAGGGAGCTGCTCCGTGAGGGGGTCCCCTGCCACGCGCCCGACGGCGGCGTATACTTGGAGTATGCAGACAAGTATGCGCGTGACGCCGGAGAATCGGGACGCGCTGGCCCAGATCGCGTCGACTGAACTTGGCGGCGTGAGCCTGGATGAAGCCTTGCGGGTGGTGTTGTTCGAGCACCGGTCCCGTGCCGCCCTGGCCCGGCTGGCGGCTGCTCCGGACGCCGCCGACTCGTACCTGGTCGAGAGCGCGCAGCTCGCCGAGGTGGATGCTGCGGTGGAGGAGTGACCCCGGAGATCGCGCCCTGGGACATGTGGTGGACCAACTTCGACCCGCAGGTCGGGCGCGAACAAGCCGGCCTACGCCCAGCGATCATTGTCGGTACCGCCCTCGCCTGCCAGTTGCCCAACCAGTTGGCATTCGTCGTGCCCTGCACGACCACCGACCGCCAGCTCCCTTTCCACCCGCAGGTCACGTCGCTGGAACGGCCGACGTTTGCCATGTGCGACCAACTCAAGTCGATCAGCCGCAAGCGTCTGGTGCGGCGCCATCCTGGACATCTGCAGCCGGACGACATCGCCTCCATCAGATTCGTGCTGCGGCAAATGATCGACACTCGTTGACCAGGGCCCATAGCTGGCAGGAGGTTCCGGGTGGCCGGGATGGTGGAAGCGCTGCGGCTGCTCTCGGGGGGCAGGACAGCGTGACAAGCCTCGGCGCACCGCACTCCTCTTGGAGCTCTGTGCCGATCTCATCCGTCCAGATCAGCGATCGTAATGCTTCGACACGGTCAGCATTCGCTTACGGCCTCCCTCCAACCGCTCGAACGTGAGGCGGAGAGCACCAGTGGCCGAGGCCGACCATGAGCCTTCTCGGTCGCCCGTCAGTTTGTGGGTGCGCAGGGACGGATGGCGCTCGTTCTCGTCAAGCAGGCGAAGCGCCTTCAGAAGGGCGGCTCGCTCGGTGGCCGTGAAGTCCCTGGCTGCGAAGGCCTCCAAGAAGGTGGCCGTGAAGTCGAGCGAGCGATAACTGTCCGCCACCTGGTCAAGAGCCGAGGGGCTGCAGGTCGGCCTCGGTCAACTGGTGGACCCGTCCCTCACGGGAGTCTGCGTGAGCTCGGGAGAGGAGCGCACGGTGCTCTGGCGTGTAGGCCCATGCATCCTCGCGGCGGAGCACGATCGCTGGGCGCAGGATGATCGCATCGCCATCCACTTCGACCTCAACTTCGGTCTCACCCTCAAGGCCAAGGCGGCGGCGCACTTCGACCGGTAGGGTCAGCCGCCCCGACTCGCTCACAGATACCGTTTTCACATTGGCAGTGTACCACATTGGCGAAACGGCAAGGCGACGGAGGACGCGGTGTAACCGGGAGTGATACTGCCTCCGAGGAAGGCCCTGGCGAGGAAGGCCCTGGGCGAAGCTGTTCCCGCCGCGGCCGGAGGCGAGGAGCCGACCGCACCCCTCTTGCCCAGGACGGGAGGCGCCCCTACGGTGGCGGCCGATGCCTGCCCTGACGAGCCGTCAATACTTCCGGTGTATACTGCCAGTATGGATAGATGAACGAGACCCACGGCGGGAACCCGTCCGCGTACTGCGGGGCCGTACGCACGCTGGACGCCGGCTCTATGTGGCCTACATCCCGTTCTCGCCGGGCCGGTACCCGGTTCACGCACAGGCCATTGGGAGGCGCGGACGATGACCAACGACCGCGCGATTGGACAACGGTTCGGGCCAGAGCCGCATCAGTATGACCCTTACGCGGGCATGAACGGCGATGAGTTCGTGGCTGAGGTGGAAGCAGCCTTCACGGCGGCGCGCAAGCGTCAACGGGCGATTTCGCTGAAGCTGCCGGAGGAGCTGCTTGCGCGCACCAAGGCCGAGGCGGCGCGGCACGACCTCCCGTATCAGACGTTCATCAAGGTGGTGCTGGAGAAGAGCCTGGATCACTTGAGTCGGCGCGGTCGTCGACCCTGACTTGCCCACCACCCATCCCACGCCTCGGGGAGTTCGCCAACCGGGGCCGATAACTGGACGACTTCTGTAGCGACCCCTGAGTTGGTGCTGCTGTGGTGGGGGCGGCCTACTTCCCAAGCAGAAGGTCGCGCTGGGGCCTGGCGGGCGCCGACGCCGTCCTCGAACTCCGGGCTTTGCCGACCAACGGCGACTTCGAGGCGTATTGGCGCTTCCACTGCCTCCGTGAGAAGCGCCGGGTCCACCCGTCTCGCTGCCTCCGCAACTCGATTCCGGGGGAGAATGACGTCCCCTGAAAAGCACCGCACCCATATCTCTTGACGCGCGACCGCCAGCGGCCTCCCCGAGCGTCGCTCCGGCGACACCACCCAGAACAGGGAGTTCGGGATACGAAGGGGACCGGTCGATCCGGCGAGATGACAGACACATACTCGGCGATCGCGCGACGCCCCACGATCCAGAGATGGGTTCGCCGTCTCGTGCAGAACGTCAGACGCTGTGAATCTTGATGTCGGCTCCTGCAGCCGTGGCGACCTTGCGGATGTGGGCCGCGTTCGAGGTGACTACGGCGTGGTTGCGGCGAAGCGCACCTTCGACCACCGAGACGTCGACGACGTCGTCATGTTGGGCTCGAGCAGCCAGGGCCCCCACCGCTCTTGCCTGGGTCTTCGTGAGGTCCTCGACATCGCAGCCCTTGAGCAGCCGGGAGAGGTTCGCTTGCGGACCGCCCCGCCAACCCTCGGCGAGTACGGGGGCGGGCACCGTCGGAGGCAGCCCTCGTCGAAGCGCCGCCCGGTGCAGCGACCACATGATCCGGTCATCCCGCTCAGCCGCGACCAAGCCTCCCGTGTCGTAGGTCAATCCGTCGGTGCTCATGCACTTCGCGCCGTCTGATGGGAGCCACCCGAGAGGAGACGGTCAAGAAGGATCTCCCCCGCCGCCAGCTCATCTGGCGACAGAGCGCCGGCCCGCTCTTCCCACTCGGCGACCCCCCGAAGGCCGTCGCGCACAAGAAGCCGCCGATGAGCTGCTTCGGACAGCCAGGCGCTGAAGGAAACACCGTCCTCAGCGGCAGCCGACTCGGCGGCAGCGGCGACTTCGGCATCGATCGACACGGACTTCTTCACTACGGCCACCCCATCATGGTAGCACCACCGGTGCCACTGGGGAGCTCCGAACGACAGCGCACAACGATAGGGCGTTCGCCCGCACGGCCACCCCGAGTCGGCGATACCGAGCGCCCAGCTCGGCTGCCGTCAGCGGTGGCAGGGTGAGCAGAACGCTCACGGCCGGGGATGACGATCTGGCCGCGCGTTCTGGCGTCCCTTGCGCAGGCGTGGCCCGAAGCCGCGGAGCGCCATTCCCGTCGTTATCTCAACCCGGCTTCCACCGCCGGCGAGGTGCCCAGCGTCAAAGTGGCAGGCAGAGATTGGGAAACGGTCCAGAGGCCCGCCGAGGTGCCTATGACCTTCAGCCTCGCGCACCCAGTCAGTGCCTGCTTTTGCTCTCAGCCGTGGTCCCCGGGAGGCCTGGAGCGACCGCCCAGCTGCGGAACCCGGGACTGGGTCTGAGCGTGACGGCCGCTGCTGTCCTTTCCTATCGACATGGCCGTGGGCTGGCTGCCCCGGAGCGCCACCGGGCGCCTCTCGCGCCACTTCAACCGCTTGGCGGGCACCGGGGCAGTCTGCGCGGCGAGCCAGCAGGCTAGTGGCGCCGCCGCGCGCTCGGACGCGTGGGCTGCCTCTGCAGCCAGAGCGAGGACGGGCTCCACCGCGGCCTCAGCCGGGGGCGAAACACCCAGCCCGGCGGCGAAGGTCTCGATCCACTGGGCCCGGCCCATCATCGACCACCATCGCTCGCCGGGCGCTCGGTGGCCGGGGCATCCGAGCAGGCCCCGGTCGCTCCGGGGAGCGACGGTGCACTCTTGCGCACCCACTCCTCCAGGAATCCTGCCACGCGACGCCAGTACGAACTCGTCACCCGCTCCCTCATCTCCGCAGCATATGACGGCACCCACTTGAGCAGGTGCCCCGCCACGAAGGTCCGGCCGAGGCCGGCCATGGGTGGGCCGCTGCCGGCCGAGGCGGCCCACAGCTCCGCGGCGAACGCGCACTCGACCCCGAGGTGGTCCGGGGCTCGGACCCATGGGTAGCGCGACGAGTGCCCCACCCAGTCCAGATCCGCCTCGTTGTACCAGGAGAGCACCAGCGTGGTGGCTGGCCCCCAAAGCGACTTCGAGGCATCGAGGTAGACCGAGGCGTACGGAGGCAGGTAGCGACCCGGCAGCGGGACGACCACGCAGCTTTGGAAGTCCTGCCTGGCCGCCTCCAGCTCGGCGGGGTCATCGAGACAGCGCATGAGGTCCGCTACGTCCCGGGAGAGGCCCGAGTCGCACCGGGCCAAGTCCTCCAGCCAGGGCAGCAGGGCGTCGTCAGGGACGCGCAGGGGCCCCTCGAGCCAGACGTGGGCCAGGTAGTCGTAGCCCAGTGCCCACACCCAGGGTGCGGCGGTCGCCACCGGGCCGGCCCTAGACCTTCTCGACACGGACGCGCGTGTCGTAGTAGTCCGCTCCACCGCCCACGGGGTCCTCAAGCCCTATGGTCCAGCCGTCGGGTGCGGCCAGATCCGGGTCGAGTCGCATGACGGCGTTCAACCGGACCGGGGCGTTGCGGGCGTGGTCGCCCTTGAACGACCTCCCGTTCACCCGCCAGTGGCCCGACCCGTACTGCCAGTGTCCGAACGCGGCCGGGAAGGTGATCACCCCTGGTCGGATGCCGGAGATCATGCGTACCCGCCCGGTCATGCCTGACGAGTTGCTCCCCGACACGACCCGCACCTGGTCGCCCGCGTGGATGCCCAGGCGTTGCGCGTCCAGAGGGTTCATCTCGATGAAGGCTTCCGGCATGAGCTCGAGGAGCCAGGGGTTCGAGATCGTGCGGGACTTGGAGTGGATCGGCTGCTTGTGGGTGGAGAGAAGGAGCGGGTACGTCGACGGTGGGTCGAGGTCGGAGAGAAGCCTTCCCTTCATGGTCTGCAACGGCTCGAAGCGCGGCACCCCGCTGAAGCGCCGGCCGGTCAGCGCGTTGTGCGTCGTGGCCATGACCTCGTTGTAGATCTGGCAGGGGTACTCGACCGGCGTCTTGCTCAACGATCCGTAGGTGTGGGTCGCCCACGCGGGCTGGGAGGGGTAGGCGCCGAGTTGGGCGACCATCCCGCCGTAGATCCGCCTCAGATCGTCGGCGGTCAGCGCACCTGGCGGTTTCGCCCACCGACTCAGGGTGGACTCGGCGATCTGACCGACGGTCAGGGCCTCCAGCCGGGTGGCGACCGCTCTGCTCGGCTGGTAGCCGACCACGTAGTCCTCGAAGCGTCCGCCCCTGGCCATCACGTACGCGATCTTCTTCCACACCGCTCCAGGGAGCGTGACTCGGGACTGGAACTCCGCGATCCCAGCGAGCGCCATCTCGGCCGGTGTGGCGTCGGGCACCGGGCCCTGCTTCTCGAACCCTCCGGGCCCGAGGACCAGGAAGCTCGGGTCGTAGGCGATGTTCGCGACCTGCCTCAGGTAGAACTCCTCCCTGCGGTCGAGGCTGCCGCCATCGGCGAAGGCGTTGCGGCCGAACCCGGGAAGGCCGATCGCCTTGGCGACGTCGATCAGGAACTGCTCCATGCACATCGCGTCACCGCCCGGGGTCCGAGCGGTCAGCGGCTCCACCACCGGCCGCCGGATCCCCTGGGCCTTGGTCGGATAGGTGGGGAAGTTGGTGGGGACCCCCCAGCCCTCGAGATAGCTGGTGTCGGGAACGATGTAGTCGGCGTAGGCCGAGCTCTCGGCGATGACGATGTCGGTGCTGATGAAGAGCGGGACCTTGTGGGTGTCGGTGATCATGCGGATCCAGGGCGTGCCCTCTGGTGCGCCGCCGATGGCGGGCGGGCTCCAAGCCGGGTTGGCCTCGTGCTGCAGCACGATCTTCGCCGGGTACGGGTACTGCTGGTAGATCCCGGCGAAGATCTCCGGCCAGATCCCGAAGCCGAAGGGGAACCATGGCCGCGGTGCGGGAAAGGGACTCTTCCCGGCCGCGGTGGCGCGCGTGTAGGCGACAGACTCCTCGTAGAAGACCCCCTCCCTGGAGATCGGTACCCCCGCCGGCACTCCCGCGGGCTGACCGGGCCAGGAGGCCAGGGGATAGGGCGCGCCCTGGTTCTTGCCGTCGAAGTCGGCGGCCCCGCCGCCCGCGAGGTAGCCCCCGACCCAGTCGACGTTGCCGATGAGAAAGTTCAAGACCATGATGGCCCGACCGTTGTAGACGCCGTTGGTGTGCATCACGGCCCCGCGATAGAAGTCGGCCACCGCCCGCCGGCCGTGACTGGTGAACTTGGCGGCAAGCTCCTCGATGACGGCTGGGGCGATCCCCGCGAGCGCGGCGTACTCGGCCACGCTGTGCTCGCAGGCACTGCGGTAGAGCTCCTGCAGTGCGCTGCGACATGCGATTCCGTGGACCGCCACCGTGGCCGTGCTGAGGTTTCCGCTGGGCCAGAGGTCACCGGCAGCGGACTTGGTCGCGGGAAGAGCGGCCTTCGCCGCCCGATCCCAGACCACGGGCTCCGGGGCCGCCAGAGCGCCGGACGGCGCGAGCCCGGCCTCGCTCGCGGTGAGGAGCTTGCCGTGGCTCGGATGGGCGGGGTCGCTCACGACGAGCCAGCTCGCGTTGGAGAAGTTGGGCTCCCCTGCGGCGGTGGCGGCCTGCGCATTGGGGATCTCAAGGTAGCTCCCGTTGTAGGTACCGGCCTCGAGGATGCTGCGGATCATCCCCATCGCCAACGCGCCGTCGCCTCCGGGGATGATCGGAACCCACTGATCGGCGAGCAGGGTGGCGTTCCCGGCATGGGGGTCGACAACGACGTAGTGCAGACTGCCGGCAGCGGTCGCCTCGGCGATCTTGCGCCCCAAGGTCTGCATGGGGAAGTTGGCCTCGAGGACGTTGGCTCCGAACCAGATGATGAACTCGGCGTTGGGGATGTCGGGCTTGAGCATCGCGGCCCCCCCGATACCGTTGAGGGACTCCTGGGTCGCCACGTGGTGGTTGAGCTCGCAGATCCCTACGTGGGGGAAGACGTTGACACTGCCGAACGCATGGGCGAAGCGGGTGAGCAGATCGTTCTGGCCAGGCTCCGCCCTTCCCCAGTACACCACCAGTCCATTGGTCTTCGTCCCGAAGTCGGGGTTGGCCGGATCGATGAGATCGAGGCGGCCCCGCCCGCCATCCCACACGTCGCTGAACCCCTCGACGTAGCGGTGTTCCTCACCGGCCACCCGGGAGAAGAGGTACCCACCCCGTGTCACCTCGGTGATCAGCTGCTTCCAGGAGATCGCCTCAAACGCCCCCGATCCTCTGGGCCCGCTGCGCTTCAAGGGCACGGTCAGGCGGTAGGGGTCATAGACGGTCTGCCGTCCCGCTTGGCCGCGAGCGCACAGCGAGTGGGGCTGAGACCAGACGCTCGCCACCATCGGGTCGGTCGCGTACGGTGCGTGCGGCTCCGTAGCGTGCGGGTGGTAGGGGTTGCCGTCGAGCTTCTCCAGCACGCCGTTGAAGGTCCGTGCCACGAGGCCACAGTCGCTCCGGCACTGCTTGCAAACGCTGAAGGTGGTCTGAACCCTGGGCCACGTGGGGGGCCGGTCGGGGTAGACGTAGCTCCCGCGGCGGTGGAAGACGTCCCCCACCCAGGGGGACACCCCCCAACCGGCCACGGCCGCCCCGCCGCCCGCGAGGGCAGCTCCCTTCAAGAAGGTGCGCCTGCTGAACGGAGTCGACAGGACTGGCGTCGAGGACTGGTCCGACACTACGCATCACCTCCCCCGGACACGGGCGACTCTCCCGGGGCCGGCGCCGGCATCGGTCCCAGCGCACCAACCCCAGTCCCCGGAAAGACTGCCGGGTCCGAAGAGGACGGTGAGGCCGACATCGCTTCGTGGGCCTGACCCCACGGGAACAGCCAGGCAAGCAGCAAGAAGAGAAGGAGCGCGACGGCGAACACTCCCAGCACGGTTTGGACCGAGTCAAATCCGGTCAGGGGCACCGAGGTGGTTACGACGGTGTTCGAGGACACCTTCGACTCAGCCTGACCGCCGAGGACGACGTTCCAGCGCATCGCGTACACGCCTACCAGCGCGGCCAGGGTCATCACAGCCCCTCCGGGCCAGCTTCGCCTGACCACTGGGACTAGCCACAGCGCCAGCGGAAGGACCACGCCGATCCCGAGTTGGACGCCGAGGTAGCTGAAGGTGAAGGGCCCGTGGAGCAGGAGATGGGAGAAGCCGTAGTAGGCGGAGCCCTGGGCATACTCGGGAACGGCGCTCGTGAGGAGGTCGAGCGCGTCAAGGAAGAGGTCGAGCAGGAGGAACAGCATCAGATAGGACAGGAGCCCGGACGCGACCTGCCGATCTGGTCGCCGGCCCACGTAGCGGGTGGCCAGGAAGTGGACCAGCCACATCAAGGCGATGCCTGAGACCATCGCGGACACGATGAAAAGGACCGGCATCAGCGGGGTCGCCCACAGCGCGCGCGCCTTGGTGGCCCCGAAGACGAAGCCGATGTAGCCGTGGAACAAGAAGGCCAGCACGATGCCCGCGCAGGACAGGCCGAAGAGGATCTTTCGATCCTTGCGGGCGGCGCGCTCCGAGGTGTTGCGGTGCCCGAGCGCGAGGCCCCGGTGCAGGCGGGCCCACCAGCCGTCTCCCTCCCCGATCCTGGCGTTCGTGACGCGAAAGGCGACGTACAACTCCACCAGCATCAGCGCGATGTAGGTGAGCCAGATCACGATGAACGTCGACAGTGGCGAGTAGGGAAGGTGGTCCCTCGTGAGCAATTCGAGGAAGTTGGAGGGCTGGCGTGAATCACCCAGGACCGTGAGCGGAGCAGCGATGAGCAGGGCCAGGCTCGTCAGCACCGCCAGAGGCGCGAGGGCGTCAAACCTCCGCTGGTGGAACACGTGGCTGAGCGACGATACGACGAAGGAGCCCGCCACCAGTCCGGAGATGAACGGGTAGGTGACGACCATCAACCCCCAGTAGGCGTTCTCGAGCCCGGAGTGATTGAGCGCTCCACCCATCAGGGCACGCCTCCCTCGCCGCCGGTCGGGGCCTGGAGAAGGACCCTGCCGGTCAGTTCGTCGTACTGGTTGGTGTTGGTGCCAGCGGCGTAGGGGTAGATGGTGTTGAAGGCGGTGGCGGCATCCACCATGTCGCCGTCTAGGTTGATGTAGAAGACCTGCGGGTGCGTGCCGGCAGAGATGTCCAAGCGCTCTGTCGCGTGCGCGGCGAGAAGGGTGGCCACCTCGCTGTCGGGGTCGTTGAGGTCGCCGAAGACCCTGGCACGCGCCACGCAGGACGTGACGCAGGCAGGCAGCAGTCCCCGGTCGATGAGATGCACGCAGAAGGTGCACTTGTCGGCGGTCTGTTGGATCGGGTTGAAGAACCGGGCGTCGTAGGGACAGGCCTGGATGCAGTAGCCGCAGCCGATGCACTTCGGGTAGTCGATGAGCACGAGCCCATCGTCGCGTTTGAAGGTCGCCTTGACCGGGCAGACCTCGACACAAGGCGGATCGTCGCAGTGGTTGCACAGGCGCGGGAGGCTGAATCGCCTGACGCTGGGCTCGTATGTCCCGCCCTCGAGCACGACTGGGCCGTCACCTTCGGGATCGCGGTCCCACTGGCCGACCTCGATGACCTGGACCCAGGTGCGGTAGACCCCGACCGGCACGTTGTTCTCGCTCTTGCAGGCGACGACGCATGACTGGCAGCCGATGCACTTGCGGAGGTCGATCACCATCGCCCAGTGATGCGCGAGTTTGCCGGGGGCCTCGAACCGCGAGAAGGTGTTGTGCGTGTAGGGAAGGCCGTGGGAGTTCTCGATGGCCGGCATCCACTCGTCGGGCTCCGACCACCCGTCGCGCACATTCAAGCCCGGTTGCGTCCACGCCGCCCAGCCGGGGCTCAGCTTGTACAGGGCCTCGGCGGCCGCCGCACTCGTCGCGCCGGCTCCTTTCGGCCTGCCGACGGTCTTGCCGGCCAGCCGCGCGGGCGCGTTCTTCGACATGGTCGCTCTCGCGACGGCGCCGAGGCCGCGCAGCCGGGCTCCCAGCAGGCTCACCGCTCCGGCGATGCCGACCGCCCCGAAGGCCTTGAGCGCACTCCGCCGACTCTGCTCTCCTCGCACGGCCGAATGTTGACGGTCGTCACCGTGCCCGCGACAAGCGCGGTATCACCGGCAGCGTGCGTAATCCCCGCAGGCAGAGTGTCCGTGGATCCACGCAACCGACCCTCGTCACAGATCAGGAGACACGATGCCCCCCCCAGCCTGCCACTTGACACCCTGCTCGACCAACTCGACGGCGGGGACGTGGATGTCCTGCGGAAGGTGGGCACGCACACCCTCCCGACCCTGATCGAGACCAAGGCGGCCGTCAGGATCGCGGCCGACCGCCACGAGCGCACCCCCGACCGCCGGGCCCAGCGCAACGGCCACCGCCCCCTGGACCTCCGACACCCGCGTGGGCCGGCTGACGCTGGGCATCCCCAGGTGGGGCCGGGGCTCCTGCACCCCCCCGGTCCGCGCGCACAGGCCCAAACGGTGGCCGGGGCCACGCGGTCCTGGCTCCTGAAGCGTGGCCGGGTTCCGGCGGGTGGCGAGTCCGGGTGAGCCGAGGGCGGCGATAGGGCCCCCCTGTTGCGCCACCGCGCGGAGCTGGCCGGCCTCCCCCTGCCCAGACTGCTGATCACCCATGCGCTGGTGGAGGCGCCCGTCCCTCGCTGGCGAGGCCGGCGGCTCCTGGCCGGCTGGGCCCGCATCGCCAGGGCCCGGCGCCCGTCCGTCTCCGGCAGGCACCACCTCCTCGCCCTACCGGCGGTCGGAGCCCGTCCGGTCACGCCTCGGGGTGACGCCGACTGCTGCCATTCCCACCGTCGGCCCACCGCCGCCCGCTCCCGCGCGTCCGTCTCCTGCGCTCCCGCCCGCCCTCACCCCTGTCGGCCTCTCGACCACGCCCTTGACACGGCCGGGGCCGTTCCGGGATACGATCCTCTTGACCGTTGATACCGGACCGGAGCCGCATCCGGCCGCGCACCAAGAAGCTTCATTAGGTTGTGGGGGACACCAGATCACCGTGGGCCACCCCTCCGGCGCTCGCGACGGCGATCACCGTGACCTGGCCCGTCGGCGCCGATACTCGGGCTGGTCGGAGCACGGTGAGCGTGGCCGGCGGGCAGCAGGGCCCACCTCCATTCCGCGCCTGACCTGAAGCCGGCGGAGCAGTGAAGGTGAGAGGGATCCTGCCGCGGGGCACGATCTTGGTGTTCGTCCTCGTCCTGCTCGCGGTCACCGGAGTGGGCGGACTGTTGATCCACGCTCTGCGGCACGCCTACTTTGCCCTGGCGGTCCTGATCGTGCTCTTCTTGCTGGTCCGCGGGGCCCGGTGGTTCGCAGGTCGTATTGGGCCGACCTGAGGCTGGCACGCGTCCCTTCCCCGGCGTGTGGCCCTGGCGCCGCGGCATTCCGTGGGCCCGCCGGACGGGTGACCGAGCCCGAGCACTGGACGCCGGGGCAACAGGCCCCCGCGTGCTCGCCACCCGGGCCTCGGCCGGCGGCGACCCGGCGGGCCATCCCCGCGATCGGCGGGAACGAGCGTCCGCCGCCCTGGCGCCGGGGGGGAGTCGGTGGGCAGGGCGTGGTCCGGCTCGGCGCTGGCCGCCCTCCTGCTCCTGACCGCCGCCGACCCCGTCACAGCCCGCGGTGCACCTCCAACCGACGTCTGGTCGGCTGGACGCACACCGATGTCGCGCTCCTGACCGCGCGACCGCTCCGGACGCCCGGATGATCGGCCATCTGGTGCTGGCCGTAGGGGGCGCCGGTGAGCTCTTCCCCTTTCGGGCACGGCGGCACGGTGATCAGCTCGCGGTCCGCATCGTCCGCCCGGCATCGAGCCCCTGAGCGCGATGGGCATCCGCCTCGTCGGGTGGTGGGAGGGCCGGTCGTTCCGGGTCAGCGGTATTGTCGGCCCGGTGCGGTGGGGCAACGCCGTTGCCACAGAGTGAACTCTAGTAAGGCCACTGCTGGTGGCACCCCTGCTCGGGGTTCCTCTCCCGTTGCCGGGTTCGGTTCTGACCTCACC
>JAJZNF010000148.1 GCA_021847985.1 Actinomycetes bacterium | reverse complement strand
GCTCTCGCTGATCGTCGCCGAAACCAGGGACCTGGCAGGCTTCGAGCGCGGACGAGTTCTGGAAAAGATCGGGATGCACGGGCAGGACACGCGCGAGCTCGCCTTCGCCGACATGCGGGTGCCGGCCGCCAATCTTCTAGGCGGGGTCGAGGGCCGCGGATTTGCCCAGCTGATGCAGCAGCTTCCCCAGGAGCGCCTGGCGATCGCGGTGGGCGCTGCGGCGGCCTGCGAGGCGGCCGTGAGGCTGGCCGCCGAATACGCCAGGAACCGGGAGGCGTTCGGGCAGAACCTGCTCGGCTTCCAGAACACCAGATTCGTTCTGGCGGAGTGCGCCGCCGACGCGATGGCGGCCCGCGCCTTTGCCGACCATTGCATAGCCGAGCACGTGGCGGGCAGGCTCGACACCGCCACCGCGTCGGCGGCCAAGTTCTGGTGCACCGACATGCAGGGCAAGGTCGTCGACCGGTGCCTGCAGATCTTCGGCGGCTACGGCTACATGACCGAGTACCCGATAGCCCGCATGTACGCCGCGGCCCGGATCACCAGGATCTTCGGTGGGACCAACGAGATCATGAAGGAGCTGATCGCGCGGTCGTTCTGATCCCGAACCAGCGCTTGGCCGACTCTCAACGCCCCAGCGGCGGCGTGCCGTGGCGTGGCGCCTAGTAGACGCCACCAAGCTTACGGTGGTCCCAGCTCACCACTTTGCGCGGATGGATGATGACCCCGTAGCGTTTGGGAGCGCTGGAGAGGAAGGCCGCCCGGGCCGCCTCGCTTTGCGCGACGCCTCCGTAGCGGCCGTAGATGGAGCTGCCGATCTCGTATACCTTGGCCGTGTCGGTTATGATCTCCGCGTCCGCCACCAGCTCCACCCCACGCAGGGTGTCATAGGTCTCCCCCGCCTCGACCAGCGCGGTCAGGGTTCCGGTCCTTTGCAGGTTGAGCATCTTCTGGCTCTTGGAGTAGGTCCAGAATGCGACCTCCGTGCCGACGAACCCGTACCACATGGCCACCAGGTGGATGTCGTCCCCGGGTCCGCGCGTGGCGACGGCCATGGTATGAGGCTCGGCCAGGAAGGCGGCCACCTCCTCATCGGTCATGCGGATCAGATCTCTTCTACTGGGCATCGCCCCTCCTCGAACACTCCTCGCCGGGCCAAGTCATCGGAAAAAGGCTACGCGCGCCGCCGAAATCAAAGCGCCAACAGCTCCTCCGCAACGGCGCCGGTATAACGCCCCCGGTTCGCCCCGAAGAGAAAAGTGACCATCTCCGGGTTGGCACGAAAGGCAGGCAGGCCGTAAAGGTCCGCAAGGCACTCCGCCTCCGGATCCTCGGCGCAGCCGTCAACCTCCCTGGCCAGAAGGCGCGTCTGGGCATCGAAGAGACGCGGAGGCAGCTCGAAACCGTCCGGAACCCGGCAGACCACACCGATTCCCGAAAGGATGGCGCGCTCGGCCAGCTGCATCCTCTCCCGGGAGATGATCGCCGCCCCCTCCGAGAAGGACCACGGCTCGATCACCAGCGCGCACTCCTCGCTCGCGTGCGCGCGGGAGAAGAGCCGCTGAGCCCCGAGGGACGGGTCGTAATAGACGGCGTATTCGGAACCGCGGCGTCCCGCCAGCGAGCTGTAGGCGCGATCGACGTCGAGCAGATACAGGGTCACCCCGGCATCGGTCATGGAGCGAAGCTCGGCCAAAGTGGAGTCCCGTGAGATCTCGCGCCGGAGTTGACGCGCCTCCTCGTGGCGGTCGAGTGCCAGCAGAAGCCGATTGCCGACCGACCAGAGCCCACCGTTACGCGGTTGCGCCAGCAGCAGCTGCCGCACGGCAACATAGAGCATCTCGGGACGTTCCCCCAGCTCCTCCAGCGACTCCAGCGCCGAAAGCGTCACCGCCTGGGGATCCTCTTCCTCGAGGCGCGCGATCCAGCGGAGTACCTCGAGCGGGTTCATACCCAGAGACTACTTGAGGATGCCGCCCCTTGTCATCGCCATGACGTCCAGCGCCCGGTCGACCTCCTCTTCGCTTAGCAGGCCCTCCTCGAGCACCACCGTGCGCAGGTCCTTGCCCTCGGCAAGGGACTTCTTGATCACCTTGGCGGCCGCCTCGTAGCCGATGTAGGGGTTCAGGGCCGTACCCACCGAAGGCGAGGAGAGAGCGAAGGTGCGGCAGCGCTCGACGTCGGCGATGATTCCGTCGACACACTTGTGCGCCAGCGCCACCGAGACCGAGGAGAGGAGCGAGATGGACTCGATGAGGTTGCGTGCGATCACCGGCAGCATCACGTTCAGCTCCAGGTTGCCCGCCGCGCCGCCGAAGGCCACCGAGGCGTCGTTTCCGATCACCTGGGCCGCAACCTGGCAGACCGCCTCGGGAACCACCGGATTCACCTTGCCCGGCATGATGGAGGAGCCGGGCTGCAGGTCCGGCAGATGGATCTCCCCCAGCCCGCAGCGTGGCCCCGAGGACATGAGGCGCAGGTCGTTGGCGATCTTGTAAAGGGAGACCGCGATAGTGCGGGTGACGCCGGAGGCCTCTACCAGCGCATCGCGGGCGCCTTGGGCTTCGAAGTGGTTGCGGGCCTCGCGAAGCGGCAGGCCGGTGGTCTCCCGCAAGCGCTCGATGGATCGGGCGGCGAAGCCGGCCGGGGTGTTGATCCCGGTGCCTACGGCGGTCCCGCCTAGGGGGAGCTCGCCGACCCGGGGCAGGGAATCCTCGACCCGCTCCATTCCATAGCGTATGGCGGCGGCGTACCCGGAGAACTCCTGGCCAAGGGTGACGGGTGTGGCGTCCATGAGGTGGGTCCTCCCGGACTTGACCACCTCGGCGAACTCGGCCGCCTTGGCCTCGAGCGACTCCGCCAATTCGGCCAGCGCCGGAAGCAGCCTCTCCTTCATCTCGAAGGAGGCGGCCAGATGGATCGCGGAGGGAAAGACGTCGTTGGAGGACTGGGAGGCGTTGGTGTGGTCGTTCGGCTTGACCGCCGTCCCGCCAAGCAGCTCGGTGGCCAGCGTCGAGAGGACCTCGTTCATATTCATGTTCGAGGAGGTGCCCGAGCCGGTCTGGAAGACGTCCACCGGGAACTGGCCGTCGTAGGTGCCGCCTGCAACCTCCTCGGCAACCGCGGCTATGGCCTCGGCGATCTCCGGGTCCAGGACCCCAAGCTCGGCGTTGGTCAGGGCGGCCGCGGCTTTGATCCTGGCCAGTGCCCAGATGAGGGGGCGCGAAATGGTAAGGCCGGAGATCGGGAAGTTCTCTACGGCGCGCTGGGTCTGGGCCTGCCACTTGGCCGCGCGGGGAACCCGCACCTCGCCCATGGAGTCGTGCTCGATCCGGTATTCGGTGCTTGCATCGTTCGTTGTCATCGGCCAGCGATCTTACTACCGGCCCAAAAGTGGCGACTAATCCGCACGCCCCTCGTGATGAAAGCACGAATGTGAAATTCGGGGCGACGGGGCGAACGGTTACTGTAAACTCGTGCGAGTGCTATTGCGCAACTAAGAAGTTGTCGCAAGGAGGCCGATACCTACTACTGGGGCCCATGCCTCATCTCGGATCGACCGGCGCCAAAGTCTTGTACGGGCGCCCTGTTAGTGAAAGAGAGAATGTTGGGCGTATCCAAGACCAAGGCATCGAAGCGTCCGGGCTGGAGGAGCGCGGCTCTACTGGCCGGGACGGCGGCTCTTGGAACCATACCGGTTCTCGCGGGTTCGTCACCGGCAGGCGCTGACCAGCTCTCCTACGAAAAGGCTCAGGCGGCGCAGATCGCAGCCAAGATCAGTACCTTGGACAACCAGGTCGCCTTCTACTCCGAGCAGTACGACCAGGCAAACCTGCAGCTGCAGACGGTCAACGGCCAGATCCAGGCGGAAGAGCAGAAGATCGCCACCACCCGCGACCAGATCCAGGCCCTGAAGACCAAGCTGGCCAACGAGGCCATCAATCTTTACACCCAGGGCGGCAACATCTCCGCCATCACCGCGCTCCTGAGCGGCACTTCCACGGACATCACGGTACGTGACGTCTACGCCAGCGCGGTTGCCGGCTCCCAGCAGGCCCTGATCAGCAGCTTCCAGGCTGCGACCCAGCAGCTTGTGGCCCAGCAGAAGACGCTGGCATCCGAGCAGGCCGCGGCTTCGGCGGCGGTTTCCCAGGCCGCCGGCGCCCGCTCCGCCGCAGTTGCGGCCGAGTCCCAGGCCCAGGCCCAGCTGAGTTCGGTCAACTCCACCATCGGCAAGCTCATCCAGGAAGCTCAGGCCGCTGCCGCAGCGGCCGCCGCAGCCAAGGCGCGCCAGCTGGTGCTGGCCCAGCAGGCCCTCCAGCAGGCGGCTCAGCGCCCGGCCCAGCCCGGGGCCACACCTTCTCGGACTCAGGCGACCCCGGTCAACGTCCCGGTTGGAGGCGGCGCCGCGACCGCGGTCAGGGTGGCTCTCTCCAAGCTCGGAGACCCTTACGTCTTCGCAGCAGCGGGACCCAATGCCTTCGACTGCTCGGGGTTGACAATGTATGCATGGGGCCAGGCCGGCGTCAGCCTTCCGCACAACGCGGCCGCGCAGGCCGCCGACGCGTACCCCATATCCTACGGCCAGCTTCAGCCAGGTGACCTGGTCTTCTATGGTTCGCCGATCTACCACGTCGGCATCTATGTAGGTGGCGGAAACGTGGTCGAGGCCAACAACCCCTCCACCGGGGTCATCGAGGCGAGCGTCTTCTGGGACGGCATCCCCGTCGAGTACGGCCGCGTCTGACCCCACCTGGCCGGACTGCGCCGGCGCGCTGCACCCCGGGCTAACTTCGAAGAGAGCCCGTCGTAGCCTGGAGGCGCAATGAAGGCAGTCCTGATCGAAAACGGATCGGTCCGCTTCGCCGAGACCGAAGACCCCCAGCTCGGCGACGAGCAGCTCCTGGTCAAGGTGGCGGGCGCCGGCCTGAATGCCGCCGACCTTATGCAGGCGGCCGGAAGCTATCCTCCGCCGCCCGGCATCCGCGAGGACATCCCCGGCTTGGAGTTCGCCGGCACCGTCGTCGCCCAGGGCTCGCGGGTTCCGGGCGACATGCTCGGCAAGCGGGTTATGGGCGTCACCGCGGGAGCCGCGCAGGCCGAGCTGCTGGCAGTTCATCACAGCTCCGCCATCGCCGTGCCCGATCGCATCGGCCTGGTCGAAGCCGGGGGCATCCCCGAGGCCTACATCACGGCCTACGACGCGCTTTTTACCCAAGGCGGCCTGGCGCTCGGAGAACGGGTTCTGGTGCGTGGGGCCAGTGGCGGAGTGGGGTCCGCGGCTGTTGCCATGGCGGTGCTGGCGGGCGCCGAGACGCTCGGCACCTCGCGCAGCGAACAAGGACGCGCCTATTTGGAGAGCATGGGAGCCAAGGCCATCGACCCCGACGACGTGCTCGGCAACGGCCCCTTCGACGTGGTTCTCGAGCTGATCGGGGGCATGCAGTTCCACTCCTGCCTCTCCGAACTCCGCTCGCGCGGCCGGATCGTGATCATCGGGGTGGGCCAGGGCTCCCGAGTGGACCTCGACCTGCGTCTATTGATGATGAAGCGCGCGACGGTGCGCGCCTCGACGCTGAGGCCCCGCTCCCAGGGGGAGAAGGGCGAGATCTCCCGCGAGTTCAGCGAGCGTATCCTCCCCCACCTGGCAAGCGGCGCATTGAAGCCCAACCTCCAGCGCTCATATCCGGCCGAGGAAGCACCGCGCGCCTACGCCGATTTCGCCACCTTGCCCAAGCAGGGCAAGCTGGTCCTGGCCTTCTGAGCCCCACTGGCGGCCTCCCCCACCCGTGGGGTAGAGGCCCGGGCAAATGGTCACAGCCTGCCCCCGTTGCTAGATTCGTGGGTGTAATCGCGGGCCGGAGGACGAGTTGCTGAGAGAGAAGCGGACCAAGATCGTTGCCACCCTGGGCCCGGCCAGCGCAAACATCGACACCGTAGTCGCGATGGCCAAGGCGGGCATGAACATCGCGCGCCTCAATCTGGCTCACGGATCGCCCGCCTCGATCGTCCGCCTAATCGGGCTGGTGCGCCGCGCCGAGCGCCACACCGGAAAGATGATCTCCATCTTGGCGGACCTGCCCGGGCCCAAGATGCGCATCGGCCAGATCGCGGGCACCATGGTTCTCAAGCCGAACCAGAGAGTGCGGCTCGCTCCGTCGCACACGGCCCGCGAAGGCGGCGACGGGGTGATTCCCGTAGACTTCCCCGGGCTGGCCACGGCGGTACATCCCGGCTCGCTCATATACCTGGCGGACGGCTTCATCGCCATGAGGGTGCTGTCGGTCGAAGGCGAGAGCCTCACCGCCACCGTTACCGCCGGGGGCGAGCTCACCTCGCACAAAGGGATCAACCTGCCCGGAGCGACGCTGGGCATCTCGTCCCTCACCGAGAAGGACGCCGAGCTGATCTTCTTCGCCCTCTCCCGCGGAGCCGACGCCATCTCCATCTCCTTCGTACAGCGTGCGGACGACCTGCACAAGGCCCGGGCCATCGCAGCCGAGCACGGCTTCGCCCCCTTCCTCTTCGCCAAGATCGAGCATCCGGCGGCGCTCCGGGACATCGACAACGTGCTGAAGGCGGCGGACGGGATCATGGTCGCCCGCGGAGATCTCGGCATCGAGCTCCCGCTCGAGGAGATCCCATTGGTGCAGAAGGACCTCATCTTCCGGGCCAACGTGGCCGGTAAGCCGGTCATAACCGCCACCCAGATGCTGGAGTCGATGCTGGATTCTCCGCGCCCGACGCGCGCGGAGGTGACCGACGTCGCCAACGCCATCCTGGATGGCACCGACGCGGTGATGCTCTCGGAGGAGTCCGCGATGGGGCGCTTCCCCGTCGAGGCCGTGGCCACCCTCGCCCGGGTGGCGCTCTACACCGAAGAACACGCCACCTTCCTCCCCGCCCGCGAGCGTGTGTCCGAGCAGCTGCGCAGGGACGCCGCCAGCATTCCCGAGGTGGTGTCGGTCTCGGTGCTCTCCGCGGTGGAGCGCCTGAAGCCGGACTACATCGTCACGCCCACCGAGTCGGGAGCGACCGCTCGAAGCATCGCCAAGTTCCGGCCCGAGCCCCGCATCATCGCCCTCAGCCCCTTCGAATCGACCGCAAGGCGCCTGCTCTTCACCGCCGGCGTGGACCCCTATGTGATCAAGCCGCACCACGCGAGCTGGGAGACCAAGACGCGCGAGGTGATCGGCGAGATAGATCCGGATGCCGATCTGGTGCTGCTGACACAGGGCTCGCACGGGCGGCAATCCGGCGACACCAACCGCATCGACATCCTCAGGCTGAAAGAGGGGGACTCAGGCGAGAGTCCAGCCTCCGTCGACGACCAAGGTCTGGCCGGTGATGTAGCTGCCGGCGTCGGAGGCAAGCAGAAGCAGGGCTCCTGAGAGCTCGTCCAGGCGCCCTCCTCGGCGCATCGGCGTGTTGCGCTCGATGAAGGCGAGGCCGCGCCCCTCTTCGAACATGACCGAGGTCATCTCGGTGGGAAACCAGCCGGGGGCTATCGCGTTCACCCGGATTCCACGGTTCGCCCACTGCAGCGCCAGCTCGCGGGTGAGATTGACCACCCCGGCTTTGGAGGCCGTGTAGCTGGCCTGGGGAATCCTTCCGGAGGCCACCAGGCCCAGCACCGAGGCGACGTTCACGATCGACCCGGCGCCCGCCTCGACCATCCTGCGCCCCGCCGCCTGGCAGGCGGCGAAGACCGAGACCAGGTTGGTCTCCACCACTTCACGAAACAGCTCGACCGGCTCCTCCAGCGCCGGGCGTGGATCGGCCATGCCGGCGTTGTTCACCACCACCTCGAGGGAGCCGAAGCGATGGACCGCGAAGGCCATCAGATCCTCCACCTGGTCCGCGTCGGTGACGTCGCAGGTAAAGTGAGCCGCGCCGTCCCCGATCGAGTCGGCCAGGGCGGCGATCCTTGCCTCGCGGCGAGCCGCCACCACCACCTTCGCACCCGCATCGGCCAGGACCCGGGCGAAGTGCTCGCCGATTCCGCTCGAGGCTCCGGTCACCACCGCCACCCGGTCGCGAAGAGAAAACAAACCTTCCGGAGCTGTCATCGGAGCTTCCCCTCTTGAACGCGCCGCCCGCCCCGTATCCGCCCGGGTTGCGCTACCCTCTAATAGAAGATGAAACCTATTCCGGTGGACTTCCACATCGGGCCGCTGCAGATCCATACCTATGGCATCGGCCTCGCAATCGCCTTCTACTTCGCCTTCCGTTACTACGAGAAGCGCCTGGAAAAGGCGGGCGAGCCGCATGACTGGGTGGGCAAGGCCTTCATTTGGATCATCGTCGGGGCGGTGGTGGGTGCGCGCGTGGTCCACGTGGTGGCCAACATCTCCTTCTACCTGAAGTACCCCGCCCAGATCCCCCTGATCTGGCACGGCGGGCTCTCCTCCTTCGGCGGCCTGGCGGGCGCGATCCCCACGGCCATCTACTTCAAGCGCCGCTACGCCCCGTCCCTCTCGCTGGCCCGGGCCTTCGACCTGGTGGCGCCGGTGCTTATCTCGGCGTGGGCTCTGGGAAGGATCCTCGGGCCACAGCTGATGTTCCAAGGCGGAGGCCGGCCGACGAATGCGTGGTACGGCATGCAGTACGCCGGACAGGTCGGATACCGCATCCCGGTGCCGGTCTTCCAGGCCATAGAGGACTTCATCATCTTCCTTATCGTCCTGCAGATCGAGAAACGCCTGCGTTCCCGGCCGTTGCATCCGGCGGACGGAACCCTGGCCTTCACCGCTCTGCTGCTATGGTCCATGCCCCGCTTCTGGGACGAGTACTTCTGGCTGGCCGTTCCGCGGCTCTGGGATGCCGTCGAGGTGTTCTCCCTCATACTGATCGCCGCCTGCATCATTGCGCTGGTGGTGATCAACCGGCCACGCTCGGCCACTCCGAAGCGGGCTCCGGTGGGCACGGCGGGCGAAGCCGGCTCCTGAGCGTCCTCACTTGGGGCCTTGGGGACGCCGCCCTATACTTGCAGGGACCAATCCGGGAAATATGGAGCGCATGACACCCTGCACAGGCCTGCTGACCGACCATTATGAACTGACCATGCTGGACGCCGCAATCGCCGATGGCACCGCCGGGGCCCCGGCAACCTTCGAGCTCTTCGGGCGCGGGCTGCCCAGCGGGCGAGGCTTCGGGGTGGTGGCCGGCACCGCCCGGGCGCTCGATGCGCTGGAGTCCTTCCGCTTCGACGAGCAGGCGCTTCAGTTCCTGGCGCGCAATCGGATCGTCTCCGACGCCGCGCTCGACTACCTGGCCCGCTACCGCTTCTCCGGGACCATACGCGGCGTTCCCGAAGGTGGGCTCTATTTCCCGTTCACCCCCCTGGTGCAGGTCGACGGAACCTTCGCGGAGTGCCTGGTGCTGGAGACCGTGCTTCTCTCGGTCTACAACTTCGACTCCGCGGTGGCCTCGGCGGCAGCACGCATGGTGCACGCCGCCGGCGGGCGCTCGATAGTCGAAATGGGATCGCGGAGGACCCACGAGCTGGCGGCTGTCGCCTCGGCACGCGCGGCCTACCTGGTCGGCGCGGCCGCCACTTCCAACCTGGAGGCGGGGCGCGAGTACGGCATTCCCACCACCGGCACCGTGGCTCACGCCTTCATCCTCGCCCACTCCAGCGAAGCCGACGCTTTCCGCGCCCAGCTGGCGGCGCAGGGGCCCGACACCACCTATCTGGTGGACACCTACGAGATCGAGCAGGGCATCCGCACCGCCGTCGACATCGTGGGCACCGGCATCGGCGCCATACGCATCGACTCCGGGGACCCTCGCATCGAGTCGCGGCGGGCAAGGGCGCTTCTGGACGAGCTGGGGGCGACAAAGACGCGCATCGTCTACTCAGGGGACCTGGACGAATACCGCATTGCCGCTCTCGCGGACTCCCCCATCGACGCCTTCGGGGTGGGAACCAGGCTGGTGACCGGCTCCGGACATCCCACCTGCAACTTCGTCTACAAGCTCGTCGCCATCGAAGGCCGCGGGGTCGCCAAGCTCTCCGCCGACAAGGAGACCATCGCCCATGCGAAGAACCCGCAGAGGGGAATCACCGCCGAGGGGCGGCTGGCGGTCGAGGTGCTGGGGCCGGGCGGCTCCGAACTGGAGATGCCCGCCTCGCTCAAGGTGGCCGAGCTGATTCCCGCCCACGAGGTGCTGGTGCAGGATGGAGAGCGTCTGAACCGGGTAGGGCTGAACGAGTCGAGGGCCTTCCATCGCTCTCAGATCGAAGCCCTGCCCGAGGAGCTGCTGGCAAACGACACCATGGGACACACCCTGCCCACCCTGTTGGTGGACGACTCCGGCCGGATCTCGGCCCTCGATTAGCCCGCCCGGCGCCCTTGGGTTGTGCCACCGAGCGGATCGAGTTGCTCCAGCCCGGGTGGGAAGTGGCCGATCTCCAGCCCGGACAGGGTGAAGGCGCCTGGAAACCGCTCGACGGCCCAGGCGATGACAGGATCACCGCCGCTCGCCAGGTGCCAGGCCATGTGCGCGTGTAGGCACTTCACGCCGGCACGCGTCCCGCCTATCCCGCCGCTCGGCCGGGCTCCCGCATGCCCGGCCGGAATCAGGGACTCCCGGAGCGCCGCATAGCGGCGATGGGCCTCGGCGAGTTCAGCGGCATCCACCTCCGAACGCGCCGCGCGCACCGCGCCTGCGGACTCGACCACCGACACCTCGCGGGAGAGAGTGGGATCCAGGAGCCAGAAAAGCGTGGGCATGGGAGTCGAGCCGCCCAGGAACGGCCAGCAGGCGATCACCGCCGGCGTCCCCGTCTCGGCGCGGCGGGCTACGACGGCATAGGGCCCCTCGGGCTGGCGCGACAGCAGCCGCGCCACCGCTTCGGAGTCAGCAGGCGCCGGGCCCGGCCAGACGGGCAACTCAGCCCTTGCGACCCCGCCGCTTGCGCGAACGGCGGACGAATACGAGGATCAGGAAGAATACGGCGCCGGCGATGGCCGGTATGGCCCGCTTGATTATCGGCGAGCCGGCCACGCCCAGCAGGTCTACGGGCTCGGCCTCCTTACGGACGAACGGCTTGGCCTCGGCGGCGGGAGCCTGCCCGGCGGGAGCGCCCTCGGCCGTTGCCGCGGCAGGGGTCTCCGCCTCCTTGCCATCGGAGGCGATCAGCTCCTCCAAGGAGTCGACGAACTGCCCCAGTAGCTTGGTGGAGACGTCGGCGAGCACGCCGCGCCCGAAAGAGGCCACCTTGCCGGTGATGGCGAGGTCGGTGGTGACGTTGACATTGGTCGAGTCCCCGTCGGCGGCAAGCTTGAGGGACACCGTGGCCGAGGCGTTGCCCTGGCCCTTGGTGTCGCGACCCTCGGCCTTGAGGACCGCGGCGTGGTTTTCCGCATCCATCTCGATGAAGCGCGCCTTGCCCCGGTAGGCGGCGGTGATCGGGCCGACCTTGACCTTCACCGAGCCGCGGTATTCCTCACCCTCGACCTCCTCCAAGGTCGCCCCTGGCAGGCAGGGAGCGATCTTTTGAACGTCCGTGAGAAGCGCCCAGGCGCGATCGACTGGGACCTTGACCGAAAAGTTGTTCACAAGTTCCATTCGTCCAGCTCCTCAACTGTGTCGATGTCGACGGGCTCGCCCTCGCACTCCACTTCCTCCACCAGGGTCGGAAACGAGGAGAACAAAGCCCTGGCGCCCTCGTCCCCGCTCTCGGGAAGCAGGTCGAAGGCCTCCCTGGCGATGCGCACCGGGTTTCGGCGCTTTCCCTGGTAGGTTGCCACCATAATAGGCGCCCCGCTGGCCTTGGCCAGTCTTGACCATGCCGAAGCCGGGATCAAAGGCTGGTCGCCCAGACCTATCACCAGGGCCCTCGCCCGCTCCGAAAGCGCCCAGTCGCGCGCAATTGCCAACGAGGTGGCCAGCCCGCGGGCCGGGTCCGGATTGACGAGAAGGACCTCGTCCTCCAGCACGCCGTCGAGCTCCACCGCCCCGGCCACCACGGCCCGACGGGCGATCCCGGAGCGGCGCATGGCGGCCAGGGCGTGGCTGACCAGAGGCGCTCCCCGGAACCCGGCCATGAGCTTGTGCTCAGGGCCGCGAAAACGGGTGCCCAGGCCCGCCGCCAGCAGCGCGGCCACCACCGGTCCGCTCTCCTGCTCGGACGGGGTCACCGCTCTGGCCTCCCAGCACTCTCGAGTCCGCTGTGGATGGGACCATATGCTCTGCGCAGCGGGCCGGCGGCGCGGTTGGAGCGAAGCGCGATGATCTCCGCCATGATGGAGACGGCGGTCTCCTCCGGCGTGCGCGCCCCGATGTCGAGGCCGATGGGCCCCATCACGCGATCGAGCTCGGCCGGATCCACTCCCGCTTCCACCAGGCGCTTGGTGCGCTCCTCGTGCGTCCTGCGCGATCCCATCGCGCCGATGTAGCCAACCGCGGTGGCCAGCGCCGAGGAGATCGCCGGCACGTCGAACTTGGGATCATGGGTGAGCACGCACACGGCGTCCCGCGGTCCCAGCCCGGCGCCGGCCCGGGCCAGGTAGCGGTCGGGCCAATCGACGGCGACCTCGTCGGCCATGGGGAAGCGCTGCCTGGTGGCGAAAAGCGGCCGCGCGTCACAGATTGTCACCCGGTATCCGAGCATCTTTCCCAGACGGGCCAAGGCGGCGGAGAAGTCCACCGCGCCGAAGATGATCATGCGGGGCGCCGGGGCGAAGACTTCGTAGAGCACCTCGACCTCGTCCAGCTTCGCCTGCCCGTTGCGTCCGTAGTGACGCACCATGGTGCTACCGGCCGCCAGGGCGCCGGCCGCGTCCCGGGTGATCACCGCGGCCAGCTCGGCGTTGGCGATCTCCCCGTGCACCTGCCCCTCGCCTTCGATGAGCAGGCTCGCACCCACCTCCGGAAGTGATCCGAAGACCTCGTAGGCGTTCACGCCCTCCACCGAGAGCCCGGATCCCGCGGACACGGCCGTCGAGTCGGCGGTGGACACCACGGTGGCGCGCACGAAGGGCGTCTCGGAGCGCAACAGGTCCAGCATGAGCGGATAGAGACCCGGCGTATCCGGGTCGATCAGGATCTTCAGGGTTCCGCCACAGGTGAGCCCGACCGCGAACGCCTCGTCGTCGGAGTATCCGAATATCGAGACGGTCGGGCAGGCCTCCCCCGAGGCCGCGGGAAGCTCCATACTGGCGCCGCTTTCGGTAACGATGCGGGCCACGCCCATCAGGGCCAGGGCCTCCTCGACCACCGCGCCCTCGACGCAGCCGCCCGAGACCGATCCGGAAACCTCGCCCAGCTCGTTCACGGCCATGGTGGCACCCGGCTCGCGAGGCGATGAGCCCTCGGTGCCGACCACTCTCGCAACTGCGGCCCGCTTTCCCTGTGCGGCCCAGCGCACCAGGTCTTCGAGCACCTCGACCGTAGCCATCTCCAGCATCTCAACCCCTCCCGGGCGCGCCCTGCGCCCCCGTGCACACGCCAAACCGCTCATGGGCGGGCATCGACGGTTTCCGAAGGCAAACCTCGGGCATCCCTAGGCCATCTCCAGCACGGCGGCAAGCTGGCGGAGAGCGTCCAGGGAGTGCCCTTCCACGAATAGATCAACATGCGGAAGGGCCGCCGCCATCCCGCGCGCCAGGGGCGCGTAGCCCTCGTGCGCCTTGAGCGGGTTCACCCAGATGATCCGCCGGGCCACCCGCGAGAGCCGCTCCATCTCCCGCCCCAGCTCGAGGGGGTCGCCCCGGTCCCAGCCGTCGGAGAGGATGACCACGTCCGCGCCGCGTGCCATCCCGCGCACGCCGTATCCGGCATTGAACTCGCCCAGCGTCCCGCCCAGCCGGGTGCCGCCCGCGTAATCCGCCACCCTGGCGGAGAGCTCGTTCAGCGCGCGGTCCGGATCCCGCCAACTCAGCTCCCGGGTCACCCGCGTCAGCCGGGTGCCGAAGGTGAAGACCTCCACCTTGTGGCGCGCCACCACCGACGCATGGGCGAAGCGCAGCAGAGCCCGAGCATAGGGCTCCATGGAGCCGGAGACGTCGAGCACGAAAACAACCCTGCGCAGCTGGGTGCCCGGGCGCCGGTAGGCGCGCTCGATGGGCTCCCCGTAGCGCTCGATCGCCTTGGCCACCGTGCGCTTCATATCCAGGGTCTCCGGGCGCCTGGAGCGGATCTTGCGCCTGGAGGACTTGGGGCTCCCGCTCAAGCGCATCAGATCGATGAGCTGGTAGAGCTGGTCAAGCTCGACCCGGCTGCATTTGGCGAAGTCCTTCTTGGAGAGCACCTCACGGGCCGAGAAGCGCAGCACGCGCTTCTCCCCCTCGTCGGGGTCGCTCTCGCCCCCTTGGTTGTCGTTGTCGCCCTCGTCGCCTATGTCGATGTAAAGCGTCTCCTTGGTGCGCGGCTGCTCCTCATCCCCTTTTGACGCGGGCCAGTTCCCCTCGAAGTAGGCGGAGAAGGCGCGCTCGAAGCGCGGGGAGTCCTCGACGCGCTTGATCAAAGTGGCGCGTGCTGTGTCGTGCACCAGGGTGCGCGAGCCCATGCCCAGCAGCTCGAGCGATCGCACGAAGCTGGAAAGGGAGTCGGGATCGGCCTCCGCCCCGAAGGCGCGAAGGTAGCGGCCGAAGGCGGCTGCCATCTCGTAGGTGTCGGCCATCGCAGACCTCCTCGCGCCTTAGCGGGCCCTGGCCACCGCCAGGCGGATGAGCTCGGAGACGTCCTGGCTCTTGGCCTTTTCGGCGTCCTCTTTGTACTTGACCACCGAGGCGAGGCTCTGGGAGAAGAGCTCCTCGGTCATCTCGGCCGCCCCCAGCGCCTGCAACGAGCGAACCCAGTCGATCGACTCCGCAACGCCCGGCGGCTTGAACAGCCCCATGGAGCGCAGCTGCTCGGATAGAACGGCCACCTCCTTGGCCAGAAGGTCGCTGGCGCCCGGCACGCGCGTCATGATGATCCGCACCTCGGTGGCGAAATCCGGATGATCCACCCAGTGGTAGAGGCAGCGGCGCTTGAGCGCATCGTGCAGATCGCGGGTGCGGTTCGAGGTGATGATCACCACCGGCGGCACCTTGGAGACGACGGTGCCGAGCTCGGGAATGGTGGCGGCGTAATCGGAAAGCGCCTCGAGCAGGAAGGCCTCGAACTCGTCGTCGGCGCGGTCCAGTTCGTCGATGAGCAGCACCGCGGGCAGGGGCCGCCCGTCGGCGGTGGGAAGGGTGTCGCCGGAGCCGGCGGGGTCGAGAGCGCGCAGGAGCGGCCTGCGGATGAGGAAGCGATCCGAGTAGAGCTCGTCCTCGATGCTCGCCTCGAGCTGCTCTCCGTGG